>JAIRLE010000152.1 GCA_031259605.1 Zoogloeaceae bacterium
CAACCCGATGATGGGCAGGGGCGAGGCCGTACAGGAAACGATGATGTCGTGCCGCCACAGGTCATCCGCCAGTTCATCCAGGCGGATGGCCTTGCCGCCCAGTCGACCGGCAAGCGCCGCGCCACGCTCCACGGTACGATTGGCGACGGTAATCCCGCAGGGCGACTGGGCGGAAAAATGCGTCGCGCACAACTCGATCATCTCGCCCGCACCGATGAACAGTACGCGCTGACGGGCGATGGATTCGAAAATCTGCCCGGACAACTGCACGGCGGCGGCGGCCATGGAAACCGTATTCGCGCCGATGGCGGTGCCGCTGCGTACCGCCTTGGCCACCGCAAAGGCGCGCTGGAAGAGCTTGTGCAGATAAACCCCCAACGTTCCCGCCGACTCCGCCCGACGCGCGCCCTCTTTCATCTGCCCCAGAATCTGCGCTTCGCCCAGCACCATCGAATCCAGGCCGCTGGCGACGCGAAACACATGCCGCGCCGCCTCGCGTCCCGTGAGGACATAAAGAAAAGGGGAGAGCCGCGCCCCATCGATCCGGTGATGCCGCGCCAGCCATTCCACGGCGGCTTCCGGCGCTTCGGCGACGCCATAAATCTCCGTGCGGTTGCAGGTCGACAAAATCGCCGCCTCGCGCATTTGCGCGTCTTGCGTCAGTTCCGTCAACGCCTGCGGCAGCGTTTCATCCTGAAACGCGACCCGCTCGCGCATCGCCAGAGGCGCGGAATGATGATTGATTCCGAGGACAAAAATCGCCATGAGAACAGGCGAACACACCAAATGTCCGCCAGCGCATAAAATCTGGAGATTATAAGGGATCGCCTTGCCAGGAATCAGAAACACGCCGCGCGAGGGCGCAATCAGAAGTTGCGGATGAGTAACGGCTTGCGCTTCCCTTCGTTGCAGGGGCGACCCTTGTGGTCGCCCTTTTGGCAGCCCGCAAGGGCTGACCCTGCGCCTCGCTTTTGGCGGAATTTCCGCCACTTTTTATCGCACCCGTCGCGCAAAGCAGGGCAATCGCAGCAAGAAATTAGCGGCAGCCCTTCAAGGCTGCCGGTCCAACGTCATGAATACCCGTTTTCCCCCGCCCTCGCCAAGCAGAAAAGGGGGCATTCTCCCGCAAGTGGGCGAGGGTATTGTCTGCCGTCTGCCAGGACTATTCTTTGGTTTGAGCGTTTGTGGACAGGCACTGTTTCATGAATGTCTTGCGCGCGTCGCCTTTCAGGGATTGCGCCTTGGCTTCCTGGTTGCAGGTTTTCATTTTTTCCCGTTGCGCTTTTTGCGCCGGAGTGGGTTCTTTTTTCGGCGCGGCATTGTCCGCCGCTTGGGCAAGCCCTGTGGAAAAAGCCAGGGAAAGGGCGGCGCACAAGGTAAGCAGGGATTTTTTCATGAACGGACTCCTTCGGTTATCAAAAAAAGAAAGCGTATTATCCTGAATGGCATCGAAAAATGCCAGTGTTTTTTACGTCGGGGCAGCAAAAATTAGCGACAGCCCTGAAGGGCTGTCGCTAATTTTTGCTTGCGCCCTTGCGCTGGTCGTATCGCCGTCGCTTATCGTGACAGACAAACTTCTGGACGATGTGCGGCATGACGTGAAAGAATCCGCCCATGCAGACTGTCTTGCACTCTCAAAATCCCGAAAGAAGCCTCACGCGCGTCTTCCGGCGTGTTGCCGCGAACGGCATGGCGGACATGCCGTTCGGCAATCCGGCGCTCGTGGTGGAAGCCGTCGGGTTCCGGCGGACGGAGAACGGACGTTGGCTGGGCGTGTTGATCACGCCCTGGGCAGTGAATCTGCTGCTCTTGCCCGCCGCCCGCGCCCGCGCGCCCTGGCCGGAAACTGTTGCGGGCGGCACGCAACTCTGGCGGTTCCCTTCCGGCGCGTATGAATTCATTGCCGCTGCCGGTGAGGAACTGGGCGTCTATCATTTCTGTTCGCTGTTTTCCCCGCCACATCAATTCGCCTCGCAGGAAGCGGCGCGACAGACCGCCAGCGCCGTGCTGTCCGGACTTTTCATCCCTGCCGCTGAACATGCTGACGGCAAAAGTCGGCGGGCGTTTCTGGGTCTGGCATGATTGCGGCGGGCGGACTGCTCATTCGGGCGAACTGCCGACGGGGCCGGGTCGATATTCGCGTCCGGCTCGAACGTCCGGACGTCGCGCGGCTGTTCGTCGGCATGACCGGCGCGCAGGTGATTGCCGCCGTGCCGCTGGTCTACACCCTGTGCGGCAAGGCGCAACAGGCCGTGGCGGCGGCGGCGCTGGCGGCTGCTGCTGGCTGCTTGCCGCCGGAAGTCGACGACCGCGCCTTGTGGCGGGAGCGTCTGCATGCCTGTCTGTGGCGGTTGTGCCTGGACTGGCCAGCGGCGTTGGCGTATCCGCTGGCGAAGCAGGAAGCGGCGCGTTCGGCGTTCGCGCGCTGGCACCGGCAAACCGAGGCGTCGCCCGCAGCGTTTGCCGAGGCGACACAAAGCATGATGCGTGAACTTGCCCTTGACATTTCCGTCGAGCCTTCGCCCGTCCACGCGCTTTTCGCGCGCGCGCGAGAAGTTTGGCGGGCGCTGCAAAGCAACACGCCGTATCCGCTGCGCGCGCGTGGCGGATACGGCATTGGCGCGGGCAGGACGCAAACGGCGCGCGGCGCGCTGACACACGTTTTGCGCCTTCGCGCCGGGCGCATCGACGCCTATCGTGTGCATACGCCCACCGACCGGAATTTTGCCAATGCCGCGCCGCTTGCGGCGCAATTCGCCGCCCTGCGCGCCGCCAACGCCGAAAGCGCCGATGATGTGGGGCTGCGGCGGATGCTGGAATGCGCGACGCTGGCGCTCGATCCGTGCGTCCCATATCGCGTCGAATGGCGGGGGCGGGCGTGAAATGCACGAAATGTCGCTGGCGGAAGGCATACTCCGCATCCTGGAAGATACCGCGCGACAGGAAGCGGCGCGGCGCATCACCCGCGTCACCCTGGAAATTGGCGCGCTTGCCAACGTCGAAATCGAAGCCTTGCGCTTTTGCTTTGACGCCGCGATCCGCGATACAGTGGCGGCGGCGGCGCAGTTGGATATCCGCGTTCTGCCGGGTCATGGCTGGTGCATGCCCTGCGGTCGGACGGTGCCGCTGGCGGCGCTGGCCGATCCTTGCCCGCAGTGCGGCAGTTTCCAGGTGCAGGCGGTAGGCGGCATGGAAATGCGGATCAAGGAAATCGAAATCGAATAGGAGAAGGCGATGTGTACTACCTGTGGCTGTGAAAGCGAAGCCCCCCGGATCGACGATGAAAGCATGGCGCGCACGCACACGCATTCCCCGGCAACGCGCAGGGTTGCCGTCGAGGCGGATATTCTCGCCAGGAACAACGCCCATGCCGCAGAAAACCGCAAGCGTTTCGCAAACGCCGCCTGCCTGACGCTGAATCTGGTGTCCAGCCCAGGTTCCGGCAAGACCACGCTGCTGGTGCGCACCCTGGCCGCGTTGAAGGAAGAATTGCCGCTGGCGGTCATCGAAGGCGACCAGGAAACGCGGTTCGACGCCGAACGCATCCGCGCTGTGGGCATTCCCGCCCTGCAAATCAATACCGGCAAGGGTTGTCACCTGGACGCGCACATGCTCGGTCACGCGCTGGAAAAACTGTCGCCGCCGGAAGGCGGCATCCTGTTTGTCGAAAACGTCGGCAATCTGGTGTGTCCCTCGGCTTTCGATCTGGGCGAGGCCGCCAAGGTTGTCATTCTTTCCGTCACGGAAGGCGAGGACAAACCCTTGAAGTACCCGGACATTTTCCACGCTTCTCGCCTGATGCTGATCAACAAGACCGACCTGTTGCCCCATGTGGACTTCGACCCCGAAAAAGCAACGGCCTATGCCCGCCGCATCAACCCGCAACTGCAAGCCTTCCTGCTTTCCGCGACCAGCGGCGAAGGCTTCGACCTTTGGCTCGGCTGGCTGCGCGAGCAGATGACCCAGGTCAAAACCGTCCGCATCCGGCAACTCGAAACGCAGCTTGCGTTGCTCAAGGGAGGAGACAGAGACAAAGCCGGAGCATCGAATCATGCGTAATTGGAGCAGGGAGCGGTAAATGGGCGACACCCTCTCCCGGCCTTCGGCCACCCTCTTCCCCCTTGCCCCTCTCCCGTGTTCAGCCCGGAGACGGGAGAGGGATGTGTTCCATACGGCGCAGCCGCAAACTTCCTGCCTTCCGGGATGAATCACGCGATGAATATGAAGCGCTTTTCATGTTCCTGCCCTGGGGACAGAGGACGAAGCGGCCTTCGCAGTCAGTAATCGGCAGCCTGAACGGGAGTCCTGCATGCCAAACGCGCGACCACCGGCCACCGGCCACGTACCACAAAGCGTGCGCTCTGTCTTCCGTCTTCCGTCTTCCGTCTTCTGATGCTGTTCGTTCCCAATGTCACTTTCCTGCCCGGACGGATATTGGCGCGGGCGGGACTTCTGTTGTTGGCGCTGCTGTTCCTGGGCAGCGGGCTGATCGCGATCTGGCGGCTGGCGTTGTCGCCGTTTGCCGAGGTCTGGCGCAGCCGCGGCTGGACACAGGTGATGGCGAGAATCGAGGCCGTCACCCTCACGCAGGACGCGCGCGGCATACGTCTGCAAACGCGTTATGCCTATCGTGTAAAGGGCGTCCTCTACCGCGCCAGCCGCTATGGGCCGCATGCCGACATGGACAGCGCCGCCGCCGCGCGCGCCGCCTACGCGGAACTCCTTTACCGCGACAAGGCATGGGTCTGGGTGAATCCCGATGCGCCCGGCGAGGCGCTGATGAACCGGGACATCCACTGGCAGGTCGTTGCCCTCGCGCTGCCCGCTGCCGCGGTTGCCGCGCTGGGCGCGCTGCTCGTTTGGGCGGCCGCTCGCGCCGCGCGCGAACGTTACCGGGAATCCCGGCGCAAAACCTCTGGCGCAATGCGCTATCCTTGGCCCATCATGCGTTTGCTCTACAGCCTTTTTTTCTATCTGTTCATGCCGGGACTTCTTTTGCGCCTTTTGTGGCGCAGCCGTCGGCAAGCGGATTACCGGTGCCACTGGCGGGAGCGGTTCGGCTTCTACGGCAAGCGCGCGCCGACGCCGCTACTCTGGGTACACGCGGTGTCGCTGGGGGAGACACGGGCGGCAAAGCCGTTGATAGAGGGATTGCTGGCGGCGTATCCACGACACGCGCTGCTGCTCACCAGCATGACGCCCACAGGGCGCAATGCGGGAAGCGCGGCGTATCGGGATAACGCGCGGGTCGTGCGGGCGTATCTGCCCTATGACGCGCCGGACGCCGCGCGGCGCTTTTTCCGGCATTTCCGGCCGGATTTCGGCGTGTTGCTGGAGACGGAAATCTGGCCCAATCTGCTGTTTGCCGCCAAGCGACAAGGTGTGCCGGTGATGCTGGTCAATGCCCGTCTTTCCAGCCGTTCGGCGCGCGGCTATGCGCGGATCGTGAAGCTGGCGCGTCCGGCCTTTGCCTGTCTGCGCGCGGTGGCGGCGCAGGAGCGCGCGGACGCGCGGCGGCTGGCCTTCCTGGGCGCGACGCGGGTTTTCGTGTGCGGCAACCTGAAATTCGACGCGCGCCCCGATCCAGAATTGCTGGCGCGAGGCAAGGTGTGGCGCGCGGAGATACTGGGCGCGGGCGCGCGTCCGATCTGGCTGGCGGCCAGCACCCGCGAAGGAGAGGAAGCCCTGTTGCTCGATGTGGCGGCGCGGCTCCCGGCATGTTTGCCGCCGGGCGCGCCGCCGCCGCTCCTGGTGCTGACGCCGCGTCATCCGCAGCGTTTCGACGCGGTGGCGGCGCTCGTCGAGGCGCGCGGCCTTGCGCTCGCGCGGCGCGGCGACGGCTTGCCGACGCCGGAAACACAGGTTTGGCTGGGCGACAGCATGGGCGAACTGGCGGCCTATTATGCGCTGGCGGACGTTGCCTTCATCGGCGGCAGCCTTTTGCCCCTTGGCGGCCAGAATCTCATCGAAGCGGCAGCCTGCGCCTGTCCGGCGCTCTTTGGCCCCCACACCTTCAACTTCGCCCGCGCCAGCCTCGATGCCGTGCGCTCAGGCGCGGCGTTGCGGGTTGGCGACGCGAAGTCGCTGCAAGAAGCGCTGGCGGCGCTCTTCGCCCATCCGGAACGCCAGGCCGCCATGCGTGTCGCCGCCCTGGCGTTCGCCGCCCAATATCAAGGCGCGACCACGCGCATATTGGCATTCCTCCGGGAGGAGGCGCGATGAAAGGACATGTTTTCCGTAGGGCGCGATGGTCGCCTCTGCGCATGCGTCCTTTCCGGAGCGGATTCAGCCATCGTCCGTAAAATGAGCGGGCGGGTGGGCGGCGGTTTCCGCTTCCCGGGTTCCAACCGCGGATTCCTGAAGCTGCAACAGCGCGTTGATGCCGATGATGTCGTTTTCATCGAGCGCACCGACGGCGGCTTTCAGGCGCAGGCGGGCGAGCAGGGTGTCGTGGTAGGCGCGGGCGAGATCGCGGCGGGTCGTGAACACCTGTTGTTCGGCATTCAGGACATCGATGTTGATGCGCACCCCGACCTCGTAACCCGTCTTGTTGTGTTCCAGCGAGGTAAGCGACGAGGCCAGCGCGGCTTCCAGCGCCCGGATTTGCGCCAGGCCATTGACCACGCCGAGAAAATTCTGGCGCGCCGAAAGCGCGGCGTTGCGGCGCGCGGCTTCCAGCAGGGAGAGGGCGGCCCGGTGGTTGGCCGCCGCCTCGCGCGTCTTCGAAGAGATGCCGCCGCCAGAAAACAGCGGCAGGTTGAGTTGCAGCCCGATGCTGTTCGCCTCCGTTTCCGGACGGGAGAGGCCGCTGCCGTCCTGGGTGCGGCTCTTGCCGCCGCTGGCGACCAGATCCAGCGTGGGATAGTGTCCAGCTCTTGCCCTGGCGATCTCCTTTTCCGCGATATCCGCGTTGTGCGCGGCAATCTGCACGCCGATGTTGTGCGTTTGCGCAGCCTCGACCCAGGGCGGCATTCGGGCGGGTTGCGGCGGTTCGATGGATTTTCGCGCGTCCAGGCGCGCCAGCGTTTCCGGCATGTCGCCTACCATGACGCGCAGGGCCTCGCGCCGGATTTCCAGTTCGTTTTCGCTGGCGATTTCCTGCGCCTCGGCAAGATCGTGACGGGATTCGGCTTCCACCGCATCGACGATGGTGGCCGCGCCTACCTCGAAATTCAACCGCGCCTGTTCCAGTTGCTGGGCAATGGCGAGCTTTTGCGCGCGCGCCGCTTCCAGGTTGGCGAGCGCATTCAGGACTTCGAAATAAGCGCCGGATACCCGCAGGATGAGTTGTTGCCTGGCCTCGACAAAACGCGCCTCGGCAAGCGCCACAGCCGTTTTTCCCTGCGCGTAGGCAATCAGGTTTTGCCAGCGGAATAGCGGCTGCGTCAGGGTCAGGGCGTGGCGATGGCTGTTGTAGCTGCGGTCAACGCGGGTTGCGCCGCTATCGATTTCCTGTTCGTTCCATGCGCTTTCGCCGGAAAGCGCCAGACTGGGCAACAATCCGGCGCGCGCCTGCGGCATCTGCTCGCGTCCGGCATCGCGCGCGGCGCTGGCGGCGGCGAATTCGGCGTCGTTCGCCTGTGCCAGGCGATACGCCTGCAACAAATCCATCGCTTCCGCCGTGGGCAGCAAGGCGAAGAGGAAAAGGAACAAGGCAGGGCGAGAAGGGCGCATGGTTCCTCTATAACGAAAACGCCGGAGCCGTCGAAAAGTTTTCCAGATACGGCAGGCAGGTTTCGAACAGAACCTCGACCTGGGGCGGCTGCCCGGCAAGGACGCGCACGAGTTCCGCGCGCAACAGGGGCGGCTGCCCGACCACGGCAAGCAGACGCCCGCCGGGACGTAGTTGTTGCAGGATGACGGACGGAATTTCCGGCACGCCGCCGGAAATCACGATGACATCATAGGGCGCGCACGCGATGAATCCGGCGCTGCCGTCGGCAATTTCCACCCGCGCGTTTTCCACCCCGGCGCGGCACAGATTGGCGCGCGCCTGTCCGGCGACGTCCGCGTCGATTTCCACGCTGACCACATATTCCGCCTTTGCCGCCAGCAGTGCCGCCATATGACCGCTGCCCGCGCCAATCTCCAATACCTTGTCCGTCGGCATGACTGTCAGCGCCTCGAGAAAGCGGGCTTCCATCTTGGGTTCCAGCATCGTCTGATGCGGCTTTTCTCCCAATGGCAGCGCCATATCCACAAAAGCCAGGTTCCGCCAAGGCGATGGCGCGAAATCCTCACGCCTTACGCGCGACAGCAATTCCAGCACCGATTGATCCGCCATATCCCATGGCCGAATCTGCTGGTTTACCATGTTGCGGCGCGCTCTATCCATATCCATTGGTTTGCTCCATGCCGCGCGGAGATCACGCGAAAACATGAGATTATACGGGCATGATGCAACGTGGAGGGAAAAGCCTCCAGGCGGGGAGCAATTACTCGTCAGTCGCATGGTTTGGTTTGTCGACAGGCAATACAGTGACCATGCAAGCTTTTGGCGGATCATTGTCGCCTTGTTTGGCGACGGGTAAGTAATCACGCCCGGCGCGTCAGGGCGATTGCGCCATCCATTCGCGTTGTTGAGGAAGAGCAAGCCATCTCCCGGCCTTTGTCCGCCCGCGTCGGATCGCCATCAGTGAAACCGTCGTTCGGCCGACCGATCAACCTTGAATGGTCCGAT
>JAIRLE010000162.1 GCA_031259605.1 Zoogloeaceae bacterium
TGTGATATGCCTCCAGCGGTTTGGAAACGGATACGGTGAGGCGGATACCCGGCGCGGAGGAACCGCGCCGGATCAATCTAGCATTGGCGATACATCCCGGCGCAATGAACCTGGCCGGGTTCATGAATTCCGTCACGCCCGGCAGCATCGGCGCGGGCGAGCGTGGCATTGCATTCCGCACATGCGTAACGCATTGCACGGCCAAATCCGCACGGGATGGGAACGAGGGCCTCGCGGCCCTCTATTCGTATGATTAGCCATCAGCGCGCCCGAAAAGCGACAAAGAATCCGCACTCGAACTTGTCCGATTTTTTGGGGACGGCGGCCGCGCTCCCAAAAGTGACGAAAGATGCGGGCGGAGCGTGACGCGCTGCACGCTTGCGGGGAATGACGCGCTGATAGAGTGAAACGGCGTCTTTACCGGGCGCTTACCAACTTGGAGTATTCCTCATGAAAACCTTGCCATTCCTGTCCACGCTGACCGCCGCGACCTTCCTCGTCGCGCCCGGAGCGGCCTTCGCCGTCGATGTCCAGATCACCTTTCAGAACCTGCACGCTTCGCAGAATGCGACGTATTCCACCCTCGGCAGCGGCGAAGCCTACACCTATGCCAATGCCAATCCACCGCCCGATACCACGGTACCTCCTGGGAGTTCAGATGTTTATGTGGTGGGAAATCCCGCCACGGATCTGGTGACGGGTGCGCACGTCCGCTACACGATCGGCAGCAAGCGTTGCATTTTCCACACGAGCTACACGGGCACGCCGACGTATACGCCGAATGGCAACGTCATCATTCCCAACTGGACGAAATCCTACGAATCGAGCGGCGGCGCGATCTGCACGGCCACCATCACCTATACCAATCCGAGCACATTCGATTGGGCGGTGACGTTCACGATGAAGTGAGTTTCCAGTATCCGGCCCATGACCGGATACTGGCCACCGGATTGTCCTCAAGCCTCCCGCACCAACGCCGTTATTTCAGAGGAATGGCTTGTCCGGGGAGTCTCATGGTTTACATCAACGCTTATGCCACGACCGCTTGGGGCGCTACGTCGTCCCTCGCAGGCATTTCGGTAGACACGCCGAAAGGCAGCGACAAGATTTCCGCCGACGCAAGCGATGCTCCCTTGATTTCGACGCTTGCCCGCCAGTTGAACGAAGCCGCCGAGCGCGCGGTGGCACGCGATGCGGGCAAAACACGGGTGCAGCTCGCGGCGCTGGAAAAATCCCTGAGAAACGAGGTGGTCGGCGATGACTGCTACTGGTTCAGCGGATACCGGGCCAGCGCCGAGGCCGAGAATCCCAAATCCGACGACCCGGAATTGCTCTCGCGCGCCGAGCAGGCCACCCAATTCGTCAGCGGCAAGAGCGGGAAGAATCCCTTCGCGGGACTTTCCCGCGAGCAGTTGGCGCTAATCATGTACGACCAGGGCGACGCCTTCACCCTCAATGAACGCCGCGCCGCATTCTATGAACATTACCAGCAACGGCAAGCCTGGAAGCAGATAGTCTGCGCCCAGGCGCAACAAGAACAGCAGGCGACCAATACCTTCACCCACTTCTACAAGACGTGCATCGCCGAGTATCAGGCGGCTTCCCCCATCGAACAGGCGACCTATCCTCCGAACTACGTTTCCCGGATGGAGTATTACATCGGACTCTGGGAAAGCGGCATGGGCATTGACTACCATGCTGGCGACGACCAGACGCTGCTGGAGATGCTGCTGCCGGAGCGGGAATACGACCGGAGCTTAAGCTGGGGACTCTCCAGCACGCTGGCCGCGTCGGAGATCGACCGCGGGACGCGGTAAGGGCGGCGACAGGGAAGAACCGGGAGCCCGCGGGCTCCCGGTGAGAACAGCCTTACAGCAGGCCGTGTTCGGAGAAGGAGAAGGGTTCCCCCTGGCCGATGATGAAATGGTCGAGCAGCCGGACGTCGAGCACCGAGAGCGCTGTTCGGAGCGTCCTGGTGAATTGGCGGTCGGCCTCCGAGGGATCGGTCTTGCCCGAAGGATGCGAATGGGCGACGACGATTCCGGTCGAATTGAGCAGCAGGGCGCGCTGCGCGACCACGCGCGGATACACCGAAGTCTGGTTCACCGAACCCCGGAACAGCGGCTCGAAAGCCAGCGCCCGATTCTGAGCGTCGAGGAACAGGACGGCAAACACCTCGTTGGGTTCGGCGGCGAGCTTGAGACGCAGATACTCGGCGACCGCTTCGGGCTGATCGAAGACCGGCCCGCCCTGGAACAAGCGTTTTTCCAGTATGGCGAGGGCCTGACGGATGATTCCGTCCTCTTCCTCTTTTTGCCAGGTAACAGGTTGCAGGAGCGCGCAGGAAGCGCAGGAAGCGGAATCGGCGACGTGAGGATGAAAAGACATGGCGAACCTCCAGAAAAGAAACGGAGGCGCCGCCCCGGAGGGAACGACCCTCCAGGGGATGAAATACCGGCCAGGGAAGCGCCGGTCAGAAAACCACGCACCGCCTTGCGGCGGCTATGGGATGGAAACGAGAGCCGAAGGCCCTCGTTTCCGAGGATGGACCATCATCAGCGCTTGCCGCGATGCGCCGAGCATCCTGTCAGTCTGTGGAGAGGCGGATCATCCGCCATTGCCCCGAAATGATGATCCATTCCAGGCCGATGATCTGTCCAGAGGACAGCGCCTTCCGGACGGGAACAAGCTATCCACGGTTGGACGGAAAAAGCCCCGACGCGGATTATTTTCCGCGTGGAAGCCGCCCGGCGCGCCGCCTGGCGCGCGATGCGATAAGCCTCGCACACCAGCCGGAAGGCGCGCGCCTGACGACGCGCGTGACCGGGGGAGGTTTCGTGGAGCGCGTCCAGGCGCGCCAAGAACGCCTTTCTGAAAACGTGCATGATTTGCTCCTTGCAAGTTCTGGAAGCGCCGGCCCGGTGTGGCCACGTCGTTCCGGGAGGAAAGCCTTGCGCTCAGGGAGCGCAAGAGTTTTTGGTCTTCGCCGGGGAACTTGATTTTCCGAGGCGAAACGAGGAAAACGGTATCGCGGCCGCGACAATATCGGCGGCATAATCCCGGACGCTGTAGAATCCGGGGTGCTGCCACCATCCGGGGAAATAATCCCCGGCTTTTTCCGCGGCTGTGCGACACATCGCAAGGTAAGCGTCCGGGGGAGGCCATCCCCCGAACAGCGCCCGCGACACTTCTTGCACTGCGGCGCATTGAGACCAGAAATTTGCCTCTGCCTCGTCTGAAGCAGCGGCGCG
This sequence comes from Zoogloeaceae bacterium, assembly GCA_031259605.1. Taxonomy (GTDB): domain Bacteria; phylum Pseudomonadota; class Gammaproteobacteria; order Burkholderiales; family Rhodocyclaceae; genus Azovibrio. The sequence continues at coordinate 3,252 of JAIRLE010000162.1, forward strand.
GCTCGCTTGTATCGCGTAGCCGGTGTGGTCGATGACATCTTCCAATGTCTTGGAATCGTCCATAGGGGGCATGGCAAGCTCCTGAAAGGAAACGGAGGCGCCGCCCCCGGAGGGGAACGACCCTCCCGGGGATGAAAAGAAGAGACCGGCGAGCCGGCAAGAAAACACAGCATCCGCCACCGGGGACGATGGCTGTTCGCGCGGGAGATGCGAAGCGAACGGGTCGATCACGCGGAAATTTCCGCGCGCAGCCTCGAAGATCGCGGCTGCCTGGGAAGACCGCCAGACGGCGGACTGCTTCAAAAAACGTCCAATAAACCTTTCAGACCAGCGGCGCGATCCCGCGCGCCTGGTCGATCCTTTCCGCCACCCGGATCGCCGCGTCGAGTTCGCCGATACCCAATTCCTGCATCAGGCGGAAGCGTTCGGCCTTCTCTTCCGGTTCGGTCTGCGCCAGCGCCAGATAGAGACTCGGCGGCACGGCGCGGAAGAGAAGTTCCATCGAGCGGGACAGGATCACTCCTTCGGTGAATTTCCCCGATTCCTTCCGGGCCGAGCGCATCAAGGCTTTCTGCGCCGAGGAGAGTTCGCGGAAACGGGCGATCTTCTCCACTTCGTCGGGCGGCATCGAGAGACAGATCCACCACTCGATCATGTTCAACATCGGTTCGGCGGCGCGGGGCAGATCGTCGACGTTCTGCGTCGCCAGCCAGTACCATGCGCCCAGCTTTCGCCACATCTTGGTGATCTTGACAACGTAGGGCGCAAGCAGGGGATTTTTGGTGATGATGTGCCCTTCGTCGGTGACGTTGATGATCGGGCGGCCTAAGAATTGATCGCGCTCGGCGAGATTGTTCACCGTGTTGATGAGTGAGATATAAGCGATGGAGAGTTGCGCGTTGTAGCCCTCGCGCGCGTAGGTCGCCAGATCGACGATGGTGAGGTCGGCCTCCGGCCACGGCGAGCCGGGCCGGTCGAACATTTCTCCGTCCGCGCCTTGCGTAAAAATGTCCATCGCATCGGCCATTTCCAGCAGGCGGGCGCGCCGGGCGTCCGGCAGGCTCGTGTCGCGTGCGCGTTCGCGCAGGGCATCGCGCACATCGCGGGTGAGCACGGTACGCTTCCCGGCCACGCAACGGGTCGCCGCGTCGATGAGACACTGACGGATGAGACTGCGGTCGGCGCGGGTCAGACGCGCTTCTTCCTTCTCTTCGCCCCCGGTAATCATCAGGCGCGCGATGATCTCCAGTTCGCCCAGCACGTCGCGCTGTTCGTCGCCTTCGTCCCGGCCATCCGCCCGATCTTTCCCTTCCTCCTCGTCAAGCGCCTCGGCGTCCAGGGTACGTACCGTATCCGGCGATTCCACCAAGCGATACGCATCGGCGAACGGCGCCAAGGTGACACCCGCCCCCGGCGCGAGTTTTACCCGATGCACCGAAAG
>JAIRLE010000169.1 GCA_031259605.1 Zoogloeaceae bacterium
CAGGCATGAACGCGAAGCAAGTATGGCTTGCAGCGCAGAAATGGCGCGCCCGAGACGATTCGAACGTCCGACCCCTGCCTTCGGAGGGCAGTACTCTATCCATCTGAGCTACGGGCGCGCAGTGGAGCTGCGATGATACTGGTTTTGCCGGGCAGCGTCCATTATTTCGTCTGTTTCGTGCGCTGGCGGTATAATCATGACTTTCCAATTTACAAGCGAAGGACGATGGCATGAACCGGACTCTATTGTATGCAATCGTGATTGCAGCGGGTTTGTTTTTGGCGGTTGCCGTGCCTTTGGCGTTGAAAGGCGGAGCGGTGCCTTCGACGGAGGATGCGGCACAGCGTATTGCGCCAGTGGCCAATTTTGAATTGCAGGGCGCGACAGCGGTGGACGCGGCAGCGTCGGACGTGGCAGCGGCGGACGTGGCGGCGTCGGACGAAAGCGCGGCGACTCCGGCAGCGACGGAAAGCGTAGCGGTTCCGGAAAGCCCCGCAGTTCCGGCGGTGAAGGATGGCGCGAGCGTTTATGCCTCGCTCTGTTTCACTTGTCACGACTATGGCGTTGCCGGAGCGCCCAAGAAGGGCGACAAGGCGGCTTGGGCAAGCCGTTTGGCGGCGGGTGAAGAGGCGCTTTATGCAACCGCGCTGAACGGCAAGGGACTCATGCAACCCAAAGGCGGGAATCCGGCCTTGTCGGACGCGGAGGTCAAGTCCGCCGTGGATTATCTGATTGCTTCCGTGCGTTGAGCGCATCGGGCACCTGAAGACTGCCGGGGGCGCTTCCGGCGGACAAGGGCGCATGACCGATATGTCCCCCGTTCGGGGTTTGTCGTTCGTCGTTTTTATAAGGCAATCGCATGAATGCCAACTTCGCATTTTCAGTTCGCGCCACCACCTGCCGACCGCTCTCCCGCTCTCCCGCTCTCCCGCTTGGCGGGAAAGTGTACCCCAAAGGGGTGAGAGATGGTGTTGTACCTCCGGCGTAGCCGCAAAAATCAAGGCGTCTTGAATAAAGCACCTGGGGTTGAACCCCTCTCCCGGTTTCGGTCACTCTTTCTTGATGCGGGAAAGGGGAAAAACGGGCATTCATGCGATTGCTTTGGTCGTTTTTTACCGAGATTCCCCTGAAAACGCCCCGAACGCGATAAAATGATTGCGTTTTCCCCTGAGACAAGAGAATAGCGGGTGTTTGCACATGTTGAACCGAAAAACGGAACATGCTTCTTCGTGGTGGAAAAAATGGCTTGCGTTGGGGTTGGTGGTGGGTATTGCCCTGGCGCTGGGCGGCATCTATTTTCATTTCCAGCCTCACGAGACGGCGGAGCCGGCAAGGGATGTCCTGCACAACGAGATGGCGGCGCCCAGCATGCGCTTGGATGAGCCATTGTCGCCCATTCGTGAACTGGCGGCGTTGAACGCGCAGAAAGTGGCGTTGGGGAATATCCTGTTTCATGACGCGAGACTTTCGCGTGACGGCAGCGTCAGTTGCGCCACATGTCATGATCTGGCGACGGGCGGCGTGGATCGGCGCGCCCGTTCTCTTGGCGTGGGTGGGCAGGAAGGCGACATCAATGCGCCGACGGTATATAACGCCGTCTTCAACTTCCGTCAGTTCTGGGATGGACGCGCGGGCAGTCTGGAAGAGCAGGTGGCGGGGCCTTTGCTCAATCCGGTGGAAATGGCGAATACCTGGGAAAAGGTGTTGTCGACCTTGCGCGCGGACGCGCGGATGGCGTCGTCTTTTCGCGCCATTTACCAATCGGAACCTACCGCGGAGGCGGTGCAGGACGCCATTGCCGAATACGAGCGCTCCCTGGTGACGCCTTCGCGCATGGATCGCTGGCTGCTGGGCGACGCCAGCGCGCTCACAGATGAGGAACTGGAGGGCTATCGTCTTTTCCGGCGGCATGGTTGCGTGGCCTGTCATCAGGGGGAAAATGTCGGCGGCAATCTTTTCCAGCGTTTTGGCGTGATGCAGGATTATTTTGCCGGAAAGAAGGCGACACAGGCGGAACTGGGGCGTTTCAACGTTACGGGGCGTGAGGAAGACAAACATGTGTTCAAGGTGCCCAGTTTGCGCAATGTAGCGCTGACCGCGCCATATTTTCATGACGCTTCGACGGATTCGCTGGAAGAGGCGGTAGCGCTCATGGGGCGTTTCCAGTTGGGGGTAGACCTCTCCCAGGAAGATGTTTCGTCCATCGTGCTCTTTTTGCACACACTCACCGGGGAGAAACTGCAATGAGACTGAAACCGGTTTGGCGCACACTCTTGCCGTGGTTATTGCTGGTGCTGCTAGGCAGCGCGCTGTTCGTGTTTTACGTTCAGAGCAGCGTAGTTGACGACAAGGCGCGCGACCGGGTTGAACTGGATATGCGTCAGATTCTGGCGCTGGATACCCGGATCAATCTGGACATGCTGCGGTTGCGGCATCGTCAGTTGCAGGGCTATGATTCATTGGCGAGTTCCGCCTTGCAGGTGACAAATCTGTTGCAAGGACTGCAAATGCAGTTTGAGCGTATGGGGCGTCCGGAAACCCTGGCCTCTGCCCGTCAGTCATGGCGCGCGAAAGAAATGGCGCTGGATGATTTCAAGCGCCAGAATACCGTGCTGGTCAATTCCCTATATCACTTTGTCAATCTTGCCCGGCAGCTTCAGACGGCGAAAACGGGCAGCACCGATCTGTTGAACGCCGTTACCCGCGACGTGTTGGTGTTCGTCAATGAGCAGCAGACAGAGGAAATCCCGGCCATTTTTGCTCATCTGGAACAACTGGAGGCGCTCAGCAAAACCTGGTCGGGCATGGCGGCGACGCGCAGTTCACTGCTGGCGGCGCACGCGCGGCAGATTGTAAATAATCACCTGCCGGTGCAACGCCTGATGTTTGCCGTCTCGCGCAACCATTTTACGCAGGATCTGGAACTGGCCTATGGCGAATATGTCCGCGCCTATAACCAGACCGCCGTGCAGGCGGAATACTACCGGCGACTGATGGCGATATTTTCGCTGATCATGGTGGTGGCGGTGGTGCTGATTGTGCTGCGTCTGCAATATACGGCGCGGGAACTGGAAAGCAGTCATTCCCTGCTGGACAACATTGCCGATCATCTGGGCGAAGGCATTTTGAGCTTTGATGGCGAAGGGCGATTGAACTTCATGAACCGGCGCGCCGAAATCCTGCTGGGCAGGCGGGAAGCGGACTTGCTGGGGCGCGATTTGGCGGAAATCTGGCCACGCGAATCCCAATCGGATTCCGCCTTTCGCGCCGCGCGCCAGGCCGGATGTTCGTTCGAGGGCGAAGAATGGCTGTGTCGCGCCAATGGCGAGCATTTCCCCGCATTCTTCCTTGGCGGGCCGCTGCCGGGGCTGGATGACGCGAACATCGCGCAGGGGTATGTGGCGTCTTTCCGCGACGTCACCACGCAGCATCAATCCGAGGAACGCTTGCGCATTGCCGCCAGCGTCTTCGACAGTCTTTCCGAAGCCATGACCATTGCCGGGCCGGATGGGCGGATCATTTCGATCAATCCGGCTTTTTCCCAGATTACCGGCTATAGCGAGGCTGATGCCCGGGGCAGGACGCCGGGCGAATTGCTGGGTTCCGGTCTGCATGACAAGGAATTTTTCCGCGACATGTGGCGTAGCTTGGAGGAATCTGACCACTGGCAAGGGGAAATCATCAATCGTCGCAAGAATGGAGAAACTTACCCTGAATGGCTTTCCATCACGGTGGTGCGTAATGAGGAAGGCGACGTGGCGCAGTATATTGCGCTCTTTTCCGACATTTCCGAGCGCAAGCAGGTGGAAGCCCGCATTCATCGCTTGTCCTACCACGATCTGCTGACGGGACTGGCCAACCGGCTGCTGTTCCAGGATCGTCTGGAAACCGCGGTGCGGCAGGCGCATCGCAATCGTCGTCCGTTGGCGGTCATCTTGTTCGATCTCGATCATTTCAAGAACATCAATGACTCCCTGGAACATCGCGCGGGCGACAATCTGCTGTCCGCTGTGGGACAGCGGGTACAGGCGCTGCTGCATGAAGGCGATACCCTGGCGCGGCTTTCCGGCGACGAATTCGCCATTTTGCTGCCGGACGGCATTACTTCCCACGCGGACGCCGCCAAGCAGGCCAGCCTTGTCATGAGCGCCTTTGCCGCACCGTTCGAGCTGGAAGGGCGGGAGATACACATTACGATCAGTATCGGCATTGCCGTCTATCCCGCCGATGGCGAAACCTGGGAAATCCTGCTGAAGAACGCCGATGTGGCGTTGCACAACGCCAAGAGCGCCGGACGCGCCACCTTCCGTTTCTTTCAGGAAAGCGACAACCTGCATTCACTGGAGCGTCTGGAACTGGAAAACGACTTGCGCCACGCCATCCGGCGCAACGAATTGCGTCTTTACTATCAACCGCAGATCGATACGAAGAGCGGCATGGTTTATGGCGTGGAGGCTCTGTGCTACTGGCAGCATCCCACGCGCGGTTTGCTCATCCCGCAAGACTTCATCGGCCTGGCGGAAAATTCCGGCTATATCGAAACCCTGGGACGCTGGTGTCTGGAGACCGGCTGTCGGCAACTGGTGGAATGGCAGCATTCCAGCCTGCCGATACAGTGGATTGCCGTCAATATTTCCGCACGCCAGTTCCGCAATCCCGGCTTTGCGGAAATGGTGCTGGAAATCGTCGAGACTACCGGCATCAATCCGAATTGCCTGGAGCTTGAATTGACCGAGTCCTCGATGGTCGATGATCCGGAGCGCATCTTCAATGTGTTTACCTATCTGCGCAAGCGGGGTTTGCGGATTGCCATCGATGATTTCGGCACCGGCTATTCCTCGCTTTCCTATCTGGCGCGCTATCCAGTGGATGTGGTCAAAATCGACAAGAGCTTCGTTGACGGCATCGTCGGCGATGGCGAGCAGAATACCTTTTCGCTGGTGCAGGCGGTGGTGCTGATGGCGCATACCCTGCACATGAAAACCGTCGCGGAGGGCGTGGAAACCGAAGAACAACGCCGCTGTCTGATGGAAATGCAATGCGACCTGCTGCAAGGCTACCTCTATTCCCGCCCCTGCCTTGCTTCCGCGCTCATCGACCTGCCCTGTGTGACCGACAACGATTGAGGCCTGCTGGATCATCGATTACCGGGAAAAGGAAACGATGCACCTTGTCTATCTGGCGCTCGCCATCGTGGCCGAAGTCGTGGCAACGACCAGTCTGAAAGCCTGCGCGGGATTCACGCGCTTCTGGCCATCCTGCGTGGTGATCGCGGGCTACTGCCTCGCCTTTTTCTTTTTGTCGCTTGTCATGGAAAAGCTGCCGGTTGGCGTCATTTACGCGATCTGGTCGGGAGCGGGCATCGTGCTCGTTACCATTGCCGCGTGGTTCCTCTACGGACAAAGGCTGGACCCGCCCGCACTCCTCGGCATCGCTTTCATCCTCGCGGGCGTCGTGGTGATAAACGTGTTTTCGCAATCGGCGCCGCATTGAAACCGGAGTTGCCATGATGAAACCTTTGAAATTCATTGGCGTCTTGCTGCTTCTTGCCGTAGCGGTTTTCCTTGTGCGCAATCGGAGCCTGTCTCATGCAGATCAGTTGGCGCTGTCTGTCGATCTGAACCAGTTTTCCTCCAGCATGGGCGAAGCCGAAGTCCAGCAATTTCTTCCTGATCTTGGATTGAAATGCACGGACACGGAATCCGGTTTCCCTCTTGGGAATCGCGTCTGTTATCAAACCTGAATTCTTTCAATGACATTGAAGCCACACAGGTTGCTTTTTTCTTCAGGGGAAAATATCTGGCCAATTTCAAGATAGACATTCCCTGGCAGAGCCATCAGGGCATGATAGATAAATTGCGTGCGGATTATGGCTTGCCCGCGAGTGAGCAGAAAGAGCCGCGTAGCGGCGTACGTCTCATGGGTTGGCGGATCAATGGAGGTAGCCTGCTTTATAACCTGGACGAGGATCGGGACGTCTCGAAGTGGAACAGTCTGCTTTGGATGAGCCACAAAGAGGTTGCGGCCAGGGGCGGGGTTCATGCAAGATGAAATGAAGGCCGCGGGTATGGCGCGGGATGCGATTACTCATCGGTCAGTAATTTCGGAAACACTCGAATCAAATCCATCGTTATTGCGGATGTAGCGGAACAATTCATGGGGCCGCATGGATTGCTTCGTCGTTTCGCTCCGAAGAATGACGAAATTTCCGCCACTTTCAATCGTGCGCTGTGTCGGCTTTGCGGATGCCTGATTCATGGGTGCTAAAATGCCCGCATCTTGTCGTGAATGGGACATTGATGGAATACGAAACGATGGCGGCGGTGGATTTGGGTTCCAACAGTTTTCGTCTGCAAGTCGGGCGGGTGGTGGAGGATCAGATTTATCCGCTGGATTCCCTGAAGGAGACGGTGCGTCTGGCGAGCGGGTTGACGCCGGAGAAACTGCTGGACGCGGCCAGTCTGCGGCGGGGATGGGAGGCGCTGGGGCGTTTTGGGGAGCGTATCCGCAGCCTGAACGGCAAGACCGTGCGCGCCGTGGCGACCAATACCTTGCGCGTCGCCAAGAACGCGGGCGAGTTTCTTGCGGGCGGCGAGGCGGCGCTGGGCTTTCCCATTGAAGTCATTGCCGGACGCGAGGAAGCGCGGCTGATCTACATCGGCGCGGCGCATTCCTTGCCGTTGGCAACGCACAAGCGTCTGGTGGTGGATATTGGCGGCGGTTCCACGGAATTCATCATTGGCAAGAAAGCCGAGCCGCTGCTTACGGATTCGCTCTACATGGGCTGCGTCGGCTATACCCTGCGCTATTTTCCCGATGGACGCATCGACAAGAAACGTTTGCGCGAAGCGCAATCCGCCGCCGCCAAGGAAGTGGAACTCATCGCGCACGCCTACATGCAGCAAGGCTGGAAAGAAGTCGTCGGCTCTTCCGGAACGGCGCGGGCGATAGCGGATTTGCTGGAACTGAATCATCTGAATCGCGGCAACGTGGCCGGCATTACGCGCGAAGGACTGGAAAAGCTCGCCAACCTGTTGATCAAGGCCGGTTCCATCTACGCGCTCAATATCCCCGGCTCGCGCGCCGACCGTCTGCCGGTGTTGCCGGGCGGACTGGCGATCATGCTGGCAATCTTCGACGAACTGGATTTGACGTACATGGGTTATGCCGATGGCGCGTTGCGTCTGGGTGTGCTTTACGACCTTTTGGGACGCTTCCAGCAAAACGACATGCGCGACGCCACTGTCAAGCAGTTTGCGCGCCGCTATCAGGTGGAACGCAAGCAGGCCGTGCGGGTGCGGCAGACATCGCTGGAAATCCTCCGCCGCCTGACCGCCGGACGCCAGAGCGAAGAGGAGACGCAGTTTCTCGCCTGGGCAGCGACACTGCATGAGATTGGCATTTCCGTGGCGCATAACAGCTATCACAAGCATGGCGCGTACATCCTGACCTGTGCCGACATGCCGGGCTTTTCCAACAAGGATCGTTCGCTTCTGGCGCTGCTGGTGCTGGGGCATCGCGGCAAACTGGAGAAACTTTCCGTGTCGCCGGACGATCTGCTTGTCTGGCGCATGGTGTTCTGTTTGCGGCTGGCGGTGTTGTTGCATCGCAGCCGCGACGATCGCGCGTTGCCGCAATATGGCGTGGAGGCCATGCCCAAGGGCGTATTGCTGGAAATGCCCGCGCGCTGGCTGGCGGACAATCCGTGGACCGCCGCCGCGCTGAAAGAGGAGATTCTGGCATGGCGTCAGGCCGGATTTACCCTGAAACTGAAATCCGCCGGCGCGGAACGCGGCGGATGAGCGCGATGACGCCGCCGTCTTGTCCCACGCTGCGCCATGCACCCGGCGGCGGGGTTGCGCTCTCCGGAGAATGGACGCTGGCGGGAATCCTGCGAACGCCCGCCGTGCATTTGGCCTTGCTGGCGGCGGCGGCGCGGGCCAGCCGCTGGGATTTATCGGCGGTCACCCGAATGGACAGCGCGCTTGCCGTATTGCTCTGGCGGCTCTGGGCGGGACGCTTTCCGGAAGAAATGGAAATTTCGCCCGCGGCGCGCGCGGCACTGGAGCGGATTGCGGTGCTTCCGGCTGCGGAACCGATTTCCGGTGCCGGGGAGGAATCCGCGCTTATCGGCGGTTTGCGGCGCATGGGCACCTTTACCCTGGGCATCGTTCACAACGCGCTGGGACTGATTGATCTTTTGGGACGTCTGGCGCTGGCGGTCGGATTCCTGTGCCGCCATCCCAAAGGCATTCCATGGAAGGAATTTTCCGCCAACATTTACCGGGCGGGCGTGGAGGCCCTGCCGGTTTCCGCGCTGGTGGGCTTTTTGATCGGCGTCACCATCAGCTATCTTTCCGCTCTGCAACTGAAGACCTTCGGGGCGGACATCTTCATCGTCAATATCCTCGGAATCGGCATCATCCGCGAATTGGGGCCGGTGCTGGTGGCGGTGCTGGTCGCCGGACGTTCCGGGTCGGCAATGACGGCGCAGATTGGCGTCATGCGGGTGACGGAGGAAATCGACGCGCTGGCGGTAATGGGCGTTTCCGTCACCTTGCGCGTGGTGTTGCCCAAGGTAGCGGCGCTGCTGCTGGTCATGCCGCTCCTGGTCGTCTGGTCCTGCATGGCGGCATTGCTCGGCGGGGCATTGGCGGCATGGAAGGAACTGGATCTTTCCGTCATCTATTTTTTCAGCGCCCTGCCGGACGCCGTACCCATTGCCAATCTCTGGATCGGTCTTTGCAAGGGCGCGCTCTTTGGCGTCCTGATTTCGCTCATCGCCTGTCATTTCGGCCTGCATGTGCGCCCCAATACCGAAAGTCTTTCCCGGCGCACCACCGCTTCCGTGGTGTCGGCCATCACCCTGGTGATTATCGCGGACGCCATCCTCGCCGTATTCACCCGCAATTTCGGCGTCTAGCATGACGAAGCCCCTGCCCGTTCCCGTTATCGACATGCGCGGCATCTGGAGCCGTTATCGTGAGGTCATCATCCACAAGGATCTGGATTTTCGGGTGAGGACAGGAGAAGTGGTGGCGCTGGTCGGAGGATCGGGCAGCGGCAAGACCACATTGTTGCGGGAAATCCTTGGGTTGTTGCCGCCGTACCGGGGTAACGTGCGTCTGTTTGGGCATGACCTGCAAACGCCGGACGCGCTGTTGCAACGCGACATCCGCAGGCGTCTGGGGATGCTGTTTCAGCAGGGCGCGCTCTTTTCCGCGCTGCCGGTTTTCGACAATATCGCCTTTCCCTTGCGCGAACTTGGGTTTCTCGATGAAGCCTGGATTGCCGAACTGGTGCGCCTGAAAATGACGATGGTGGAACTGGAACCGGAACATGCCCGCCTGATGCCGTCGGAGCTTTCCGGCGGCATGATAAAGCGCGTGGCGCTGGCGCGCGCGCTGGCGCTGGAGCCGGAACTCTTGCTGCTCGACGAGCCGACGGCGGGTCTCGATCCGGCGCGCAGCCAGGGTTTCGTGCGCCTGATCCGCGCCTTGCAGCAACGCCTGAACCTCACCGTGGTGCTGGTGACGCACGACATGGAGACCCTCTGCGGCCTGGGCTGTGAAATCGCCGTGCTGGCGGAACAACGCATCCTGACGCGCGGCAGCCTCGACACCGTGCGCGCCTTCCCGCATCCGGCCATCGAACAATTCTTCAACCTGCCCTCAACCGCCAAAGGCTGAGGCTGTCGTTGCAGCGATGACCACTGTTCCTGCAACGCCGCGCAGCAAGAAATTAGCGGCAGCCCTGAAGGGCTGCCGGTCTAACGTCATTGGGAAGGGGGTTCTCTCCCCTCGAGAATGGCTACGGTCGAAACCCCGACCGTAAGAATGGGGTCTCAACCTTCGCGCCTTTCTTACGGGCGTGGTTTCAAACCGGAGTTGGTTTTACGATGACAAAGGAGTTGGAACCCGGCGTGTTGGTTTCGCGGTTCGATTCTTGTGTCAAAAAGCCCAGTCTCCGCAGGATTTCCGGAGCGTGAAAGAATCCGTTCGTGCTATAAATACGCCTTGTGAACCCAATGATCGGACTTGCATGGAAAATCGCGCCCACGCTCTTCTTGCCGGATTGTTTACCCTTGTGCTCGTTGCCGCGGCGCTGGCGGTGTTTTATGCCTTTGGCGAGCAGCGTGCGGAAACCCGTGAGGTTGTCCTTGTCACCCAGCAAAATGTCGGCGGACTGAATCCGCAGGCGCAGGTGTTGTATCGGGGGATTCGCGTCGGCAAGGTGCATGGCATCCAGCTTGATCCGGAAGATACGCGCAACATCCTGATTCATGTGGAAATCGAAGCCTTCGTTCCAGTCAACAGCGCCACAACTGCTCGTCTGGCCTATCAGGGCATTACCGGTCTGGCGCATGTGCTGCTGGAAGACGGCGCGCCGCAGGGACAGCCCTTGAGCGCTCCCCTGCCGCGCATCCAGATGCAGCCGTCCTTTCTCAATCGCCTGGAAGACAGTCTGCCCGCCATTCTCGCGGAGACGCGCGCCTTTCTCGTCAATGCCAACGCGGTTCTGGATACGCAAAACCGTCAGCGCTTGCGGCAGACGCTCGCGCATCTGGAATCCGCCAGCCAGCGCATGGACGCTTCTTTTGCTCGTTTGCAGACGATGTTTTCCGAAGAAAATACGCGCAGACTTTCCGCCGCGGTACAGGCCGCGCCGTTGTTGATGGAAGACGCGCGGCAACTGGTGGCGCATACGGATCAGGTGGCGCGGCGCGCCGAGAAGCTCCTGCGGGACGAAGGCGCGGCAAAAACCCGTCCGGAAGACGCCCTGATCCCCAAAATCAGGACTACCGCCCACGACCTTTCCCTTGCCGCCCGCCGCTTCGAGCATGTGCTGAATACACTGGAGCGTTCGCCGCAAAGCCTGATTTTCGGAGCGCATCCCGCCATGCCGGGTCCGGGGGAGCCGGGATTCGTCGCGCCCGAGGCGAATTCTCCCGCTGTCGTTTCTTCGCCTTCTCCATGAGGCTTGGGATCATGAACCGTCTTTTTTTTCCATTGCTGGCGAGTGTTCTGCTCACCGCCTGCCTGCCCGCCTTCACGCCGCCGCAATCCGCGCCGGAACGTTTTGATCTGGGCGCGCCGCCGGGTTTTGGGGAGGCGGAGGCGCCGCCCGTTTCCGTCCGCAGCATGGCGTTCCAACTGTTCCCCGCGCCCGCGCTGGAAAACAGTTTCATGCGCTATCGCCTGAACTACGCCGATCCCGCCAGAGTGCAGTTCTACGCTTATGCGCGATGGGCGGACACGCCCGGAGAAATCCTGCGTTTGTTCTTGCAGGAGCGGCTGTTCTGGGCGGAAGACGCAAGACCGGATGCCTGTCGCCTTGAACTGGAACTACAACGCTTCGAGCAGGTTTTTGTTGCGCCGGAAAGAAGTTTTGGCGTGCTTTCCGTCCAGGCGCGGCTGCGCCATCCGGATACGGGTATTCAGGCGGAACGCCGCATCGATCTGAGCGTTGTCGCGCCCACGCCGGACGCGGCGGGCGGCGTCCAGGCGCTGACGGAGGCCGCTGGACGATTGACCGGAGAACTGCGGCGCTGGCGAGGCGATCCAGGCGCGAACTGCCAGAAATAAGCCATGCGGAAAATCCTGTTGTCCTGTTGCCTGGCGTTGCTTGCGGGCGGCGTCCAGGCGTTTTCCTGGGAGAAGCTGAATCTGGAATTTTCCACGGGACAGATTCGGCACGCGGCTTTTGGCGTGCGCGCCATTCAACTGAACCTGGAAGGCGCGGGCGGCACACTGACGCTGGAAAACCTGGAGATTTTCGGACAGGTCTGGCCGAAAATCCGCATTGCCTGCGCCCGTCTGCATCCCGAACCCGGCGCGTTCTCCTGCGCCCAGGGACGTCTTTATCTGGCGCAAGGCGCGCCCATTGGCCTGCAACTCGCGCAGGAAGGCGAAAACTGGCGTCTGCTGCTACAACCGGCTCCTGGCGAACTTTGGGAGTTGCGATATGGCAAAACCGCCAGCCTGGTCATCCGCAACGGGAACCCCCTGCTGCTGGCGCGCCTTGTTCCGGCATTGGCGCAATTCATCCCCTGGCGGCCGGGCGGCAAACTGAACGGACGGCTCTCCCTGTCCGCGCAGGCGTTTACAGCGCAACTCACGCTCGAGGACGGCGCGTTCAATTCGCCGAATGGCCTGTACGCGGCGGAAAATCTGGCGCTGACGCTCGATCTTTCCGGGCGGAAACTGGCGCGGGACTGGCGGATGGAAGGGCGTCTGGAATGGCAAAAAGGCGCGATTTACCATGCGCCCGCGTTATTGACCGCTGGTGCGCAATATCTGGAATTTTCCGGCGATCTGGGCGCGGAAGATTGGGAAATTCAACGCGCCGCGCTGCACTTTCCGCGTGTGGGTACCGTGCGGTTTCACGGAAAGGGCGGCTGGCAAGCGGGGGTTCAGGAAGGAAAACTGCAAGCGGAAACCCTGGATCTGCCCGCGCTGGGCGAAACCTTGCTTGCGCCGATGCTGGCGGGAAAAGACTTGCCGCCGATCACGCTTTTCGGTCAGCTGGGCTTATCGGCAAACTGGCGGCAGGGAGCGCTGGATACGCTGACGCTCTTTTCTGCCGATGCCGGTTTCTTGCTGGACAAGGGCAGGCTGGCGATGGAAGGCCTGAGCGGCAAGATCGAATGGCGGCAGGCAGGCGAGGGGCGCGGCGATTTGCAAGTCGGCAGATTGGCGTTGGGGCGTCTGGAAAGCGGCGCTTTTCAACTGCCGCTGGCGATCTGGCCGCGCGGTTTCGCGCTGACGCAGCCGACGAACATCCCGCTGCTCGACAGCACCCTGGCGGTGACCTACCTGACCGCCGGACAAAGCGCGCAAAACGGCGAATGGGAGGGCGCGCTGGGTTTTTCCCTGGCACCCCTGTCGCTGGAAAAACTGACGCAGGCGCTCGATTTGCCGGTCATGCACGGCATGTTGTCCGCCAACCTGCCGCTCATCCACTATGTCAATCGGGAAGCGTCGCTGGATGGCGCGCTGGTCATCCAGGTGTTCGATGGTTATCTGAACTGTACCGATTTGCGTTTCATCGATCCGTTTGGGGTGCGTCCGCGCCTTCTGTCGGACGTCAATGCCCGCCACATCGATCTGGCGCAACTGACGCAGACCTTTTCCTTTGGGCGGATTACCGGTTTTGTCGATGCCGACCTGCAAGGCCTGGAACTGGCGACCGACTGGCAGCCGCTGGCGTTTTCCGCGCGTGTCGCCAGCAGTCCTGGCCGCTATCCGCGTCGCATCAGCCAGCGGGCGGTCGATAACATTGCCTCCCTGGGCGGCGGCGGCGCGATAGCGGCGCTGCAAAAAAGCGTGCTCGGTTTTTTCGAGGATTTTGGTTATCGCCGCATTGGTCTTTCCTGTCGTCTGGAAAACGGTGTTTGCCATATGGGCGGCATCGAGGGTACGGATCAGGGCGAACAATATGCCATCGTCGCAGGCGGCGGCATTCCCGCACTGACGGTCATGGGCTATACCCGACGGGTGGATTGGCAGGAGCTGATCACGCGGATAAAGGCCGCCATGCAAAGTTCGGGCGCGGTGGTTTCCAGATGATGACGTCCGCGGGAGGCGATATTCGCGCCGTCTTGCTCAAAGGCAAGCGCCTTGCAAAAGTGTCGCTATGGGCCGCGCATTTTTCCGAACAGCTTGCCTGGGCGTCGGCAAGTGGATAGTTCTTGCTCCATTTGCCGAGGGCGGTGTTAGCAAAAATTAGCGACAGCCCTTCAGGGCTGTTGGTCTAACTCCATTGGGAAAGGGTTTCTCTCCCCTCGAGAATGGCTACGGTCGAAACCCCGGCCGCGGCCGGGGTCTCAACCTTCGCGCCTTTCTTACGGGCTGGGTTTCAAACCGGAGTTCGTTTTACGATGAACAACGGGTGATTTTGCCGCGGGTGCTGGCTACGCCGAAAGATGTGATTGGCCGGTACGCGGCGGTGGACATCGTGCAGAACCGGGATGAGTTGTCCCGTCAGATTCTCAAGGATATGCAGGATTTTTTCCTGCCGATGGGCATCGTGATCGAGAGCATCAACATGGAGAACATCGACTTTTCCAATACTTATGAACAGTCGGTGGAGGCGAGAATGCAGGCCGAGGTTGAGGTTCAGAAGGTCAAGCAGAACCTTGAGCGTGAGCGCCTGAACGCCGAAATTGTGCGGGTCAGCGCGCAAGGCGAGGCGGAACGCTGGGATGGAAAACTGCCCGAAACAATGATTCCAAACCAAGGGCTGCCAATTCTGGGCGTGAAGAATCGGGAATAACGAAAGATCCTGTCTGGCGCGTCCTGTTTCCAGATTCGGGAAGCGGCAAAATTCAGGCAATGCCGATTCCGCCGCGTAAAGGCGGCAGAGTGCGACAGGCAGGGCAATCGCACAAATACCCGTGAATATGCCATTTGGTGCCTTGCTTCTGAAGGCCAGGCAAGGCGTGCCGAGCGTCAGTGATTCCGGCGCGTGGAGGAGTTCTACGCCGGGTTCGAGCGTGATGTCGTACACTTTGCGCACTTTCATGCCGTAGCAGGGGAGATCGCGATGACAGGTTTTGCCGTCATCCACGGCGGCCATCCGGTACAGGCCGCCGCCATTGGGCGGGAAGGGGGAAAACGTGCCGGAACGGGCGGACAGGAAGTTTTCGACCCGAAAGTCGAGCTTGATGTCTATGCGTTGTAGCCACACACGCCATGACCGTCAATCGAGATTTGCCGGAAGGAGACGCTTGACACAATATATAAACAAACATAATATAAAAAAACATTGTTTTTTCCTGTATATTTTCCAGTCATGAAACCCGGTTCTCTTCCTTTCTCCCTGCATGACCCGGAGGTGTTGCGCGTACATGCGGACGCAGCGTGCGCGTTGTTGAAGGCCTTGTCCAATACGGATCGTTTGATGCTGTTGTGCTGCATGGGCGGAGAGCGGCGCAATGTCGGCGAGTTGGAGGCGGCAACGGGCATCCGCCAGCCTTCCCTGTCGCAACAATTGGCCGTGCTGCGTCAGGAGGGACTGGTGACGACGGAAAAAGAAGGAAAGTATGTGTATTACCGGCTCTCCGATCCCAGGGCGCTGCGTCTCATGCAGACCCTGGCCGGGATTTTCTGTGCCGCGCCCTGAAGGTATCGGAGCGCGTTTTCAACTTCGCGGCATCGCCGCTTTTCCATGAAGGAGTTTCCATGACGCAATACCAGGAGTCTATCCAAAGAATCGGTCCTCGCCTGAAAAACCTGTCGGAGGCCATCCCCGGCGTGATGAAGGGATTTCACACGCTGCATGCCGCTGCACTGGCCGACGGCGCGCTTTCCGAAAAAACGAAGGAACTGATCGCGCTTGCCATCGGCGTGGCGGCGCGCTGTGAAGGCTGCGTCGCCTTCCACGTCCAGGCGCTCGTCCGGCTGGGCGCGACCCGCGCCGAAGTCGAGGAAACCCTGGGGGTCGCCATTCTTATGGGCGGCGGACCTTCCGCCATGTGGTCAACGGAAGCTCTGGCGGCCTTCGATGAATTCCTTGGACAAAAGTCCTGAACTTTCCCAATACTTCCCAACACGGAGAAACATCATGCGAAACAATGTAGGCAGTCTGGATCGCGCGTTGCGCGTCATTGTGGGTCTTGTCCTGGTCGCGCTCGCCGCGACGGACGTCGTCGGCTGGTGGGGGTGGCTGGGCGCACTGCCGCTCGCTACGGGATTGACAGGCTATTGCGCGGCCTATTCCCTCTTGGGCGTGCGCACCTGTCCCCTGAAAAAATAACCACGCGCTGACCGCGCCAGCCACGACCGGTGCTGGAAGGCGCAATCCTTCCACCCCGCCGTTTTTCCGCTCAAGGCCGGCGTTTGTAGAGCACCTGCTGTTGCAGGTTTTCCGCGATGGTGGCGGCGTCCTTCAGCCAGGCGTTGAAGTAGGCGGCGCTGCAAGTGCCGACGGGCGTCTTGTCGTGCAGGGAACGTTCGATGCGCAATCCTTTCTTGTGCTTCTGTACCTTGCTTTTGAACGCCAGATAAGGCGTATCGAGCGTCAGCGATTCCGGCGCATGAAGGAGTTGCACACCGGGTTCGAGCGTGATATCGAATACTTCATGTAGTTTCATGCCGTAGCAGGGGAGATCGCGCGCGTAGGTTTTGCTGTTGTCCCAGGCGGCCATTCGGTGCAGGTTGCTGCCATATGGCGAAAATGGGGAAAACGCGCCGGAACGGGCGGACAGGAAGTTTTCAGCCTGAAAGTCGAATTTGACCTCGAAATGATCCGAAAGGCGCAGTGCGGGCGCAAGCTCGCTGGTCTCCAGCGTGCCGCTGGCGCGCATTCCGCCGCCTTGAAAAAGGTTTTCAACGAATTTGTCCCGCTGTTCGGGTTTCATGTCCATGAACCCCGCGCGCCAAGCGGCAGCGGCGGCACCGTCGCTTGACGTCAGCACGCTGCCGCTGGCGCTGCCGTCAGCGGCCAGTTTCAACGTGGTGTGCGCGGACAGCTGGAGCGGGGCTTTTTCGCGATCCGCCGTAATCGTGCGCACGGCATTTTCCGTTGCGCCCACATGTATGACCGGACGGCCATACATGGCCAGGGGCAGATAGCCGAAAGTGACGTTTCTGGCGGTGGCATCCACGTACAGGTTCCACTGTGGCAGGTAGTTCATCACGTGATTGATCGCTTCGACCACCGGCGGCTGCGGCAGGTCGTACCGATCGTCCGAGTTGATCAGCGCCTGTTCGCTGGCGATGCCTTGCGCCGTCAACAGGGCTTGCAGCAGAGTGGCCTTGTCCTTGCAGTCTCCCATCTTGTTGTCCAGCACCACCGCCAGATCGCGCGGCACCACCATGCCTACGCCGATGCAGTTGCCCGCATAGGAAATTTGCGTGGAAACCC
>JAIRLE010000179.1 GCA_031259605.1 Zoogloeaceae bacterium
GAGGGTGTGCTGGTGCAGCTTTCCGCCGCGCAGGAAAACACGGAAGCCGCGAAGAGCCGCATCATGGACGCGGACTACGCTTCGGAAACGGCCAAGCTGTCGCGGGCACAGATATTGCAACAAGCGGGCACCGCCATGCTGGCGCAGGCCAATACCCTGCCGCAGATGGTGCTCTCGCTGTTGCAATGACCGCCCGCGCGGAGACATAAAACTCGCCTCGCCCGGACATATTCGCCGGGCGAGGCGTTTTTTATTCGTCTGCCGGAAACAGAGGACAGAGGACGGAATAAGTTTACGGTGCCTTACGCCGGAGGAACGGCACCTTCTCTCGCCCCTGACGGGGTACGCTCTCCCGCGAAGCGGGAGAGCGTAAAGCCATGCGCCGCCGCTTGCTGTCACCGCGCGCGGGGGGGCTATGCGGCGGCGGCGCTCGCGGGCGTCTTCCTGACCAGTTTTTCCTTGATGCGGGCGGATTTTCCGGAGCGGTCGCGCAGATAGTAGAGCTTGGCGCGGCGCACATCGCCACGGCGCTTGACATCGATTTTGGCGACCAGCGGAGAATAGGTCTGGAAGGTGCGTTCCACGCCTTCGCCGGAGGAAATCTTGCGAACGATGAAGGAAGAATTCAAACCCCGGTTGCGTTTGGCGATCACCACGCCTTCGTAGGCTTGCAGGCGTTCGCGGTTGCCTTCCTTGACCTTGACCTGTACGACCACGGTATCGCCTGGCGCGAATTCGGGGATGCGCTTGCCCAGACGGGCGATTTCTTCCTGTTCCAGTTGTGCTATCAGATTCATGTGAGTTTCCTTGTTGAATTTCATTGCTCACCGCATTGCTCAAGACGGATTTCCGTCATGAGTTGCGTCTCTTCCGCGCTCAACGCGCGTTGCGCCAGGAGTTCCGGCCTGCGCTTCCGGGTTCGCGCCAACGACGCTTTCAGCCGCCAACGACGAATTCTGGCATGGTCGCCGGAAAGCAGGGCTTCCGGAACCGCCTGTCCCGCATACACCTCGGGACGGGTATAGTGCGGGCAATCCAGCAAGCCCGACACGAACGAATCCTCCGCGGCGGAAGCCGCATCGCCCAGCGCGCCGGGCAATTGACGGATGATCGCGTCCATCAGCAACATGGCGGCCAGTTCGCCGCCGGAGACGACAAAATCGCCGATGGAAATCTCTTCTTCCACCACGCGCTCGATCAGGCGTTCATCCACGCCTTCATAACGTCCGCACAGCAATACCAAACCGACGCCCGCCCGCGTGTCCGCCGCCATCTCAACGACACTCGCGTGATTCAGCGGCACACCCTGGGGCGAGAGGTAAATCACCCGGCTTTTCGTCACGCCCGCCGCCTGTTGTCGCGCCCTGGCCGCATGAATGGCGGCTTCCAGCGGCGCGGCACGCATCACCATGCCGGGACCGCCGCCGTAAGGACGGTCATCGACGGTGCGCCAGGCATTGTCCGCGTAATCGCGCGGATTCCACAGCGCCAGCGACCACAACCCGGCTTCCTGTGCCTTGCGGGTAATGCCGGAGCCGGTAAGCGCGGCAAACATTTCCGGGAAAATGCTCACGCAATCGAAAACGGCTTTCACCAGTCCGCCTCCCAGACTACCCGCATCCAACCTGCGGCAAGATCGACTTCGCGCGCCACTGCCGCGACAAAAGGCAGCAAGCGTTCCGTTTCGCCATCCTGCACACGCAACACCGTATGCGCGCTGCTGGCGATGCATCCGACCACACGCCCAAGGCGCGCGCCTTTGTCGTTTACCACTTCCAGGCCGATGAGATCGGCCCAATAAAACTCGTCGGCGGCGGTCGGCGGCAAGGCATGCCGTGGCGCGGCAAGCCAGCATCCTTTCAGGCTTTCCGCCCCGGCGCGGTCGGCGACGCCAGCAAAGCGAATCAACAAATCCTCGCCTTGCGCCTTGCATTCTTCCGCTTCTTGCCGCCGCCACGGGCCGTTTTCCGTCGCCGCCAGATGCCATGCGGAAATCTTGCGCCAACCGGCCGCGTCCTCGCCAAAGATTTGCGCCTTCACCCAGCCCTTGACGCCATGGGCAGCACGGACGCGCCCGAGAATCAGCAGTCTTGAATCTTCCGTCATGGCAGGAGGCGGCGGAAAAACGCGCGCCCATTTCTGGTCAGGCGTGAAAAGTCAGGCGGTCGCCGTGGTTTTGGCGACGTATTGCTTCACCAGCCGGGTAACGGTGGGCGACAGTTGCGCGCCGTGTTCCCGCCAGTAGGCAAGACGATCCAGCGCCACGCGCAGGTTTTCTTCATGCGCGGCAGCAACCGGGTTGTAAAAACCGATACGTTCCACGAAACGCCCATCGCGCCGATTGCGAGAATCCGCAACGACCAGATTGTAAAAGGGGCGCTTCTTCGCGCCGCCACGGGAAAGACGGATGACGACCATGTGCTTTGTCCAGTGAATAAACCGAAAAGGGCGGAATTGTAAGGGAAGACGCCGAAATGTCAAAGCCCTTGCGCCTCGCATTCGCGCCGCGATTTCACGCGATTCGGTGCTCCGCCTCCGATGTTTACGGCCTTTTGTTTTCCATCTCCCGATCCGCCCGATAGCTGGAGCGCACCATTGGCGCGCAGGCGGCGACGGTGAAACCCAGGCGGGCGGCTTCGGCGGCGTACATCCGGAAGGTTTCCGGCGCGACGTAGCGCTGCACGGGCAGGTGGTGGCGGGAAGGGGCCAGGTATTGACCTATGGTCAGCCGCTCGACGCCGTGAGCGCGCAGGTCTTGCAATACCGCCAGGATTTCCGCGTCCGTCTCGCCCAGACCCACCATCAGGCCGGACTTGGTGGGAATCCGCGGATAGCGGGCGCGAAAATCCTTCAGCAGCCGCAGCGAATGCGCGTAGTCCGCGCCGGGGCGAACCGCGCGGTACAGACGGGGAACGGTTTCCAGATTGTGATTGAGCACATCCGGCAGCGCGCGGCCAAGCTGATCGAGGGCCAATTCCAGCCGTCTGCGGAAATCCGGCGTCAGGAGTTCGATCTGGATTCGCGGATGTTCGCGGCGCAGGGCGGCGACCACGGCGGCAAAATGCGCGGCGCCGCCATCTTTCAGATCATCGCGGTCGACGCTGGTGATGACTACGTAATCGAGTTCCAGTTGGGCGACGCATTTTGCGATATGCGCGGGTTCGTCGACGTCCGGCGGCAACGGCAGGCCGTGACCGACAGCGCAGAAAGGACAGCGGCGGGTACAGATGTCGCCCAGGATCATGAAGGTGGCGACGCCCCGGCCAAAGCATTCGCCCATGTTCGGACAGGCGGCTTCCTCGCAGACGCTGTGCAGCCGCTCCGCGCGTAACAGCTTGCGGACAGCGCCAAAACGTCCCGCCGCGTCGCCCGCTTTTACACGAATCCAATCGGGTTTCCTGAGGCGCGGAACCGCCTGCGGAGCAAGACGGACGACACGCGCAATCTTCTGTTCACCCTTTTGCTTGACGCCGCGTTCACGCATGACGTTCTTCCGCGCAGGAAAATTCCCGGAAAAGCTGGCGCGCCAGACGTTCTCCGGCTTCGGCGACATCGAAGGCAAGCCCGTGATCGCGCGTCCGGGTGACGGCAAGGCCGGGATAGCCGCAAGGATGGATGGCGGTAAAGGGCGTCAGATCCATATCCACGTTGAGGCTCAACCCATGATAGGTGCAGCCCCGGCTCACCTTCAGTCCCAGCGCGGCAATTTTGGCGCCGTCGCCTTCCATGCCCAGATACACCCCCGGCGCGCCCTTGCGCCTTTGGGCAGTCAATCCCGCGTCCGCCAACATGCGGATGACGGCCGCTTCCATGCCATGCACCATTTGCGTCACCGTGAGATGGCGGCGGCGCAAATCCAGCAACAGGTACATCACCAGTTGTCCCGGCCCGTGATAGGTCACTTGTCCGCCGCGATCGGCGCGCACCACGGGAATGCCCACATCGCGGAGGAGGTGTTCGGGTTTGCCCGCCGCGCCCAGCGTGAATACCGGCGCATGCTCGGTGAGCCAGATCTCGTCGGGCGTATCCGCGGCGCGCTCGCGGGTGAAGACGCGCATCGCTTCCCAGGCGGCGAGATAATCCGTTTGCCCTAGACGGCGCAGGCGCATGTCCATCGGCTTCAGAGCACGTAACGGATGCGCGGATGCGCGCTCAATTCGCGGTACAGATTGTCCAGCATGGCGCGCGAGGTGGCGGTGACGGTACAGGTGAGACAGAGGTAACGCCCCCTGGAACTCAAGCGCCGTTCTACATTCTCGGGAGTGAAGCCCGCATCGTGGCGGCACACGATGTCCAGCACCAATGTTTCCAGTTCCGCCCCTGCCTCGCCCATGATTTTCAGCGGAAAAGGCGTGGGGTATTCGAGGAGCGATACTTCCGGCGTCATGGCGGAGGTCAGGCAAACCAGAGCCGCAGGGTGTCGATGAAGCGGTAGAACCAGTTGCCCAGCGGCACGTCTTCCAGGGACTCTACCGGATACTCGCCGTAGGTTTCGCCTTCCAGGGAAAACTTGAGGATGCCGATGATCTGTCCCTTGCGCACCGGCGCAAGCAACGGCTGGCGGGAAAGCAGCGTGGCGGTGAGTTTGCTGCGGGCGTCCCTGGGGATGGAGAGAATGAAGTCGCTCTGGAACCCGGCCTTGACCTTGCCCCGGGAACCCTTCCAGACCTTGAATTCCGAAATGGCTTGTCCCGCCTCGTAGAGTTTGACGGCGTCGAAGAACTGATAGCCCCAGTTCAGGAGTTTCAGGGATTCCGAGGCGCGCGCCGCATCGCTTGCCGCACCCAGCACGATGGCCAGCAGCCGTCGTTCGCCGCGCAGGGCGGAAGCGATGAGACACCAGCCCGCCGCTTCGGTATAGCCGGTCTTCATGCCGTCCACGCCGGTTTCCGCCTGTCCCAGCAGGATGTTGCGGTTCTTCTGGCGAATGTTGTTGTAGCTGAATTCTCGAATGGCATAGTAACGCGCGTATTCTTCGGGAAAATCACGCAGCAGGGCAGTGGCCAGCGTCGCCAGATCGCGCGCCGTGGTGAAGTGTTCCGCATCGGGAAGTCCGGTGGCGTTCTTGAAACGGGTGTGGTTCATGCCCAGCCGTTTGGCTTCCCGGTTCATTTGCGCCGCAAAGGCTTCCTCGCTGCCCGCAATCGCTTCGGCCAACACGACGGCGGCGTCATTGCCCGATTGCACGATCATGCCCTTCAGGAGGTCGTCAATGGTCGCCTTGCGCCCGGCTTGAAGAAACGTCCTCGAGCCGCCCATGCCCGTGCGCCAGGCGTTTTCGGAGACCAGGACGCTCTGCTCGCGCGTCAGCGTTTTTTGTTGCAGGGCGGAAAAACTCAGGTAGGCGGTCATCAGTTTGGTGAGCGAGGCCGGCTCCAGCGGCTCGTCGATTTTTTCTCCCGCCAGGAATTGCCCGGAGACAAATTCCACCAGCACCCAGGATTTCGCCGCTATTCCCGGTGCCTGCGTCTTGGCCTCCGCGCAGAACATGAACAACAGGCAAAACAGGGAAAGCGAAAAACGAAAGGAAAACACGCGCATTGCAACAACCCGGAGAAAAGTGGAGAAAGGGGCGGATTATAGTGCATCGGGGACAGGGTTCAGTGCTCAGGGATCGGGTCTGGCGCGTCAAATCGCGCTTTTACTGTTTTTCGCTCACTCCAACCCGTTTTCCCTGGCCTTGCGTTCGCGTTCCAGGTGGATGATGTAGCGTTGAATATGGTTCAGGGGGGTGCCTGCCAGTTCCAGGTATTCGCAGCCGACGCGGGCATAGCGATTGCCCGCGCGGTTGCTGACTTCAAACAGATTGCATATGCGCAGACTCAGACGCATGTTGGGTTCGTCCGGCAGGGGCAGCAGGCAATTGTTGAAAATCTGGTTATGCACGAACAGCCGCGCCTGCCGCGTGGCGACCATCAACGCCAGGCCCCCGGCGCTGATGTCCAGCAAGGGCAGTTGCAGCGTCGTTTCTTCGTCTTCCGACGCGGGCATGGGCAATTCGCAATACAGGGGCTTGACAATCGGCGTGCTGACGCGGAAATACTCGCGGCGCTGCAAACGCAACAGTTGTTCCGGCAAGGCACCGGCAAAAGCCGGTCGGCCATCGAACTGCACCAGACGCACACCCGGCACGCCAAACTGCACCTTCACCCGATCGACATTCATGGTGCATATCAGTCGATGGGCTTGCAGCGCCTGCCGGTTGATGTTCTCGTCGCTTCCGTAATCCAGTACGATGCCCTTTGCCGTCACTTCGAGCAACGACGTCAGGAAAAACGCCCGTCCCATGTCGAAATACACCGTGACCATGCAGCCCCGCTTCATGGCGTTACGGAGTACGGCGCTGATTTCCATTGACGAGTGCAATAAATACTGGTCGTAGGCGTTCGCCTCCTCCAGTTCCAGACGCACAGCGCTTTTTTCGGGTTCGGTCATGATCGGGCGTCAGTAAAAGCTCCGGCAAGTTTAAAGCAAAAGCCGGACAAAGGGAGCATACTCTCCGTATGCTGAAAAACGAGGAAACATGTTTGCCGCATTGGCCTTCTGTTGCGTTTCGCGCGCAATTGTAACAAGTGTTGTCTGGCGCGTCGGCAAAATCATGCGGGACTTCATGCTCGATCTATAATCCGCTTCCTCCGGAGTGCGCGGGAACTGGAAGTTCATCCCGGCTTTCGCGCGCCGGATTCACTGTCTACAACATAAACGGAGAATCGTCATGCCCAAAAAAATCATTCTTGCCCTTGCCGCACTCGCCGTATCCGCAAGCGCCCTGAATGCCGCCCACGCCCAACAGGCGCTGAAACCCGAACAGGCCATCAAATACCGCCAGGCCGCCTACAGCTACATCAGCTGGAACATGTCGCGCATCAAGAACAACGTGGAAGGCGCGAACTACAACAAGTCCGAGGTCATCCAGGCCGCCAGCGCCATTTCCGCCATCGCCAATTCCGGCATGGGCGCGCTGTACATCCCCGGCTCCGAAAAGGACGCGGGCGGCGTCAAGACCTTTGTCAAGCCCGAATTCTTCAGTAAGCCGCAAGAAGTCGCCCGTCTGGCGCAGAACTTCACCAAGGAAGCCGCGGAGCTCGCCAGGGTTGCCGCCAGCGGCGATGCCGCCGCCGTCAAGGCGCAACACGGCAAGCTCGGCGGAACCTGCAAGGCCTGTCACGATGATTTCAAGGTGAGAAACTGAAGGCGCGCCAGCAACACCGGATTTGCGACCCCCGCGAAAAAGCCGTCCGTTCCCGTAACGGGCGGCTTTTTTGTTGCGCGTCAAGGCATCATGGGCGGCGCGGCGCTCTGCGAGGAACGCAGCAGCGGCGTGTAGCCGGAGAGCGCGTGGATTTTCCGGGCGGCTTCCTGGGCAGCGGCGCGGCTCGGATAGGGACCCATGTGCAGACGGTAGAGATTGTCGAGGTATTGGACATACATGGGTTCATCAGGCCAGTCGTTTTCGCGCGACAGATGATTTTTCAGGTTTTCGGCGTTTTCGGCAAGGGAGAACGCGCCCAGTTGCAGGTAGAAACCATCGGGCGGCGGCGCGACGGCGTCTTCTTGCGAGAGCGCAAGCGACAGGGCGTCGAGTTCGCGGCTGTCGCGGACGGATTCGGCGGCGGGCGCGACGGCAACCACGGGCGGCGCGGGCAGGAATTTGCCGGGAATGACGCTTTCGACGATGACCCGGCCGCTGCCGGCGTTGAGGTAGCCGAGCTTGTGCGCCGCCGTGTAGGAAAGATCCATGATGCGGTTCGCGTGGAAAGGGCCGCGATCATTGACCCGCACCACCACGCTCCTGCCGTTCGCGGAATTGGTGACGCGGGCGTAGGAAGGAAGCGGCAGCGTGGGATGGGCGGCGGTCATGGCGAACATGTCGTAAGTCTCGCCGATGGAAGTCTTCTGTCCGTGGAATTTCTTCCCGTACCAGCTGGCGACGCCTTCCTGGCGAAAAGGCTTGATTTGCGTCTGCGGCGTGTATTTCTTGCCGAGCACGGTATAGGGCTTGTTCGCGCCGCGATGCAGCGGCTCCTGGCGCGGAACGGCGTCGGGAATGCCGTCCAGATCGGCGGGAATCTCGCTGCCGGGGCCGTCATCCTTGTAATAGCCGCCGCCTTGCGGGGCGGGAACGGTCTTTTTCGCCTTGCCGTCGGTTGGCGCTGGAATGACCGGACGGTACGGCGTGAAACAGGCGGAAAGTGAAAAGCAAAACACGCAGAGGAAAAAAAAGCGGAATTTCATTTTTTGACCAATATCGTCCGGTGGGTGCGGATGCTCATCAGGACGCCGATGCTCATGGCCAATGTCACCAGCGCCGTGCCGCCATAACTGATGAAGGGCAGCGGCACGCCGACCACGGGCAGGATGCCGGAAACCATGCCCATGTTGACAAAGGCGTAGATGAACAACATCAGCGAAATGGCGGCGGCAAGCAGGCGGGAAAACAGGGTTGGCGCGCCAACGGCAATCATCAGTCCGCGTCCGGCCAGGGCGATGAACAGGATGAGCAGGAAACTGCCGCCCAACAGTCCCCATTCTTCGGAAAGCACGGCAAAGATGAAGTCGGTATGCTTTTCCGGGATGAATTCCAGGTGGGTCTGGGTGCCGTCCATCCAGCCCTTGCCGAGGACGCCGCCCGAACCGATGGCGATGGAAGACTGGATGATGTGATACCCCGCGCCCAGAGGGTCGGAACCGGGATCGATCAGGGTGAGCACGCGGCGGCGCTGGTAGTCGTGCAGCACGAAATTCCAGAGGAACGGCAGGGCGGCGATGACGGAAAGTGCCGCGCCCAGCATGATCTTCCACGGCAATCCGGCAAAGAAGATGACGAGAAAGCCCGCCGCGCCGACCAGGAGCGCGGTGCCCAAATCCGGCTGTTTCAGAATCAGCAGGGTCGGCAACAGCAAAATGACCATGGCGATGGCGAAATGCCTGAATTTCAATTCCGATTCGCACTTGTGAAAGAACCAGGCCAGCATCAGGGGCATGGCGATTTTCATGATTTCCGAAGGCTGGATGTTCACCACGACCAGCGACAGCCAGCGGCGGGAACCATTCACGGTCACGCCAAAGAGGGCAACGCCAATCAGCAAGGCCAGGCCAAGAAGATAGAACGGCAAGGCAAGCCGCATGATTTTCTGCGGCGCGGCCTGCGCGACGGCCAGCATGATCGCCAGCGCGATCAGCATGTTGACGATCTGCTTGTCCAGCCGGTCGATCCCCATGGAATACATGGCGGAATAGACCGTGGCAAGCCCGGCGCACATGAGCAGCAAGACGATGACGAAGAGCGGCATGTCCAGATGCGCGCAAATGCGGCTGGCCTGGCGTTTAAGGTAAAACAGCATGATCGGACATTCCGGTAAGCGGGATGACTGGCGGCGCGGCATCGACATTGCCTTCGTCGGCGCTGGCGACGCCTTCCGGAGCGGGGCCGCCGGAATCCTTGCCCAGCAGATAATAATCCAGAACCTGACGCGCAATGGGCGCGGCGGATTGCGAGCCGAAACCGCCGTTTTCCACCAGCACCGCGACGACGATGCGTGGCGCTTCGAGCGGCGCGAAGGCCACGAACCAGGAATGATCGCGCAGACGTTCCTTGCTCTGGCCTGCATAACGCTGTCCCCTGAGGCTATACACCTGCGCCGTGCCGGTCTTGCCGCCGGAAGTATACGGAGCGTCCGCGAAAGCGCGCGCTCCGGTGCCTTCCTTGTTGACGCCCGCCATCGCGCGTTTGATGAAATCGACATGTTCCGGATCCAGGGGAAGCTGTCGCACGGGCTGCGCGCCCATCTTGCGCGCCGCGCCCGTGGCGGATTCGGTGACGGTATCGACGAGATGGGGAGAAAAGACGCGCCCATGGTTGAGCACATTGGCCAGCGCGTGCGCCATTTGCAGCGGCGTGTAGGCGTTGTAGCCCTGGCCGATGCCGACGGAAATGGTTTCTCCGGCGTACCATTTCTGGTTTTCGCGGGATTTGAAGCGGCGCGCCTTCCACTCCGGCGAAGGCAGCACGCCTTCGGCCTCGCCGGGGATGTCGATGCCGGTACGCGCGCCCAAGCCGATTTCACCCATGAAGCGGGCGATGGCCTCAATGCCGAGATCATTGGCAAGATGGTAATAGTAGGTGTTGCAGGAAACGATGATGGATTTCAACATGTCCACACTGCCATGACCGCCTGCCTTGTCATCCATGAAGACGCGCCCGCCGAAACTGAAAAACCCAGGATCGGCGATGGTGTGGCTGGTTTTGCGCCGCCCCTGGCTCAGGGCGGCCAGCGCCATCAGCGGCTTGAACGTGGAACCCGGCGGATAGGCGCTGGAGATGGCGCGATTCAGCATCGGCCTGTCCGGATTGGTGTTGAGTTCATCCCAGTCGTCGAAGCGAATGCCATCGACAAACAGGTTGGGGTCGAAGGCGGGATTGGAGACCAGCGCCAGTACCGCGCCATTGTTCGGGTCAAGGGCGGCCAGCGCGCCCCGGCGCTGGCCAAAGGCAGCTTCGGCTGTTTTTTGCAGGGCGGCGTCCAGGGTCAGGGCAAGGTTGTTGCCGGAAATGGGCGCGGTATGCGAAAGCACGCGCACGGCACGGCCAGCGGCATCGACTTCGATCTGCTCGTAGCCGGTTGTGCCGTGCAGTTCAAATTCGTATTGCTTTTCCAGCCCGATTTTGCCGATGAGCGACGTGCCCTTGTAATTGATGTTCCGCTCCAGGTCTTTGGCGGCTTCCTGCTCAATCCAGGCCAGATCGTCGTCGTTGATGCGGCTGATGTAGCCGATGGCGTGCGCGGCCAGCGCGCCTTCCGGGTATTGGCGAAAAAGACGCGCCTTCACGTCTACGCCGGGGAAAAGGTAGCGGCGGGCGGTAAAGCGGGCGACTTCCTCATCCGTGAGGCGGGTGCGAATGGGAATGGACTCGAAGGTTTTGGCTTCGTCCAGCAGGCGCTTGAAACGCCGCCGATCCTTTGCCTGGATGTCGATGAGTTCGGCCAGCGCGTCGATGGTGGCGTCCAGGTTGCGGGTCTGATCGGGCGTGATTTCAAGCGTGAAGGCGGAATAATTGCGCGCCAGGATGACGCCTTTGCGATCCGTGATGTTGCCCCGGTTGGGCGTGATGGGCGAAAGCGAAATGCGGTTGCTTTCGGCGCGGGTGGAATAATATTCGTGCAAAAAGACCTGAAGATGGACAAGACGGGCAAAAAGCGCGCCGGAGAGCACAAGGACGACGAGCGCGGCAAACAGAACGCGACGGCGAAACTGCGCCAGTTCCTGCTGGCTGTACTGAAAGTCATTCATATGGGGCGGGTGGTGTCGTGTTCGTCAGGCTGGTACTGCGGCACAACCAGGAGAAAGGCGACCGGCAGCCAAAGCAACGCCGCCACAATCGGCGAAATGAATTCGCGCCAGCCGGGAAAATCACTGCCCGCCACGAGACGGATGAGTATCTGGATGCCCGTTACGCCCAGAAACAGCGGCAAAACGTGCAGCGATTGCTGCCGCAAGGGAAACTGGAGAATGCGCCGGGAAAGACTGGCGGCGGCGTAATGGAGCAACACGTAAGCCAGCGCGTGCTGCCCCAGCGCCGCGCCATTGGCGACATCCATGAAAAGCCCCAGCAAGAAGGCGTACCCCATGCCGAACATGCGCCACTCGCGCATGCTCCAAAAGCAGAGCGTCAGCATCACCCAATCGGGCATGAATACCCATTGCCGGGTCGGCAGAAGATTCAGCAGCAGGGCGGCCATGAGGCTCAGGACGATGAACCAGGGACGGGCGGGGCGCAGGATGCGGACGGTATGCGGTGAGGCGCTCATGACGGAATCTTCAGGGGTTGGCGGCGCGTCCGGCGCGAGACCGGCGGCGGGTGCCTTGAGGCTTGGGTTCGGGCGGACGCGCCTGCGTCTCCGGACGGTAATCCAGCGCCATGATCATGCCGTGGCTTTCCACGGCGGCGCTGGGAACGGCAATGATGCGCGCAAAGGTATAGGCGCTGTCGCGTTCGACATGCGTCACTTTTGCCACCGGAAAACCGGGAGGATAGATGCCGTCCAGTCCGGAAGTGACGAGCGCGTCGCCGATCGCGACATCGGCATTGATCGGCATGTGGCGCAGTTCCATCTGGCCGTCGCCCAGGCCAAAGATGATCGAGCGTTGTCCGGTGCGCAGAATCTGCACCGGCACGGCCTGCTCCTTATCCGTGAGCAGGGTGACTTCGGCGGAAAAGGGAAAGACTTGCGTGATCTGGCCGACGATACCCGCGTTGTCGATGACAGGCTGCCCCTGCCGCAATCCATGTTGCATACCCTTGTCCAGATAAACGCGGCGGGAAAAAGGATCGCGCGCGGCATGAAGGATGTTTGCCGCCTGTCCGCTCACCCGATCGCGTTCGCGCAGTTCCAGAAGGCGGCGCAGGTGGGCGTTTTCGGCTTCCAGTTGCCCAATCCGCGCCAAATCCGGAGCCGCCAGCAGGCGGGCGGTCTGATGCGCGCGGTTTTCTTCCCGCATGGATTCCAGCGCGCGAAAATAATCCATGCCCGCGGAAGTCAGGCGCAACGGCGATTGCGCCAGACGTTGCAGGGGATCCGTGACGATGGAAATGCCCTGACGCAGCAAACCCAGCGCGTGAAAGCGCATGTCCAGCACGAACAAGGCCACCGCAAAAGCGGCATAGAAGATCATGACCGCCAGCGGCGTCGGCCCATGCCGGAAAAACGGCGGCGCCCGATCAAGCGCGGACACGGGGCAACATCCCGGCAGCAGAATAGCCGCAACCGATCTTCATCGCAAAACCAACTCCGGTTTGAAACCCGCCCGCAAGAAAGGCGCGAAGGCTGGAACCCGGCCGCGGCCGGGGTATCGACCGTAGCCATTCTCGAGGGGAAAGAAATCCATTCCCAATGACATCAGGCCGGCAGCCCTTCAGGGCTGCCGCTAATTTCTTGCTGTTCAATGGAGGCTCAGACGGGCAGTGCCGCGGTTTATTCGGGGGTGAAAATGGAATCGAGCTTGTCGATTTTTTCCAGCGCCAAGCCACAACCACGCGCCACACAGGTCAGCGGATTGTCGGCCACGATGACCGGCAGCCCGGTTTCTTCCATCAACAGGCGGTCCAGATCGCGCAGGAGCGCGCCGCCGCCCGTCAGCACCATGCCGCGCTCGGCAATATCCGCGCCCAGTTCCGGCGGCGTTTTTTCCAGCGCCAGCTTGATGGCGGTGACGATCTGGGAAAGCGCCTCCACCAGCGCCTCCATGGTCTCGTTGGAAGAAATGGTGAATTTCCTGGGAATCCCCTCGGCCTTGTTGATGCCGGAAACTTCCATTTCCCGCACTTCCTTGCTGGGAAAGGCGGAGCCGATGGTCTTCTTGATGTTTTCCGCGGTATTTTCGCCAATCAACATGCCGTAATTGCGGCTGATGTAATTGATGATGGCTTCGTCGAGCTTGTCGCCGCCGACGCGCACCGAACCGGAATACACCATGCCGCCCAGCGAAATGATGCCCACCTCGGTAGTGCCGCCGCCGATGTCGACCACCATCGAGCCGGTCGGCTCGGCCACTGGCAAATCCGCGCCGATGGCGGCGGCCATGGGTTCCTCGATCAGGAACACCTTGCTTGCGCCCGCGTTTACGGCGGAATCGTGGATAGCCCTGCGCTCCACCTGGGTGGAGCCGGAAGGCACACAAATGATGATGCGCGGCGAAGGCGCGATGATGCTGGGTCTGTGCACCTTCTTGATGAACTGCTTCAACATCTGCTCGGTAACGGTGAAATCGGCGATCACGCCGTCTTTCATCGGACGGATGACGGTAATGGCGCCGGGCGCCTTGCCCAGCATTTCCTTGGCCTCCCGCCCGACCGCCTGAATGGTTTTCTTGAGGTTGGGGCCGCCATCCATCCGCAAGGCGACCACGGAAGGCTCATCGAGCACGATGCCCTGGCCGCGAACGTAAATCAGCGTGTTGGCGGTACCCAGATCAATGGCCAGGTCTTTGGAAAAATAACTGCGAAAAAGGCCGAACATATGTTTCAATCCTGCGCGGAAAAAGCACCCGATGGGTGCGGAAAATAAGGCTTTCCATGATACCTTATAATGTTTTCGGCGCACAGTTTATGTGCCGTCTTTTTGAAATCTGCCGATTTTGAGAACGGAATCCCCATGTCCCTCACCCTTTCCGAAGTCCAGCGCATCGCTCACCTTGCCCGTCTCGAGATCGACGAGGCCGGCGCCGAGACCGCCCGCCGCCAGTTGAACGACATTTTCAGGCTGATCGAGACCATGCAGGCCGTGAATACCCAGGGCGTCGAACCCATGGCGCACGCGCAGGACGTTCATCAGCGCCTGCGCGAAGACCAGGTGACGCACACGGACGCCGATGGCGCGCTGCGCGATCGCTGCCTGGTCAATGCCCCCGAAGCCGAAGCCGGGCTTTATCTCGTTCCCAAAGTCATCGAATGATTTACAAAAGCCTGACCGAACTGGGCACGGCGCTCGCCGCCCGGAAAATTTCCAGCGTCGAACTCTCCCGCCTTTTCCTCGAGCGTATCCGGCGGTTGAATCCGCTCCTCAACGCCTTCATCACGGTAGACGAGGAAAAGACGCTTGCCGCCGCAAAAATCGCCGATGAACGCCTCGCCGCCGGAGACGCGCATCCGCTGACCGGCATTCCGCTGGCGCAAAAGGACATCTTTTGCGCCCAGGGCTGGAAGACCACCTGCGGCTCGAAAATGCTGGAAAACTTCACCGCCCCCTATGACGCCACGGTAGTAGAGAGGCTCGAGCGGGAGGCGGGCATGGTCTCCCTTGGCAAGGCGAACATGGATGAATTCGCCATGGGGTCGTCGAACGAAACCTCATGCTTCGGCCCGGTGAGCAACCCCTGGGATACGACTCGCGTGCCGGGCGGCTCTTCCGGCGGATCGGCGGCGGCGGTGGCGGCGTACCTTGCGCCGGCAGCCACCGGCACCGACACCGGCGGTTCCATCCGCCAGCCCGCCGCGCTCTGCGGCCTGACCGGCATCAAGCCTACCTATGGCCTCGTTTCCCGCTACGGCATGATCGCCTTTGCCTCCTCGCTCGACCAGGGCGGCGTGATCGCGCATCGCGCCGAGGATTGCGCCCTTGTGCTCTCGGCGATGACCGGGTTCGACGCGAAGGATTCCACGAGCCTTGATCGTCCCGCCGAGGACCATGCCCGGAATCTGGAAGCGCCACTGAAAGGATTGCGCATCGGTCTGCCGAAGGAATTCTTCGGCGAGGGCGCCAATGCGGAAGTGATGGCTGCCGTCGAGGCGGCCATTGGACAGTATCGGAAACTGGGCGCGGAAACCGTCGAGGTAACGCTGCCCAATTCGCGTCTTGCCGTACCCGCCTATTACGTGATCGCTCCGGCGGAAGCGAGTTCCAATCTTTCCCGTTTCGATGGCGTGCGCTACGGCTATCGCGCCCCGGAATATGCCGATCTCACGGACATGTACAAAAAGAGCCGCTCGCAAGGTTTCGGCGCGGAAGTCAAACGCCGCATCCTGATTGGAACTTACGTGCTCTCGCATGGTTATTACGACGCCTACTACCTGCAAGCGCAGCGCATCCGCCGCCTGATCGCGGGCGACTTTGCCGAGGCGTTCAAGGTCTGTGACGTGCTTCTGGGGCCAACCAGCCCGACCACGGCCTTCAAACAGGGCGAAAAGTCCGCCGACCCGGTTGAGATGTATCTATCGGACATCTACACCATCGCGGTGAATCTGGCGGGGCTGCCGGGACTTTCGCTCCCTTGCGGGTTCGATGCCCAGGGTTTGCCGATCGGTCTGCAACTGATCGGCAATTATTTCGAGGAAGCCAGGATTCTGAACGCGGCGCATGGGTTTCAACAGGCGACGGACTGGCATGTGCGGCAACCGGCAATGGCCGCGTGATCCTGAAATCATGGCCGCAACCCATTCAGGAAAACCCGCCGCCTGCCTGGCGCTTTTCCCATCCCATCCTGTCCGCCCTGCCGCTCTGTCTGGAACATCTGCTCATGGTTTCGGATTGTCGTGGGAAGCGCTTGATTTTCCTTCTCCCCTTTTCAAAAGGAGAAGGCGCCCGGAGGGCGGACAAGCCGGGCGGCTCACCCCGGAAAGCGCGGTTCATCCCCCCTCCCGGCGGCAAAGCGCCACCCTCTCCTGATTTCCGCTCCCCGATCCCTGCCCCGACGCCTCAGAAGCGGTAATTCACCTTGACCGCGCCGGAAGCGCCGTCGCGTTGGCCGCCGTAGGCTTGCAGGCCGGCTTCCAGGCTCAAGGGGCTGTTGCTGGCGGGCTTGAGGGTGAAGCCGATTTCGGCGATGCCGGTGTTGCCCTTCAGTTCGGGGGCGTCAATCCGGTAGCCGTTTATCGTGGCGTCGATCTTGCCGTCGAACTCGCGTTCCCAGGCGGCTCCGGCGTAGAAGTTCGCGCGTTCGTTCATCGCGGTCGAGAATCTCGCGCCGATGCGCAGGCGTTCGGAATCGGCGGCGTCGAAGCGGATCCGGTGACCAGTGGAAAGGGTGGCGCTATCGCCGTCCTGACGGGTCCACAGGTACTGGGCGTTGACATCCAGGGTGTTCTTGCCGGAAAGCTGCCAGAGGTAGCCCAATCCCGCGTGCAGGCTGGTGTACAGGCTCTCGCTTTCGTATTTGCTCCGTCTGCCGTTCAAGACGGCGGAGAAGTCGTTTTCCACCCGTCCGGCGCGCAGCGATCCGTCGAGGTAGAAGTTGCCGGCAAAATCGAAGCGTCCGAGGATGCCCGCGCCGTAGTAACGGGCGTCGCCGTCGCCCTTGACGGTGGAATTGGCAAAGCTGTTCCTGGTGTCGTAATCGCCGTCGCCGCCTTCGAAGAATGCGCCCAGGGTGAAGTTTCCGGCGCTGCCGGAACCTCCCGCGCCCAACCCGGCGAGGAGGTGATAGCCCTTGACGTCGACGTGCGAGCCGGTGTCATGACGGGAGGAACCCCATTCCAGCGCGCCAAAGCCGCGCAGTCCGCCGGGGGCGTCCCGGCCCTGGAGCTGTTGCAGGGCGGTGACGCCCTGCCGCGCCGCCAGGTCGCCCGCCTGGGCGACGAAAGCCAGGCCGCCCGCGTAGCCTTCGGAGAGCGCCTTGGTGGAAGCGTTCGCGCCAAGCGAGGTGACGGAAAAGTCCAGTTGCGTGGCCGTGGCCGCAAGCGTTCCCTTGATGTCGATGACGCCGTCGGATAGGGTGGCGCTGTCGGTGGCGGTATTGATGCCGCTGGCGGAAAGGCTTGTGCTTGCCTTGATCAGCGTGACCGTATCGCCCGCGTTCAAGGCCGTATGCGCGCCGTCGATGCCGACGTTGATCCGGCTGTTGTCGATATTGGCGGTGACGACTTCCAATACTGTCCCGCCGTTTGTCAGCGTTCCGGGCAGGTAGAAGTTATAGGACGCGAAATTGCCGATGGTGACGGCTTTCCCTGTCCAGCCCTTCAGGTTCAGGGTGTTGCCGGCGATGTAATCGCCGCCGCCGACGCCAATGCCACCGTACAAACTGGCGGCATCGAGATTGGCGCTGCCGCTCAGGTTGATGATGTTGTTGTTGGCGTTGCCGCTGCCGGAAGTCGTAATCCGGCCGCCCGACACATCCGCATTGAACGTGCCGCCGGAGAGGTTGAGGATGTTGCCGCTGGCGGTGCCGCTGGCGCTGCTGCTGCTGCCTCCGGATACTCTTTGAGCG
The DNA here is from genome assembly GCA_031259605.1 of Zoogloeaceae bacterium. Lineage (GTDB taxonomy): Bacteria > Pseudomonadota > Gammaproteobacteria > Burkholderiales > Rhodocyclaceae > Azovibrio. The sequence goes on from JAIRLE010000179.1 coordinate 17,701, forward strand.
AACGCGCCGCCCCTGATGTTGAGGATATTGGCATTGGCGTTGCCTGCGGCCTGTCCGCCGTAGACGGCACCGCCAAACGTGCCGCCGACAATTTCCACGGTATTGTCCGTGGCGTTGGCGTTATGCGCAACCCCGCCAACGATGCTCTGCAATGTGCCGCCGGTGACGATCACTGTATTCCTGTACGCGTCGCCATCTTGCGACACGCCGCCGTGGACTGCGCCGCTGACCGTGCCGCCCGTGATGGTTGCCGTGTTCTTCTGGACGATCGCGCTTGAACTCGAATCCGCCCATCCGCCGCCGACATCCCCGGATACCGCGCCGCCATTCACTTCCACGTCATTGTCATGGATGCTGCCCGAACCCTGCCCGATGCCGCCGATGAGATCATGTCCGACGCTTCCGCCGTTCAATATGGCGTGGTTGTCATGGGTTTCGCCATTCGTGGCATTGGCGCCGCCGACGACCTTGCCGGTAATGACGGTAGCGCCTTCGACGATAACGCGGTTGTCGTGTACGATGACGGTGCCGCCGCCTATTCCGCCGCCGCCCGCCACGCTTGATGAGGAGGTGCTGCCGCCATCGTTCCAGCCGTCGATCGTCACCGTATTGCCGTTGGAATCGTAGCTGCCTGAAAAGCCATTGATGCCCGGCGCGACGGTGTGGTTCGCGCCCCCCACCAACAAGTCGCTGGTAGTATATGTATCGCCGCTGTCCGGGCCACCGCTGGTAATGTTGACCGTGGCATTATCCGCCCCCGCCGCCATCGGCAGGGAAATGGCGAGGGCCGCCAGCGCGACTTGGACGGCTGCGAATGTCTTGCGTTGGGGAAGAAGGGAAGGCATGAAAAATCTCCAGAAGGATTGAAAAGGCGGGAAGACAGGAACGCTTGTGTGTGGAGCCGTCCGGCAAGATACCGAAACCTGGACGTGACGAATGCTCCACTGGTAAAAAAACAACATGGAATTTACTAAAAAAACAACAATAAATCTACGGGCGGAAACAACAAAAAGGGGATTTTTTTCTCCAGAAAATTTAACTTTCTGTTCATGGACAACAAAAGAGAGTTCAGCGCGCGCCTGAAAGAAGCCATGAAAGAAGCGGGCTATCCGGCGCGTCCGATCGTCCTGGAACGGGAATTCAACCTGCGCTACTGGGGCAACCCGGTTTCCGTGCAGGCAGTGACCCGCTGGCTGAAGGGCGAGGCCATCCCCGCTCAGGACAAGTTGCAACTGCTCGCCGAGTGGCTGCAAGTGGAACCGCAAGTCCTGCGCTTCGGCGGCGACGCCATACGCTCCATCCGGGAAAGGAAGAAACGCTGGGACGAGGCCGTCTCCGGCCCGGAACGCGAAGTGCTCGAGACCTTCCTCACCCTCTCCGCCGAACACCGGAAAGTAGCCCGAACCATCATCCTGGCCCTGGCGGACAGGGATCGGGCGCTGGGCAATGGAAACCAGGGCATCGGGAGCGCCGCGCGCCCGTAAGAAGCTGTTTCAAAAATTGAAAGCGGCGGAAGAATGGATGCGACGCTTGAACGCCTCTCAAGGTATTTTCAAAACAGCTTCTGAAAACGCGCCAATCAGCGACCGGTGAATCTGGGCGCGCGCTTGGCTTGAAACGCCTCGATGCCTTCCGCGAAGTCCTCCGAAGCGTTGATGCCGTCCAGGATACGGGCGCGGGCGATGCCGGCGGCCTCGGTCGGCCCCCTGGGAATGACTTCGCCGACGAAATCCTTCAGGAGCGCGAGCACGCGCGGCGCGTTGTCGGCGATCTTCCTCGCCAGTTCGCGCGCCGCTTCGAGCTGCTGCCCGACCGGAACGACCCGGTTGATCAACCCGACCTCATAGGCGCGCCGGGCGTCGATGGGATCGCCAGTGAGCAGCAGTTCCATCGCCACCTTGTGGGGAATGCGCGCGGCGAGCGAGGCCACCAGTCCGCCAGCATAACCCACCTTGGCTTCCGGATAGATGAAACGGGTGTTCTCGGCGGCGACGGCGAGATCGGCCATCTGTACGAAAATGAGGCCGCCGCCGATCACCACGCCGGCAACCGCGGCGATGACGGGCTTGTGAACAGGCACGCCGACGCCGGGGATCGCGCGGAACAGGTCGTGCGGGATATCCCTGAGATCGGCCCCGGCGCTGAACGCCTTATCGCCCGCGCTGGTGATGATCGCCACTTTGTCGTCGCCAGCCTCGAAGCGTTGCCAGGCGTCATGCAACTGGTCGATGACCGCGCGGGTAAGGGTGTTGTGCTTCTCGGGGCGATGGATGGCGATCTCGGCAATGCCGTCGCGGGATACATGGAGGACTTCGGGCATGAGGATTCCTTTCGGCTTTTTCAGGGATGTGGGCGGTTGCGCCATTTGCGTTTCTGATCCGCCTCCGGCGCTTTCGCGGCGTATTATCCGCAAACGAGGAGGCTCCATTTAGACGCCTTTGCGCTATCCATATTCCCGCGTGGCCCATTCCATGCGTTCATCGTAAAACCGGCTCCGGTTTGAAACCCCTTCCCTGCTCGCCGTAGAATCTCCGTTTGTTTTTCGGAAATCCCGGACATTTTTCATGCCTTCCCAACCGCCAGGCGCAGCCGCGCTTTCGTTCGCCGATTGCCTCGCCCGCGACCGCCCGCGCCTTCTGGCGCTATGGCGGGAAGGCAGACAGGCGGCGGCGTTTTCCGGGTTGCTGGTGCAGTCGCGCGCGGCACATGCGGCGCGCCGGAAGGCGCTGCCGCATCCGGAATTCGCGGACGATCTGCCGGTACATGCAAAGCGCGGCGAGATCGCGGATTTGATCGCCAGGCATCCGGTGGTCATCGTCTGCGGCGAGACGGGTTCCGGCAAGACGACGCAGTTGCCGAAGATTTGCCTTGAACTGGGGCGCGGCGCGGCGGGATTGATCGGGCATACGCAGCCCCGGCGGCTGGCGGCGCGTTCGGTGGCCTCGAGACTGGCGCAGGAATTGCAGACGCAGGTGGGCGCGGGCGTCGGCCTGAAGATTCGCTTTCATGACAGGACTTCGCCGGAGAGCTGGATCAAGCTGATGACGGACGGCATCCTGCTGGCGGAAACCCAGGGCGATCCGTTGCTGACCGCCTACGACACCATCATCATCGACGAAGCGCATGAGCGCAGTCTCAACATCGATTTCCTGTTGGGCTACCTGAAGGAAATCCTGCCGCGCCGTCCCGATTTGAAGCTCATCGTCACCTCCGCCACCATCGACGCGGAACGCTTTGCCCGTCATTTCGGCGGCGGCGACGCCCCCGCGCCGGTCATCGAGGTTTCGGGCCGCCTGTATCCGGTGGACGTGCGCTATCGTCCCGTCGATGCCGGGAAAGACGATGACGAGCGCGATCGGTACGCCGCCATTGCCGACGCCTGCGACGAACTGGCGCGCCTGGGCGATGGCGACATCCTGGTCTTTCTGCCGGGCGAGCGGGAAATCCGCGAGGCGGCAAAGGCGCTGCGCAAGCGCCATTTTTCACTGCCCGCGGGAAAACACGCGGAAATCCTGCCGCTTTTTTCCCGCCTTTCCGCCGCCGAGCAGGATCGTATTTTTCGTTCTTCGGGGACGCGGCGCATCGTGCTGTCCACCAATGTGGCGGAAACCTCGCTCACCGTGCCCGGCATTCGCTACGTGGTGGATACGGGGCTTGCGCGGGTAAAACGCTATTCCTGGCGCAACAAGGTCGAGCAGTTGCGGGTGGAAAAAATCAGCCAGGCGGCGGCGCGGCAGCGGGCCGGACGTTGCGGGCGAGTGGCGGCGGGCGTGTGCGTGCGCCTTTACGACGAAGCGGATTTCCTGGCGCGCCCGGCCTTTACCGACCCGGAAATCCTGCGCGCCTCGCTGGCGGGCGTCATCTTGCGCATGAAATCCCTGCGCTTGACCGAGGTGGCGCAATTCCCCTTTCTGGAAGCGCCAAAAGAGGCCGCCATCAACGATGGCTACAGCCTGCTGCGCGAACTGGGCGCGCTGGATGAGCATCGGAATCTGACCGAAACGGGCGGGATGCTGGCAAGACTGCCGCTCGACCCGCGCATCGCCCGTATGCTGATGGCGGCAAAGGAAGGCGGCTGTCTTGCGGAAATGCTCGTCATCGCCGCCGCGCTTTCCACGCAGGACCCGCGCGAACGCCCGCAAGACAAACAACAGGCGGCGGATGAAGCGCATCGGCGCATCCTCTTTCCGGCGGGCAAGGCGGAACAATCGGAATTCCTGGGCTGGCTCAGGCTCTGGGCGTGGTATGCGCAGGAAATCGAACACAAGAAATCCAACAAGAAATTGATCGAGCGCTGTCACGCGCATTTTCTTTCCTACTTGCGCCTGCGCGAATGGCGGGAAACACACAGCCAGTTGCGCGCGCTGACTGCGGAAATGGGCTGGCGGGAAAACGAACTGCCCGCCGGCTACCCGGTCATCCACAAGGCGCTGCTCGCCGGATTGCTCGGCAACCTGGGGCGCAAGGCGGATGAGGGCGGATATTATCTGGGCGCGCGCGGCATCCGCTTTCTGCCGCATCCGGCCTCCTTCCTCCACAAACGCGCGGGCAAGTGGATACTGGCGGCGGAAATTACCGAAACCACCCGGCTCTATGGACGCTGCATCGCCAATATCGAGGCAGAGTGGCTGGAAGAAGTCGGCGCGCATCTCATCAAAAAAAGCTGTTTCGACCCGCATTGGGAAAAGAAGGCCATGCAGGTCGCCGCCTGGGAGCGCGTCACGCTCCATGGCGTAGTCATCCATCCCAAACGCCGGGTGCATTACGGCCCCATGTGTCCCGCGGAAGGGCGGGAAATTTTCATTCGTCAGGCATTGGTCGGCGGCGAGGTGGAAGAAAGCCATGCCCGTCGTTGGGATTTCTGGCGGCACAACCGGAAGCTCGTCCGCGACATCGAACAACTGGAACACAAACAGCGGCGGCAGGATGTGCTGGTGGATGACGAGCCGATCTTCGCCTTCTATGACAAATTGATTCCCGAGGGCATACACAACGGCGCGAGCTTCGACTACTGGCGCAAGGAAGCGGAGCGGGAAAATCCCCGGCTCCTCTACCTGCAACGCAACGATCTGATGCGCCATCAGGCGGCGGGCGTCACCACCCTGGCCTTTCCGCGGCGGCTTCTGCTGGCGGGCGTCGAGTATCCGCTTGCCTACCATTTCGAACCGGGCAGTCCCAGGGACGGCGTGACGCTTACCGTGCCGCTCGCGCATTTGAACCCATTGTCCGCTTCCCGCCTGGAATGGCTGGTGCCGGGACTGCTGAAGGAGAAGCTCATCGCTCTCATCAAGACACTGCCGCAGAAAATCCGCGCCAGGCTCGTTCCCGTTCCGGAGTTCGTGGAAAGTTTCATCGCCTCGATCCATGAGGATGAACAACGCATGGGAATGGGCATTCTTCCGCCGCTCATCGACTTCATCCGCACGGAGCGCGGCCTGACGCCCGACGCCTTCCGCCTGGACGCCCTGCCTGCTCATTTTTTCATGAACTACAAACTGGTCGACGCGCACGGCAGACAACTGGACATGCGCCGCGACCTGGGCGAACTGAAGGCGCAATGGGGGAGCGAAGCCCGCCAGACCTTTGCGGAACTGCATGCAACGCCTTCCGCCTACAGCGGACTGACCGGCTGGACCTTCGGCGAATTGCCGGAATTGCTGGAAATTCCCTCCGGCAAGGGGCGCGTCATCGGCTATCCGGCGCTCATGGACGACGGCGATTCCGTCCGCCTCCAGGTTTTCGACGACCCGGAAGAAGCCCGCCGCCGCCATGCCTTTGGCCTCACGCGCCTCTTCATGCTGCAACTTGCCGAACAACGCAAATCCCTGGAAAAAAACCTGCCCGATTTTTCCCGCATGGCGATGCAATACATGCGCCTGGGCACGGCGGACGAACTCAAGACGCAACTCCTGTCCCTGGTTTTCACCCGCGCCTGCCTGGGAGAAAAAAGCGACGCCTGGCCGCGCAACGCCGCCGAGTTTCAATCTCGCGTTGCGGCGGCGCGTCCCCGCATCGGCCTGCTGGCACAGGAAATCACCCGCCTGGTCAGCCAGATACTCGAAAAATGGCAAACGCTCGACAAGAAACTCTCCGCCTGCAAGGGCTGGCCTGCCGCCGTTGCCGACATCGAAGCGCAGATTGAACGCCTGATGACGAAAACCTTCATCGCCGACACGCCTTTTGCGCGCCTGCAACATTTCCCGCGCTATCTGCGCGCCATAGAACTGCGGCTCGACAAGCTCAAGACCGACCCTGCCCGCGACGCCCGCCTGCTGGCTGAATACCAGCCCCTATGGGCGCAATGCGAGCGCCGCGTCCGGCAACTCGCCCGCCAGAATCGCCAGGACAGCAAACTGGAACAATTCCGCTGGCTGCTGGAAGAACTGCGCGTGAGCCTGTTCGCCCAGGAACTCAAGACCCCCGCGCCGGTATCGGTAAAAAGATTGCAGAAGATGTGGGAGGCAGGGGACAGATGACGGAGGACGGGGAGCGCGCTCATTCCATATCGTCACGATATTCCACCACCTGGTTGCGCCCGCCGTTCTTGGCCGCGTACAGGGCCAGATCCGCTTTTCTGAGGTAGTTCTCCAGCGTGTCGTCCCCCTCGGGATGTCCCTCATGCACGCCAATGCTGACGGTAAAGGCGAAATCGGGATATTCGGCAAAGCGGGTCTTCGCCACCTCGTCCATGATGCGCCCCGTAATCTGCGCGCTTTCTCCCGGCAGGACATCGTGCAGCAACACGATGAATTCATCGCCGCCATAACGACAGGGAAAATCACTGGAAGTCAGGCTTCTGCGGCTGCGGACAAGGCGCGCCACCTTCAGGAGTATCGCGTCGCCAAAGGCGTGACCGTAGCGGTCATTGATTTCCTTGAAGCAATCGATATCCAGGAACAGGACGCTCAATGCCGAATGCGCCTGTTTGCCCTGCGCGAACAGGCGCGTCGCCTGCTCGGAAAAATTGCGCCGGTTGGGAAGCCCGGTCAGATAATCGGTCGTCGCCAATGCGGAAATAATCTCGTCGGAATTTTCCTTGATCAACAGCAGAAAGGCGGAAAGTCCAAACATCAGCAACAGGATCAGGGAAATGAAAGCCAGGGACTGCGCCAGGGCGTTGCTCAAGACCGTAATGTCATGGAACAACGCATAGAACGCGCGCGGAATGAGCAAAACGGTAAACAAAAGATAGAAAATACCCACCGTGATTTTCAGGGGGCTGACCGGCCGCGCGCTCAACAACCGGATGCTGGGACTGGCCATGATCAGAAAAACCCCCGCGGAGGCGCTGACGACGCGGATGGAAGCATCCGGATAAACGAGTTCGATGCCGTTGAACAACAAGAGCGACACGCCCAATACGCCAAAAAGCAAACCATGCGAGCGCCGATCAAGCGCCTGGATGATGATCAGGAGAGATAGCGCTTCCAGGTAAAATCCGGTGAACAACAGGCTGTTGCCCATATTGACGGAAACGATATCCGGCAGGACGCCGCGAAAGAAAAGACAGAAATACGCCGCCGCCTGCGCCAGTTTCGCCATGCTGGCGCAGGAAAACAGGAAACGGTTCCGCAAATCCGGGATGAAAAGCCGATAGGACAAAATGAGCGCCACGGAAACCAGATTCCCCCAGAACAACACGGCAATCAGGGTTTTGACTTCCACATCGAGCAGCGCATGGAACATCGCAAACATCAACCGTCCCTCCACGGGAAAGCAAGGCGTTCGGACGACGGCGAAATGCCGACTGCCCGTAAAACAGCTTCGGCTTCGTTACGGCGAAAGTATAGCGCGCGCCGGGCGATTGCGCCATCCATACGCGTTGCCGCCCTGTTTGCCGTTGGGCGTGAGTACACGGCAGTCAAACGCTTCCCGGCATAATCTGGCGGCAGCCCTTCAGGGCTGTCGGTCAAACTCCATTGGGAAGGGGTTTCTCCCCCCTCGAGAATGGCTACGGTCGAAACCCCGGCCGCGGCCGGTGTAGTCGGCGTCGTCCTTGCCGTGGACGCTGGCGCTGTTGGCAAAGCTGTTGGACGTGTCATGGTCGCCCTCTCCATGTTCGAGGAACGCGCCGAGCGTGAGGTCTCCGGCATTTGTCGAACGCGCGGCAGCGAGACCGGCGATCAGGATGTAGCCGTCGACATCGACGTGCGAGCCGGTCTCATGACGGAGACTTCCTCCGCCCAGGGCGGCGAAGCCGTAGAGGTCGACGTGGGCGGTTTCAGTGTGAGCGCGGACAGCAGAGGCAACCCCCTTGCCGGCGAGAAAATCCGCGCCCTGGTTCAAGAAGGCCGTGCCTGCGATAAAGCCTTCGACAAGTGCCTTGGCGCGGGGGCTGGGGTTGCCGACGCTGGTCACGCTTGCCAGAAGTTGTCCGCCGCCGCAATCGGCAAGATCGAAGGTATAGGGAAGGCTCACGCCCAACATGCCGGAGGCCATGCCTGTGCCGTCGGCGCTGGAGTTGATTCCCGTGGCGGAGAGCGTTCCGGCGTCGGCGAGTTGGGCGTAGGCATTGTCGCTGCCTTTGTAGAGAAGGGCGGAGACGTGCGTGTTCGTTCCCGTCGTCGCGCCGGTGTAGTCGAAGACGTTGCCGGCCTTGAGGGTGAGTTCCGGCGTGGCGATGGAAGTGTCGAGGAAGGTGTATTTTTGCGCGTCCGTTGCCGTCAATGACAACGCAATACCCGTTCCCCACGCGCCTGCGCTGACGGAAGATTTACCGCTGCCTGTGGCAGCGGCAGATGCGAAGAGGACAGAGATCAGATGTAAATCGAAAGCGGGACGGAGGGCGAGCGATCTCACGAGGCAGCAGCCGTGCGCCGTGGGTACAGCACCCTCTCTCGCCCCTGACGGGGCACTCTCTCCCGCCAGGCGGGAGAGAGGAAACGCGGTTTTCCCCTCGCCCGCTCGCTTTCAACCACCGATCCGCACTTCAAATCCTTGCGTCCGCAGCGGTCTCAACCGCCCGTAAGGGCATTGAAGCGGTTGTGGCGCAAGGGCTTGCGCGGGAACGGCGATTCGCCTTCGCGGCGCGGGTGTTGGGCGGCGGTCATTTCCGCCAGCGCCTTGGCGACTTTTTCGTTGATGCTGTCGCGCGGCAGCATCCAGCGCGTGTCGGGCGTTCCGGCGGGCAGGCCGGTAAGCCGCTGCATGGCCTCATCCACCGTGGCGACCGCGTAAATGTGAAAATGTCCGGCGCGCGCCGCCTCCACCACATCCGGACGCAACATCAGATGCGGCTGACTGGCGGCGGGAATCAATACCCCCTGTTCACCCGTCAACCCACGCGCGGCGCAGAGATCGAAAAACCCCTCGATCTTCTCATTGACGCCGCCAATGACCTGCACCTCGCCAAACTGGTTGACCGAACCGGTAATCGCCAGGGATTGCCGGATGGGAACCTGCGCCAGCGCGGAAAGCAGGGCGCACAGTTCGGCGAGCGAAGCCGAATCGCCCTCGACCTGACCATAGGATTGCTCGAACACCAGACTGGCGGACAGCGAAAGCGGCTGATGACGGGCATAGCGCGCGGCAAGAAAGGCGGTGAGAATGAGTACGCCCTTGGAGTGAATCGCGCCGCCCAGTTCGGTTTCCCGTTCGATATCCACCACGTCGCCATCGCCTACCCGCGCGGTAGCGGTAACGCGCGCCGGATGACCGTAACAGACGCCCGCAAGCTCCACCACCACCAGCGCGTTGGCCTGACCGGCGCGCTTGCCCTCAGTGGAAATCAGTGTGCCGCCCTCCAGAATGTCCTCCAGTATTGCCTGCGGATAGCGACTGACGCGCCGCCGACGCGCCGCCAGCGCGGCGCGAACGGCATCCGCGGCAATGACGTCGACGTCGCCCGCCGCCCGATGCGCGTAAAAACCGGATTCCCGCATCAAATCGCTCATGTGGCGCGTGGAAAGCGATAGCCGCCCCGCGTGTTCGGCATGGCGGGCGGCTTCCTCAATCAGCAACGCGACGGCGGGCGCGTCAAAGGGCGGCAATCCGGCGTGCTTGCCAATGTCGGCGATGAGCCGGGCAAAACGCTGTTCGTTTTCCAGCGTACGCGGCAAATCGTCGGCAAAATCGGCGGCAACCTTGAAGAGTTCGCCAAAATCGGGATCGTTTTCCGTAAGCAGGGCAAACAACTCACGCTCGCCCACCAGAATCACCTTGAGCTGGCAAGGCGCGGGCGCGGGAGAGAGCGTGACCTGGCTGCTCCAGCCCTGCGCCTCGGCAGGCGGCTCGATGGCAATCCGACCGCTTTTCAGGGCGCGCTTCAGGCCATCCCAGGCAAAAGGCTGAGCGAAAAGACGCGCCGCATCCAGCACCAGATATCCGCCATTGGCGCGATGCAACGCGCCAGCCCGAATCATGTTGAAATGCGTGGCCTGCCCATGCGCGGAAGGAAAATGCTCAATATTGCCAATCAGGTTGCCAAAGCCGGGATTGTCCTCCCGTACTACCGGCGCGCCCCGCGTTTTCCCATGATCGACCAGGAGATTCAACTGATAGCGCAACAGATGCGCCGCATTGGCGTCGCCGCCTTCCCCGTCCTCGTCCGTTTCCCCCTCTTCTTCCAGCAGCCCCTTGGCGGCGCGTTGGATGACGTCATCGCAGATGGCGTCGATGAAACGGATGACCTCCGCCAGATCGGCATAATGACGGCGCAGGTCGCGGGTCAGATGCGCCAGCACCGGACGCAGGGCATGACGTTCGGCATGGGCAAGCGCGCGCATCAACTCCTGCCGCCAACCGGGAAATTCACTCAACAGATCGGCGAGTTTTTCGTCCCATGCTTCCACCTGTGCTTCGATCCGTTGACGCGCCTCGGCGGAAAGCGCCTCGAATTCCTCCTGCGACATGGACTGACCATTTCGCATGGGCATGAAGATAAAACCTTCCGGCGTGTTGATGAGACCCAGGGCGTCCGCCTCGCTGGCCTTGCCCAGGGCGGCAATGGCTTCTTCCTCGCGCTTCTTGTGCTTTTCCTGCAAGGACTTGACCCGATCGACATGGCTGTCGGCATTGAGCGCCGCTTCAATGGCCGGGCGCAAATCCAGCGTCAATTGCCGCAAATCCGCCTTGAGCCGCGCTCCGCGTCCCGCAGGCAGACGCAACAGGCGCGGCGCGCGCGGCTCGGCAAAATTGTGCAGATAACATAAATCCGGCGGCGTGCGTCCCTTTGCCGCCAGTTCCCTGACCAGCCGGAACAGGGTCGTATGCCGACTCTCTCCCGGCTCGCCCATGACGAAAATATGATAACCAGGATGCGCAATCGCCAACCCAAAGGCAATCGCTTCTTCCGCCCGCTCCTGCCCCAGGGCAAAGGGCAAGGGTGAAAGCTCGGCGGTGCTGGCAAACCCCAGCGCATCAGGATCAGAATGACGCCGCAAGGCGTCAGGAGGAAGCGGGCATGGCAAAGACATGAATATTCAAAGACCGGCACAGAAAGCGCGAAGGATATGCCTTGCGCCGCATCGTTGCAAATCCAGACGGGCGACGCCTTGCGTCAGATATTGAAAAGGTTTTGCAGGTAATAACGTACTGGAAGACTCAGACCGGAATCAAAAATGATAAGGCTCAGGAAAACACAAAAAACAATACTCACTGCGCCTGACATTGAATAGAAACCATAACAGCGGAAGATTGATCAAACCAATCGTAGCGCCATTGAACATATATACTGGAAGTGTCGCAGCGTATCTATTGGAAGGCACGAAATCAGGTTTGAGGCTTAGAAATTTCTTGGCCTTGAGACAACCCTTGACCCACACATGCCGTCCGCCGAATTCGTCCTTCAGACGCGCGTTCATCCGCTCGGCTACGGCGCGTTCATGGCAGCGCATCGCGTCGGTCGGCTCGAATTCGATCTTTTCGCCGCCGCGCGGGTTGTGCTCGATCAAGGGCGCATGACCCATCTGGCGGCAGTGTTCGCGCAGCTCCAGACTGCAATCGCCCGCATCCATGACATCGTACAGATTCGAGACCCGCGCGCCGCTCATCCGGGACAAGGGGATCGCGGCCATGCTGTCATGCGGGGAAGCGGAAGAAAGCAGGGCGGAAATGGGGATGCCGCAGTCCGCGGTGTCCAGATGCAGTTTTTTGTAGCCCCGCCAACTCGTCTTGCGTCCCTTGGCGTTCTTCTTGACGCCCCAGTCGCAGGCGGCGGGGATTTCGTGGAGCATTTCCGCCATCGTCTGCCCACGCTGACGACGGATCGAGCGTTGCGGGCATTCACGCCTCTCCTGATGTTCATTCCTGTCTACCTTGGGTCGGGGACGCTCGCGCGCCTCGATGGCGGTCGCGTCACGGCTCACGTGACCGATCAAT
>JAIRLE010000202.1 GCA_031259605.1 Zoogloeaceae bacterium
GCGCCGATCTTGAGGGCAAAGGGCAAGCCCCGCAACGGCGACCAGAGGGCTTCCACGAACGCCGCGCAGAAAGTCAGGAAGGCCGCGCCGTAGAGAAGCCGCACCGCGCCGCGCGCGGCCTGGGCGAGCGCCTCCCGCCGCCGCAGCCGCCCCGGCGCGATCAAGGCGTAACCGATTTTCAGCCCCGCCGCGCCGGATAACACCGCGCCAATCAGCTCCGGGCCGCTATGTCCGGCAACGAAGCCCCAGAACGTTTGGGTATAGCCCGGCGCCGTGAGAAGTCCAGCCACCATGCCGATCACGAGGCCGTTGTAGACCAGGAAAAACGCGCTCCCCACGCCAAAGAGAATGCCGCCCGCGAAACACTGGAAATCAATCCGCACGTTGTTGCCGATGTAGAACATCAGCATCGCCAGTTGCCCTTCGGCGGCGATGCCATTCAACGCGCCCGGACGCTTCGTTTCGGGCGCGTACATCTGCATGAATCGGGCAACGACTTCCGGCTCCAGGAAGTAATACACGCTCTCCGGAAAAATTTGCGCAAGCCACAGGCAGAGCAGCAAAGGCGCAAAGAAAAGCAAGGCCGACGCCAGCACGAAACGCCGCTCGGCGCGCACCAGGCGCGGCAAACCCGCGCTGAAAAAGTCCAGCCAGTGCCCGCGCAAATCCCCGCGCGCGCCATAGACCCGTTGATGCGCCGCCAGCACACGCTGTTGCAGGGCGTCGATCAGCACGCTGGAATAACGCCGATCGCGCGCCAACGACACGTCATGGCAGAGACGGCGAAAGGCCGAAGGCAGGTTTTCCGGGGTAATTTCCGTGGCGTCCCCATGCGGGGTCTCGAACCCGGTACCGCGTTTGCTCTCGGGACGCTTTGGCCTTCCCAGCCAGATATCCCAGGCCAGCCATTCCACTTCCCGCAAGGCGACGAACTGGCTTTCCTTCATCCAGTCCTCGCCAGCGCGCCGCGTCCCAGGAGGCGATTGCCCAGATGCAGGAGGCGATCCCTAGCCTCCTCCGGCGGCAGATCCGCAACCAGGGGGGTCGCCAGTTGCGCCAGCTCTTCGGCGCGCGCCCGGGAAAGACCGGGGGCGCGCAGGCGGTATTCGATGAGGGCGCGCTGTTCCGTCTCGGTAAGAGCGAACGGCAGGACATCTTCCTTTGCATCGTCGTCCGTCACCTTGGGCGCGGGCACTGCCTGGCGGTAGACCACCAGCGTCCCCGCGAGCAGATCGCCCAGGCGTTTGTTTTCCCGGTTCAGTCCCATCGCGATGAGACCAAAGGCGTAGAAGAAGGGCAAAAAATCCACGGCGCGCAGAAAATTACGCGCTACCGAGGCGCTCCAGTCCAGGGGTGTGCCGTCATCTCTCAGCACTACCAGCCCGGAGATGCGCTTTCCCGGCGTCGATCCTTGCCAGAGCACCTCGAAAACGACGGGGTAGAGCCACTCCAGCAGGAAAAACAGCAAAAAAGACAGCGCCCAGCCCAAACGCCCGATCCGGGCGAACACGAACAGGCTTCCCCAAAAAACCAGCAGCCGGAAGAAAAAATCGATGAGCCAGGCGCGCGCCCGGATGATTCCCCCCGCCAGGCGCAACTCCAGTTCGCAACCTTCGGGCGTCAGCACTCGGCGAATCGTGTCCAGCCGGGATGGATTTTGCCGTAGCCGACGCTGGGCAACGCCTTTCCGCTTAACGCGACCGGACGAAGATGTCGCGATAGGCGGCATAGCAGGTGCAGAAAATGAGCGGAATGACGATGAGAAAGCCCAGTCCCAGCGGAATCAGCGCCAGAATGAAAAGCCCCGTATAGGCGATCCCGTTCACCGTAAACGGCAGAAGATTGCGCAACAGCCCCCGTGCCGCCAGCTTGAACGCTTTCCATGCCGTCAGTTCTCCATGCAGCGCCACCAACGGCGTCGACAGCCATACCACAAGAACCAGCGGAATGATAAAGAGGCTGGCTAGAAGAATCGGCAGCAGGTACGGGATTATCGAACCGCCGGCGCGGAGATTGGGGAGATTGGGGAGATTGCCGAAACCAACCAACAGAGCAAAGCTGACACCCAGGATCGCTGCAATGAACAGGAACGCCAGAGAATAGAACACTCCCAGCAACATCAAGGTGCCCGTCCGGTTGGAGAATCCGGCAAACAGATGTTCGAAGCGCACATCATCATCCCGCTCCTTTGCCCGGCAGGCCAGCATCGGCCCCGCGATAAACACGGGAGTGAGCAGAATCTGTGCCAATACTCCGATGTTAGGTATGAGTACGTTCCCCAGGAGGTTCAGCAGGGTGTAAATGCAAATCCAGGCGAACCCTATTCCGATCCATGTCCCCATGGACACTTGCATCAGATCCCAACCTTCCCGAATCCAGGCAACTCCGGCACCGGCGGAAAGGCGGTTGGGTTCAGGCAAGAGCGCGTTTTCCCCCGCTTCGCGGGGGGGTTCACCGACTTCCGTCCCAGGCGCGGCAAATGGATTCCCACCCCATTGTTCCATGTTATTCCGAGATGAATCGTGTGGCATGAAAAATCGCTCCTTTGGATATAAAAAGCATAAAAACTGCTGGATTCTAGCAGAAGTCACGCAATGGCACGTCAACCCCTTCACTCGGGGCAGGCAATCGCAACAAGAAATTAGCGGCAGCCCTTCAGGGCTACCGGTCCAACGTCATCGAGAAGGGGGTTCTCTCCCCCTCGAGAATGGCTACGGTCGAAACCCCGACCTTCGCGCCTTTCTTGCGGGCGGGGTTTCAAACCGGAGTCAGTTTTACGATGAATGCCTTCAACGTATTTTCAGCCCGCGCTGCCGCCTGCTTTTCTCTCTCGCCTGGCGGGAGAGCGCGCCTCCATTCCCTCATCCCCGACTCTTCCCCAAAACGGGGGAAGGGAGGGATTTGCCGTCCATCTCCCGGCGCTTCGCGTCACTCTTCGCAGAGTATGCAGAGCCTCTCTCTCGCAAACGGGCAACGCGCAACCCTCGCGCCGCGCGGTATTTGCTGCATTGCAGCAAACTTTGATGACAAACAGATTCATGCGCCTGAATTGTTGTGGAATCCTGTCTTGCGTTTCCGCTCATGAACACAGTAGTATCCGAAGTTTTCCGCGCCAAGGGCGCATGGACGGCATGAACCGGTTCGGATTGCGCGCTTGCGCCTCCGGGTTCTTGGCGGCGCATGACGGCCTGGCGCATCGAGTGTATCGCACATATGCAAGGAATTTCCGGGAACGCGATGAACGGCGCAAGCGCGCCGTCAAAAGCCGACCAGGCCCTGATTGCCGGGGTGCTGGAGGGACGGCGTCGCGCGCTCGCCAAGAGCATTACGCTGATCGAGTCTACCCGGCCCGATCATCAGGAACGTGCCCAACAGGTGCTTTTCTCTGTGCTGCCCCACACGGGCGGTGCCATTCGCGTCGGCATCTCCGGAGCGCCCGGCGCGGGCAAGTCCACCTTCATTGAAGTGTTGGGCAATTTTCTGATTGACGCGGGCCACCGTCTGGCGGTGCTGGCGGTTGATCCTTCTTCCTCACGCTCCGGCGGTTCCATCCTGGGCGACAAGACCCGCATGGAAACCCTGTGTCAGCGAGAAGATGCCTTCATCCGTCCTTCGCCTTCAGCCGGTTCCCTGGGCGGCGTCGCCGAAAAAACCCGTGAGGCCATGTTGCTTTGCGAGGCTGCCGGTTTTGACGTAATCATCGTCGAAACCGTGGGCGTCGGGCAAAGTGAAACCACGGTAGCAGGCATGGTGGATCTGTTCGCGCTCTTGCAATTGCCCAATGCGGGCGATGATTTGCAGGCCATCAAGAAAGGCATCGTCGAGATTGCCGATCTGGTGGTCATCAACAAGGCCGATCTCAATCCTCACGCCGCAAATGTGACGCGCGCCCAATGGAAGCAGGCTTTACACCTTCTGCGTCCCGCCCTAGCGGGATGGACTCCCACGGTTCTTGCCGTCAGCGCCTTGAAAAAGGAAGGCGTGGCGGAATTCTGGGAAGCCGTGCAGAAGTTCCATGACGCCTTGACCGCCAACGGCGCGCTTGCTGAAAAGCGCCGACACCAGGCGGTCGACTGGATGTGGCAATTGATTCATTTCGGCCTCAACCAGCAGTTCCAGCGCCATGCGCAGGTGCAAGTCCTGTTGCCGGAGATTTCCCGGCAAGTGGCCGCTGGAGAAATGTCGCCTTCCGCCGCTGCCCATACGTTACTCGGATTCCTGAACCATGACCCCTGATTTCCAAGGAGTTTTTACATGCTTGACATTATTGACGAATTAGACAAAAAGCGGCAGGCCGCCCGTCTGGGCGGCGGCCAGAAACGCATCGACAACCAGCACAAGAAAGGCAAGCTCACCGCGCGCGAACGCATCGAGCTTTTGCTCGACCCCGATTCCTTCGAGGAATGGGACATGTTCAAGGAGCATCGCTGCGCCGACTTCGGCATGGACAAGGAAAAAATCCCCAGCGACGGCGTCGTCACGGGATGCGGCATGATCAACGGCCGTCTCGTCTTCGTCTTTTCGCAGGATTTCACCGTTTTCGGCGGCGCGCTTTCCGAGGCGCACGCGGAGAAAATCTGCAAGATCATGGATCACGCGATGAAGGTCGGCGCGCCGGTGATCGGCCTGAACGATTCCGGCGGCGCGCGCATCCAGGAAGGAGTCGCCTCTCTGGGCGGCTATGCCGATGTCTTCCAGCGTAACGTCATGGCTTCCGGGGTCGTTCCCCAGATTTCCATGATCATGGGTCCCTGCGCGGGCGGCGCGGTGTATTCGCCGGCGATGACCGACTTCATCTTCATGGTGAAGGATTCCTCCTACATGTTCGTCACCGGACCGGACGTGGTGAAGACCGTGACCCACGAGGAAGTCTCCGCCGAGGAACTGGGCGGTGCCGTGACGCACAGCACCAAGTCCGGCGTGGCCGATCTCGCCTTTGAAAACGATGTGGAAGCGCTCGCCTACGTGCGGCGGTTGATCAATTACCTGCCCAGCAACAACCGCGAAAAACCGCCCATGCTGCAGACCGACGATCCGGCGGATCGTTTCGATTTTTCGCTGGATACGCTGATTCCGAACAATCCCAACCTGCCCTACGACATGAAGGAGCTGATCGTCAAGGTGGCCGACGACAGCGACTTTTTCGAAGTGCAGGCCGATCACGCCAAGAACATCATCACCGGCTTCATTCGCCTGAGCGGTTCCACCGTCGGCGTGGTCGCCAATCAGCCGATGGTGCTGGCCGGGTGTCTGGACATCAAATCCTCGATCAAGGGCGCGCGCTTCGTGCGTTTCTGCGACGCCTTCAATATCCCGGTGGTGACGTTCGTGGATGTTCCCGGATTTTTGCCCGGCACGGCGCAGGAATACGGCGGCATCATCAAGCACGGCGCGAAATTGTTGTATGCCTACGCCGAATGCACGGTTCCCAAGGTGACGGTAATCACCCGCAAGGCCTATGGCGGCGCGTATGACGTGATGTCTTCCAAGCACCTGCGCGGCGACGTGAATTTCGCCTGGCCTTCCGCCGAGATCGCGGTGATGGGACCAAAGGGCGCGGTGGAAATCATCTTCCGCAACGAAAAGGACGATCCGGTCAAACTCGCCGCGCGTGAAGCCGAGTACAAGTCCAAGTTCGCCAATCCCTTCGTCGCCGGCAGCCGCGGCTTCATCGACGATGTGATCATGCCGCACTGTACGCGCAAACGCATCTGCCGCTCACTCGCCATACTGACCAACAAGCAGCTGGAAAACCCGTGGCGCAAGCACGGCAACATTCCGCTTTGAACAACAGGAGAAATACATGTTCAAGAAGATACTGATCGCAAATCGTGGCGAGATTGCGTGTCGCGTCATCAAGACCGCCCGCAAGATGGGCATCCGGACGGTAGCCGTATTTTCCGAAGCCGACCGGGACGCGCTGCATGTGGAACTCGCGGACGAAAAAATCTGCATCGGCCCCGCGCCCTCCAAGGAATCCTATCTGGTCATGGACAAGATCATCGCCGCCTGCAAGGAAACCGGTGCCGAGGCGGTGCATCCCGGCTATGGCTTCCTGTCGGAAAACGAAGCCTTCGCGCGACGACTGGAGGAAGAAGGCATCACCTTCATCGGCCCCAAGCACTATTCCATCAGCAAGATGGGCGACAAGATCGAATCGAAGAAACTGGCAAAGGAGGCTGGCGTCAGCACCATTCCCGGCCACAATGACGCCATTTCCGGCCCGGACGAAGCAGTGGAAATCGCCAAAAAAATCGGCTATCCGGTCATGATCAAGGCATCCGCCGGCGGCGGCGGCAAGGGCTTGCGCGTGGCCTGGAACGACGCGGAAGCGCACGAAGGTTTTTCTTCCTGCGTCAATGAGGCGAGAAGCTCCTTTGGCGATGATCGCGTATTCATCGAAAAATTCGTGCAGGAGCCGCGCCACATCGAAATCCAGGTGTTGGGCGATTCCCACGGCAATTACGTGTACCTGAACGAGCGCGAATGCTCGATTCAGCGCCGCCACCAGAAGATCATCGAAGAGGCGCCTTCGCCTTTCATCGACCCGGAAACCCGCAAGGCGATGGGCGAACAGGCCGTGGTGCTGGCGCGCGCCGTGAAATACGAATCCGCCGGCACCGTGGAATTCGTCGTCGGCGCGGACAAGCGTTTCTATTTTCTGGAAATGAACACCCGCTTGCAGGTTGAGCACCCGGTCACGGAATTCATCACCGGACTGGATCTGGTGGAGCAGATGATTCGCGTCGCGGCGGGCGAAAAACTCGCCATCCGACAAAAGGATGTGAAGATCGACGGCTGGGCGCTGGAATGCCGCATCAACGCCGAAGACCCGTTCCGGGGTTTCCTGCCTTCCACCGGACGGCTGACCAAGTTCTTCATTCCCGACGCGTCCGACTATCTGCGCGTGGATACCGGCGTCTACGACGGCGGCGAAATCTCGATGTATTACGATTCGATGATCGCCAAGCTGATTGTGCACGGCGCGACCCGCGATGAAGCATTGGTCCGGATGCGTGATGCCCTGAATGCCTTTGTGATTCGCGGCATCAGCAGCAACATTCCGTTCCAGGCGGCATTGATGAAGCATCCGCGTTTCCAGGCGGGCGACTTCAACACCGGCTTCATCGCGGAAGAATATCCGCAAGGTTTCGACGCCTCGATGGTGCCGCATGACGACCCGGCCCTGTTGATTTCCGTGGCGGCCTTTGTGCACCGTTGCTATCAGGATCGCGCCGCAAAAGTTTCCGGTCAGCTTCCCGGTCACGAGCGGCAGGTTGGTGATCATTGGGTGGTCATCCGGGGCGGCGAATGGCATCCCGTGGTGGCGCGTCCCATGCCGGGCGGCTACGAAGTCGAGTACAGGGGACAAAAATACCGCATCCTTTCCGGCTGGCGGCTGGGGCAATCGCTGTTCAACGGCACTTGCAACGGCGACCCCTTTACTCTGCAAGTCGAACGCCACCGCCTGGTGTACCAGATACACCACTGGGGTACCCGCGCCGACATGATGGTGATGTCCGCCCGCGCCGCCGAGTTGCTTGCCATGATGCCGGAAAAAGCGCCGCCCGACCTTTCCCGCTTTCTGCTCTCGCCAATGCCGGGACTGTTGCGCGAGATCTCGGTCGCCGAAGGACAGGAAGTCAAGGCAGGCGAAAAACTGGTGGTCATCGAAGCCATGAAGATGGAAAACATCCTGAAGGCCGAACACGACTGCAAGGTAAAGAAAATCGTCTCCAAGGTGGGCGACAGCCTGGCCGTGGATGAAGTCATCATCGAGTTTGAATCCTGACTTGCGGCGGACGCAACATGTGGAAAAGGCCGGAATCCCTTCCGGCCTTTTCTTTTTTCCTATTTCTATCGGCTTCCCGGCTTACAACCCGACGCGGCTGATCTCCATTTCCTTCAGTTTATCGGAAACGAGGAAGGCCGCTTCGGTTTCAGAGCGAATCTCCTCCACCGAGACGCCTGGCGCGTATTCTTCCAGCACCAGTTTGCCGTCATGGAAACGAA
The DNA here is from genome assembly GCA_031259605.1 of Zoogloeaceae bacterium. Taxonomy (GTDB): domain Bacteria; phylum Pseudomonadota; class Gammaproteobacteria; order Burkholderiales; family Rhodocyclaceae; genus Azovibrio. The sequence goes on from JAIRLE010000202.1 coordinate 8,014, forward strand.
ACAGCGCCTTTTCCGTAACCAGGACGGAGACCCGTCCCTTGGCGGTGAGCGGCAGGTTGCACTTCTTGAGGATTTTCTTTTCGCCCTTGTTGGTGTGCTCCATGGCGACGATCACCTTCTTCGCGCCCACGGCCAGATCCATCGCGCCGCCCATGCCGGGGACGTTCTTGCCCGGCAC
>JAIRLE010000033.1 GCA_031259605.1 Zoogloeaceae bacterium
TTGATGATGGAAGCCATGCGTAATCCTCTGCGTAAAATCTGCGTAGAGGAGTTTAGATTTTATTGCTGCTGAAAGCAAAAAATCATCAACCGAAACAGAAGAACCATTTGATTTTTATCGTTTTTTAACTTGGAGAGAAAAAACGATAAACCGCGCTGGTGCCCAGGAGAGGAATCAAAACCTACTGTATCAAGGGCTAAATCTGGTTTCGTGCGTAATTTATGCGTAATTCGGGCGAATCTTCCAGGCTGGCGGGAAAAGGCAGGGTACGTCATAAAGCGGTTTATGGTCTATCCGCGCCTGGTCAGACCGTTGAAGCTCTCCACATCTGAACCAGCATTCCTTGCGTCTCGATGATGCTGGCGTCGATTTCGCGTTTGTCTTCGGCGCTGGCCGCGATCCGGATCTTCTGCAGTTTGGTGATGCGTTGTTGCAGGGCGCGGCTTGATTTGGCGAGGCTTCCGACCTTGATGATGCTGGCGTCTGGCTCTTCTCCCCGGCTCATTGCGCCCTTCAGTTGGTTTTCGGCGATGTTGATGTCCTTGATGGCGCTGTAGTACTTGCTGCGCAGGGCGAACTCTCCGCCCGCTTCTCCGTAGAAGCGGGAAAGCATCGGAATCCGGTAGGGCGGCGTCTTTTCGTCTGACGCCATGTTTTCGCCGAAGCTCCACAGTTTATCCGCTTCCCGTCCCACGCCGCCCAGAGCCGCGCCGAAGAGATAGGAGATCGCTTCTGGCGTCGGGGAGAACACGCCCGGCTTGTCCTGGTTGCCGCCCGTGCCGTAGTTGATTGCCTTGGCGATGGCTACCCAGATTGCCGATGTGCTTTCACGCGCGCGCGAGTGTCCGGGCGTCGGGTCGAGGCTGCTGAAGTCTTCCCTGGAGATTTGTCTGCCGAAGGCGTCCCTGTTGCTGTAGACCTCAACCGCCGCGTCCATGGCGGAAGGGGTGATGACCGACATGGCGTTGCCGGAACCGAGCGGGTTGAACGAATCGAGCACGGCGACGAGCAGGTTGGCGGCGCGTTCGGGCAGTCTGTCGTGACGCCACGCCATTTCCGCCACGCTCCTGCCGATGTTGGGCAGGACGTTGAAGCCCAGGGGCATGGGGATTTTCGTGTAGCTCTTGCCGCCGTTGGGGATGGGCAGAATGAGATTCTTCGCCTTCTCGAATTCGGGAATGTTCTCCCATTCGTCGTCACCCATCATCAACACGCCAAGCGCGACTTGAAGCGTGCCCAGCGTGATGCCGCCGTAGATGATTTTCTTGCCAGCGGGAGAGTTCAGCGTTTGCAACATGCGTGTCGTGCCTTGCGCCGCCGCGTTGAAGAAGGCGTAGAGACTGGACATTGCCCCGGAGGACGCGCCCTTGCGGTTGAAGTTCACCGTCAATCCCTTGGCGATTTCCGCCGCCCTGCTGGAAGTCAAGCCGGATTCTCTTGCCGCGACGTAGGCGGAAAGGCGCGTGGCGTTCTCGATGGTCGTGTTGAAGTGGGAAAGAAAGTCGAAAACCGGCTTCACGACCTTGGCGTTGCGCAGGGCAAAGGCGGCGTCATCGGCGCTCCTGATGTCCTTCACGCCCACGCCGTACAATTCGCGCTCGATTGCCCGCGCCCGGTCTTCGACGTTGGCGTAGCCGTCCCGGTAGCCGGTGGCCGCGCCAGCAGACAGGAATTCCTGATAGTAGCCTGCCCACTTGCCGGTCGGATTCTTGCCGCGCTCCGTGCCCCAGATGGCCTTGAGAGCGGCTCTGACGCCCTTTGCGACTTCCTTTTGCCTGCCCGCGATTTCTGTGTTCGCAAGGTTGAGCATGGCTTCCTGCACGTCGCGGGTGAAATTGGTGAAGCCGAATACCGGGTTGTACTGTGTCGCCATTGCCGCGATGTAGCGGGTAATCGCGCCGATTGTGCCCAGAGCCTTGCCGGAAGGGAACCAGGCGCGTTCTTCGTTCCGCATGGTTTGCGCCAGTCGTACCGTCGCGTCGTGCTTTCTGGAGAGGACAATCAGCCGTTCCTCGCCGTTTACCCGCGCGGAGATCACGTTTTCCAGATTGGCGAGCAGGGGATTCAAGCGGGTGCGGGCAATGCCCGTGACGCGATCCACGGTCGTCGTCGTCATGGTGCCGACCATATCATTGACCATTTGCGCGTCAGACCCCTGTTTCAGCAGTTCCGCGCGGATGCTCTGGACGCTCATGCGCGGATTGATGACCGACCAGAATCCGGCGTTGGGGTTTTCCGTGACCAGACCGAGGAGCGACTGTTTCACGCGGTTCTTTTCGCCGCGCGCGATCAGTTCTTCCCGCTGCCAGACGATATTGGCGAAGATGTTCTCCACTTCGCGCAGCGAGCCGGTTGCCGACTTGAGCATGGAGCCGCGCCCGCCGCCGCGCATTCCGCCGCCCAGCAGGTCGCTTTCGTCCATGTTGCGCATCAGCGGCACGTAGTGGCGGTACGTGGTGGAAAGATTGTTGATGGTGTCCGCCGTTTCCAGTCCGTAGGCTTGCATCCCGGCGCGGGTGACGGCGATCATCCTGTCGATGTTGTCGGCGATTCTGCCGTAGTTCAGCGCGCCCTTTCTCTTCTTCACCGCGTCGATGATGTCATCCGCTTCCTTGTCGCTCATGCCGGAAAGCCGGTTCCTGTCTTCGAGGGTGCCTGTCCATGCGGGCGTGTTGTGCAGTCTGGCCTGTTCTTCGTTCAGACCGGGCAGCAGTTTCTTTTCGGCGGCGCTTCCCCTGGTGGAGATGTCCTGAATCTGCTGCGCCAGTTGCGCAAGGCGCGCGTCGATTTCCGCTTGTGTCGGATGCAGCTTTGCCATTTCCCGGTTGCGTTCCTTGGCGTGACGGGCGTGAAGGAATTCTTCCATGTCGCGGATGTCGATGCCGCTCTTTTTCATGTCTTCGAGGATGGGCGTGAGTTCGTCCTCATGGAAGCGTTTGGTGGAATTGGCGATGCGCCCGTGCATCAGGGTTTCGGCGATGTAGGCGTTGAAATGGTCGCGGACGGTGCCGCCCGCCTTCTTGATGGCGCGGATGATCCTGTCCAGATCGATGTACTTGTCCTGAAACTGATAGCGCACATTGTCGAAGGCTTGCGCCACGGCGCTGGCGGGAGCATCCACTGTCCATGCGGAAGGCTTCTTGCCGGAAGCGACGGAGAAGCGTGGCGCGTCGTCGGAAGCCAGCACGTCCGCTGTCGGCTCACCGGTTTCCGGGTCAATGTTCGTGGAGACGGGAGACTTGCCTTTCTTCATCCATTGTGCTAACTTGGTATCAGAAGGCGAGGCATCAGAGTGAGCACGGGTCAATAACCCGGAAGCTGGCTGTATAAGTACCCCGCCTTTTTCATTTGCCTGATAGATACTCACATCAGACACAAACGCGGAATGCGCAAGGCTTTCCCCCGGTTTGTCCCCTCTGGCTTTCATCTGCTGCGCCGTGAAGCGGATGTAGTACGTCTTGCCGCCATGCTCAAATTTCGTTACGTAGTCATGATAGGCGTAAGTATTGCTGGTATGGTCTTTGCGCCCTTCCCGCGCCTCCTCAATCTCTGAATTCATGGGCACAGCACCCGCAAACAGCCGGTCGAGCGCTCCGGCAATCCGCTTCATGTCGAATCCCTTGTGCCGCAGAATCTTCCCGGCCATGCTCACCGGGAACGTGATCGCCCGCCCGTCTTCCAGGTTCTCCACCTCCCCGAATCCCTTGAACAACGCCTCCACTGCCTTCTGGTCGGCGGCGGGCTTCACGTTGTCCAGGTTGGCGGGCTTCATGTCGCCCAACTTCTGCACACCATGCGCTGCCTGCCAATCCCCGAACCACTCCTTGAACTCCGGCGTCCTGACCTGCACCCACTGCCGGAAGTT
>JAIRLE010000054.1 GCA_031259605.1 Zoogloeaceae bacterium
GCCCCGTCAAACCGGACTTCCCTCGGCGGCTTCTGCCTTGGCTTACGTCCAAGCGCGGCTTCCAGTCCTTCTTCCACAAAACGCTTCTTCAAATGCTCAACCATCCGGCAGCTTATCCCCTCAGTGTGCGCGTTAGCGCGAGATGCCCCGGCGCGCCCAAAAGTCCTGTAACACAGTCTACGCCGCAGGTGCAGGCGTCGGGCGCAGGGGCTAGAATGTGGTCTTCGCAACCGGAGCGTCTTGCCATGACTTGCATTTCTTCCTTGCCAAACATCCCGGAATTTCATTTGCCGGAAGTTGTGCGCCGGGTCAACCAGCGCTTGCCGCAGTGGCCGCATGCTTTGTCGCTTTGTCTTGTCCTGAACAGTGCCTTGCGTCTGAAAATCCTGCCGGAAGATGCGCTTTCGCTCTGCGCCGGGCATACCTTTCGCGTGGTGGTGGAAGATGGCGGCACGGAGGCGCTGTTTGCCTGTCTTTCCAGTCGCTTTTGTCCAATCTGGCGCAAGGACGCGGATGCTTCCGTGGATGTGACCTTTCGCGGCGAACTCCACGCCTACCTGCGCCTGCTCACCCGCCAGGACGATCCGGATACCCTGTTTTTCAAGCGCCAACTGAGCATCGAGGGTGATACCGAACTGGGGTTGTCCATCAAGAACCTGCTCGACGCCATGGACTGGCCGCCGCCCATCCTTGACCGGCTGCTGAGCCGTCTGCGCCCCGCGCCGTCGTCCGCAACGCCCTGAACGGCAATCCGCCGCTACACGGCACCTAGAACCGGCTCTGTCTCGGATTGCCGTGGGAAGCGCTTGGTTTTCCTTCTTCCCCGGATGAGGGGACGATTCACCCCGGAAAATACGGTTCAGGGATGAACCGCCGCCCCTCTCCCGCGAGCGGGCGAAGGAAACCCCTGGAGACCATGAACAGGCGCTTAGCCAAGGGGCGTTCTCGTTTCGCTGGTCTGGCTTTCCAGATAGTTCTGCCGCAATTTGGCGAGAAAGTCTCGCGTCGCTGGCGAAAGGTTGCCCGGCGCGCCGATCGCCTCGCGCCAGACGTGATCGGGCAACCGGGAAGGCGTGTAGGTGATGGTGCAGGAGCGCGCCAGCGGATTCAGCTTGACCTGGGTAATGCCGGGAATCTGGCGCAGGCCGGCAAAAAACCGCGTCAAGGCAGGCGCATCCAGTCTTGCGTGTAAGAATTCCGGCAGGCGCAGCAGTTTCAGGCGAACGCGACCAGGAATCTGGTGCGCGATCGCAATGCCGGAAAAGAACGCCGCAAGTTCGGCGTCAGCGGTCGCCATCAGGCGACCAGGCGATGCCGGTGCACCGCCAGATGCGCGCCCAGACAGGCGATGAACACTGCGCCCGTCCACGCATGGGCGCGCGTGGAACCGATGGCGGCATACGCCAGTGACGCGCCCAGCCCCGCCAACATGCCGTATTTGGCGTAACGGTTGAGCGTGAGCGATGCCCGCGTGTAATGCCGCTGCCGCGCCGGAGTGGTTGCGTTTTCCCCTGGTATGGCGGCGGGCGTCAGCAGACGCCTGACTGCCGCTTCCGCCGCCGCTTGCGGCAGGCGCGACGGATCGTAAAACAGCAGCAGGCTGCCGCTATGCGGATGCGACTCCGTGCGGCAGGAGGCGTCCAGCGCCAACAGGCGCTCCACGAGACCGGGCAGGCCGGAGGCCAGGCGCAGACGCATTCGACCGGGAATGGAAGCGGCAACAGGGTTCATGACAGGCGGCGAAAACGAAAAAGGAGGCGGCAAGTTTAGCGTAAACGCCGATAATCGACGATGAGCGGCGCGTGATCGGAAAAGCGTTTTTCCTTATATACGCTTCCGGTTGTGGCAGACGCGGCGAAATCCGGCGTGGCAATCTGGTAATCGATGCGCCAGCCGACATTGTTTTCCCACGCGCGCCCCCGGTTCGACCACCAGGTATAGGCGTCCTCGCCGGCTTCCGGGTATAAGCGGCGATAGACATCCACCCAGCCCAGTTCGTCCAGCATGCGCGAAAACCAGGCGCGTTCTTCGGGCAGGAAACCGGAATTCTTCTGGTTGCCTTTCCAGTTTTTCAGATCGATTTCCCGGTGGGCGATGTTCCAATCGCCACACAGCACCAGCGCGCGCCCTTTTGCCATGAGCGCTTGCAAATGCGGAAAAAACGTCGCGAGGAAACGAAACTTGGCCGCTTGCCGTTCCGGCGAGGCCGAACCGGAAGGCAGATACAGCGAGATGACCGAAAAATCCGCAAAGTCCGCGCGCAGATAACGCCCCTCGGCATCGAACTCGGCAACGCCGAACCCGCGCGTCAGCGCCAATGGCGGTTCACGGCACCACAGGCCGACGCCGCTGTAGCCCTTTTTCCGGGCAAAATGAAAGGCGGCGTGGTAGCCCTGCGGCACGGACATGGCGGGCGTCAGGTCGTTTTCCTGCGCCTTCAGTTCCTGGAAGGCGATGACATCGGCCTTGCTGCCGCGCAGCCAGTCTTCGGCACCCTTCTTCCACGCGGACCGAATGCCGTTGAGATTCAGGGAGATAATGCGTAACATTGGAAACCTTTCAGAGCGACATCCGCTGCCCGGCACGCCATGGACTTTCGATTGTCATTCATTGAATTTGCGGTTGAACGGCGAGTTCTGCGCTTTGGCGAATTTACAACCAAGGCAGGGCGTTTGTCGCCTTATTTTTTCAATGCCGGACTGTTCGCTCATGGCGCGTCCCTGCGCCGCCTGTGTCAATTCTACGTTCAGGCCATCGAAACCGATGGCCTTGCCTTCGACATGCTCTTCGGCTCCGCCTACAAGGGGATTCCGCTGGCGACCGGCATCGCGCTGGCCTTTGCCGAACATGGGCGCGACCTGCCGTTCGCCTACAATCGCAAGGAAGCCAAGGATCACGGCGAAGGCGGATTGCTGGTGGGAGCGCCGCTGGCGGGACGGGTGTTGATCGTCGACGATGTGATTTCCGCAGGGAATTCGGTGCGCGAATCCGTAGACATCATCCGCGCGGCGGGCGCGGAACCCGCGGGCGTCGCCATTGCGCTGGATCGCATGGAGCGCGGGCAAGACGATCGTTTCGCTACGCAGGAAATTGAGGCAAACTACGGTCTGCCGGTCATTGCCATCGCCAGCCTCGATCATTTGCTGGGGTTTTTACGGCATCATCCGGAATTTGCCGACCATGCTGCCGCAGTGCGCGTCTATCGGCAGCGTTATGGGAGTCCGCTTCGATGATTCGTCCAACCGATTTTCGTCTTTTTCTGTCCAGCCTTGTTCTTCTGGGCTGCGCGTCCGCGTTCGCCGCCAATAACGAAAACATCTGCTGCAACGACGAGACCGGGCAACTGGCCTGCGGCGACGTGCTGCCGCCGCAATGCAACGGACGGGCGCTGAAGATTTACAACCGCCAGGGACTCCTGATCCGCGAAGTCAGCGCGCGCATGAATACGCCGGAAAAAGAAGTGGCGGCGGAACCGACGCAGAAGGAACTGCAAGACATCAATCTCCGCCGCATTCAAGATCGCAAGGATCGCGCCCTGCTGGAAACCTATGCCGACGTGGCGGACATCGACCGGATGCAGGCGCGCAGCGAGGAAGGCGTCAATCTTGCCATCAAGAACGCCAGCGATCTGATTGCCGCCGCGCGCAAACGCAGGAGCGCGCTGGACAGCGAAGCCGAGTTCTACGCCAAAAGCAAGATTCCCGCCGATCTGGTCCGGCAGATACGCAACGAGGAAAGCACCATCAAGGCGCAAAACTCGCTTCTGGCCGCCAAGCAGAAGGAACTGGAGCTAATCCGCGCCAAATACGCCGAAGATCGCCGCCGCTACCTCCAGTTGATGCAGGAAAAGCGCGGCCAATAGTCCGGAAAACGGTGTCGCGCCGGACTTGCCGGAATGACGTCCAAAAAAGCATTCAGAATTTTTTGCGCGAAAGGAGCCAGCATGTTTGAGGCGGCGGAACTGGGACATGTGATCGACAAGAAGACCTTCAAGGAAGAAGTGACGCGCCTGCGCGCCGACTTGCTGGAAGCGCAGTTCGAGTTGCGCGAGAAATGCGGTTTTCCGGTCATCATCCTGATCAGCGGCGTCGATGGCGCGGGCAAGAGCGAGACCATCCACGATCTCTACGACTGGATGGATCCGCGTTATCTTTCCACCCAGACCTTCACCGACCCCAGCGACGAGGAATCCGAGCGGCCTTTCATGTGGCGTTACTGGCAAGCCTTGCCGCCCAAGGGCTGGATCTATGTATTTTCCGGTTCCTGGTATTCGCTGCCCATCGCCCGGCGCATTTCCGGCGAAATCGACCAGGCGCTCTTCGATCAGCGCATCGACCAGTTTAACCGCTTTGAAGCCATGCTCGCCAATGAAGGCGCGCTGGTGCTGAAATTCTGGTTCCATCTTTCGCGCGAAGGACAAAAAAGGCGGCTGCGCAGTCTGGAAAAAGACCCGCGCACCGCCTGGCGCGTAACCAAGGAAAGCTGGGAACGGCTGAAAACCTACGGGCAGTTGCAGGAAGTCGCTTCTCACCTTCTGCGCATGACCAATACGCCCTGGGCGCCGTGGATTGTGGTGGAAGGCACGGACGATCGCTATCGCTCGCTCACCGTCGGCAAGATGGTGCTGGATGCGCTGCAACAACGGCTGGCCGAGCAGCATGAGCGGCATTATCCGGTCGCGCCGCCGATCACCCATAAAATCGATACGCTGGACGTGTTGACCGCGCTCGATCTGACGCAGCAGATCGAGAAACCGAAATATGAATTGCGCCTGGCGCGCGCCCAGGGGCGGCTCTCGGAATTGGCGCGTTCGCCGGAATTCAAGAAACATTCGCTGGTGCTGGCTTTTGAAGGCCAGGACGCGGCAGGCAAGGGCGGCAGCATCCGGCGTCTGGTCGCCGCGCTCGACGCGCGCCAGTACCAGATTGTTCCCGTTGCCGCGCCGACCGAGGAGGAACGGGCGCAACCCTATCTGTGGCGTTTCTGGCGGCGCATCCCCAGAAATGGCCGCATCACCATTTTCGATCGCACCTGGTATGGCCGGGTGCTGGTCGAGCGGGTGGAAGGTTTTTGTTCGGAAGCCGACTGGTTGCGCGCTTACGCCGAAATCAACGATTTCGAGCATGAGCTTTCGGCGGATGGCGTCATCATCGTCAAGTTCTGGCTGCAAATCAGCAAGGAAGAACAGTTGCGCCGTTTCAAGGAACGCGAGCAGATTGCCTTCAAGCGCTACAAAATCACCGACGAGGATTGGCGCAACCGCGAAAAATGGGATGCCTACCACCGGGCGGTCTGCGACATGGTGGATCGCACCAGCACCGGTGCCGCGCCATGGACGCTGATCGAGGCCGAGGACAAGAATTTCGCGCGGGTCAAGGTGCTGGAAACGGTATGCGAGCGCCTGGAAGAAGTGCTGCAAGTCGTTAGTCCGGCGGCAGCGGAGGCGGCGCCAGAGGAAAAGATCGTCAGGAAAACAGACGAGAAAAAAGACAAGAAACAGTGAAAAAACTCATGGGCGAACATCAGGAAAACAGCGCCAACGCGGAAAGCGCGGCGGAAAGGGCGGTTGCCGATCTGGCCGGATTCGTCGCTTGGTTTCGCCAGGTGACGCCCTATGTCAATGCCTTTCGCGGCAAGACCTTCGTGCTGGCCTTTGGCGGCAAGGCCATTGCCGGGCCACTGGCCAGGACGCTGGCCTACGACGTGAATTTGCTGGCGAGTCTGGGGATACGTCTGGTGCTGGTGCATGGCGCGCGGCCGCAAATCGAGGAAGAATTGCGCGAGAAGGGGTTGGAATCCCGCCATCACGGCGGCTATCGCATCACGGACGCCGCCACGCTCGATTGCGTGGTGGATGCCGTCGGCAGCGTCTATCTTGAAATCGAAGCCCTGCTCTCGCAGGGGCTGCCCAATACGCCGATGGCGGGCAGCCGGATTCGCGTCATTGGCGGCAACTTCATCACCGCCCGGCCGCTGGGCGTACTCGACGGCGTGGATTTGCAATACAGCGGCATGGTACGCAAGGTGGATGCGGAGGGACTGAAAGCGCAGCTGCAATTAGGCAATATCGTGTTGCTTTCCTGTCAGGGCGCATCGCCGACCGGTGAGATTTTCAACCTGCGGATGGAAGAGGTCGCCGAAGCCGTCGCCGTGGCCTTGATGGCCGACAAACTGGTGTTTCTCACGGACAGCCAGGGCGTCAGCGACCAGGAAGGGCATCTGCTGGACGAACTTACCGCCGACGCCGCCCAGGCGATGAACGACGCTGGCTGGCTTTCCCCGGACATCCGCCGCAGCCTGCCCTGCGCCGTGCGCGCCAGCCGCCAGGGCGTGGGACGGGCGCACCTGATCGGTTATGCGCAGGATGGCGCGCTGTTGCAGGAATTCTTTTCCCGCGAAGGCATTGGCACCGTCATCTCGCGCGAATCGCTGGAGCGCATCCGCGAAGCCCGCGCCGACGACATCGGCGCGCTCATCGCGCTCATCGAACCGCTGGAGGCGGAAGGCGTTCTGGTACATCGTCCGCGCGAACTCCTGGAACGCGAAATCGAAAAATTTTCCATCATCGAGCACGACAACATGGCCGTGGGCTGCGCCGCGCTGTATGACTATGGCGCGGGCGTCGCCGAACTTGCCTGTCTGGCGGTGGATGCGGCGCAACGCGGTTGGGGCTATGGCGAACAACTGGTCGAACGCATCCAGAGCCGTGCGCGCGCCGCCGACGTCAACCGGCTGTTCGTACTGACCACCCGCGCCGTGCATTGGTTCATCGAACGCGGCTTTCATCTCGAGGACATCGACTCCCTGCCCGCGCAAAAACGCCAGATGTACAACTTGCAGCGTCGCTCCAAGGTATTGGTCAAGTCGCTATAATTTCGCTTTGCACCAAATCCTACCGGAGATCCCGCATGACAAGAACCGTAAACTGCATCAAGCTCGGCGTCGAAGCCGAAGGACTGGATTTCCCGCCTCTGCCTGGAGCGCTCGGTCAAAGGATTTTCGAGCAGGTCTCCAAAGACGCCTGGCAACAGTGGATACGCCTGCAAACCATGATCATCAACGAAAACCGCCTGAACATGGCCGATCCCGAACACCGCAAATACCTGACGGAACAGGTGAGCAGCCACTTCTTCGGTCCGGGCGCGGAACAACTCCCCGGCTTCGTGCCGCCCCGATAGACGACAGGCGCAATCCTGGGCGGAAAGAGGCGAGACACGAAGATATACGTGCCGTTATAAGGCATCGGCATTTTGTCTTGGCGCGCACCGGATTTGTCATGAATCTCGTCATCGTATTTTCAGCCCGCGCAGCCGCAAAAATCAAGGCGTCTGGAACAGGGCGCCGGGAGTTGCTCCCCCCTCTCCCGGCGCTGAAGCGCCACCCTCTCCAGCGCGGCAGGCGAGGGAAAAAACGGGCGTTCATGCGATTGCCCCGATCCTCTCCTCTGTCATCCGTCCGCCGATTGTGCTTAAATGCGCCTCATGAGCTTTCCAATGCATGCCTTGCGCCAGCCGCGCACCATCGCCATCATCGGCAAATACCAGAGCCGCAAGGTCAGTGACGCCCTGATCGCCCTGGCCGCCCATTTGCAGGAACGCGGCGTCTCGGTATTCATCGAACGGGAAACCGCCGAACACATGGGGCGTCCCGACGAACTTTCCCGCTGGATGGTGTGCGGCTTCATGGACATCGGCGCGCACGCCGACATGGCGATTGTGGTCGGCGGCGACGGCACCATGCTGAACGCGGCGCGGCGGCTGGCGCGCTACAGCGTACCGCTGGTCGGCGTCAACCAGGGACGCCTGGGCTTCATGACCGACATCGCCCGCCACGACATGCTGCCCGCAATGGACGCGCTCTTGGACGGACAGTTCCAGCCGGAAACGCGCATGCTGCTCGACGCGGAAATCATCCGCGCGCGGCGGGAAATCGCCAGCAACCTGGCGTTGAACGACATTGTCATCGACAAGGGCGCGACGGGACGGATGATCGAATGCGAACTGTTCATCGACGGCGAATTCATCTACAAGCAACGCGCCGACGGCTTGATTGTGTCGACGCCAACCGGCTCCACCGCCTACGCGCTTTCCGCCAACGGCCCGATTCTGCATCCGGCGCTGACCGGTATCGCGCTGGTGCCGCTTTGCCCGCACGCGCTCACCAATCGTCCAGTGCTGGTCGATGACCATGTGGAAATCGAGATTGTCGTCACCCACGCCGACGACGCGCGCGCGCACTTCGATGGTCAGGTGACGCTGAACCTCAATCGCGGCGACGCCATTCGCCTGCGACGTTCCGAGTATTCAATCTGCTTCTTGCATCCGCCGGGCTACAGCTATTTTTCCATGCTGCGCCAGAAGCTCCATTGGGGCGAACGCCCCACGGAAGAAGAAAGCGCCGCCTGCCGCAAGAAGACGGATTCCTGATTCGATCATGTTGCAGCGCCTCTCTGTCCGCGATTTTGTCATCGTTGACCACCTGGAACTGGAATTTTCCGCCGGTTTCGGCGCGCTCACCGGAGAAACCGGCGCGGGCAAATCCATCCTGATCGACGCGTTGGCGCTGGCGCTGGGCGAACGCGCCGATCCCGGCGTCGTCCGCGGCGGCAAGGAAAAAACGGAAGTTTCCGCCACCTTCGATCTGGCGCGCTTGCCTGAAGTCCGCGCCTGGCTTGCCGCACAGGATTTTGCCGAAGACGAGGAACTCCTCCTGCGCCGCGTGGTGGAAACAGGCGGACGCTCGCGCGCCTACATCAACGGCAGCCCCGCCAGCGCGCAGCAGTTGCGCGGCGTGGGCGAATTCCTGGTCGATATCCACGGCCAACACGCGCACCAGTCCCTGCTGCGCGCCGAAGCGCAACGGGCGCTGCTGGATAGCCACGGGCAATTGACCGCGCTGGCGCAGGAAGTCGCCGCCGCCTGGAGAGCGTACCAGCAACTGTCCAAGACGCTGGCGGCGGCAAAAGCGGGCAGCGCCGCCAGTTTGCAGGAACGCGATATGCTCTCCTGGCAAATCCGCGAACTGGAAGAGATCGATTTTCGCGCGGGCGAATGGCCGGAACTGGAGGTTGAACAGCGGCGTCTGGCACATGCCGCCAGCCTGATCGAAGGCGCGCAACATATCCTTGCCGCGCTGGCCGAAGGCGAGGGCGCGTGTGAAAACCTGCTCGCCGCCGCGCACGCGCGTCTGGACGACATGGCGGCGGTGGACGCGACGCTGGTCGGGGGTCTTGATCTCCTGGTCTCCGCGCAGGCGGAAATTTCTGAAATCATCTCCCTGATGCGCCGCTACGCCGGTCGGGTGGAACTGGAACCGGAACGTCTCCGGGAAGTCGAGGCGCGCCAGGAGGCCATCCTGCATCTCGCCCGCAAGCATCGCGTGGAAATAACGGCGCTGCCGGAATGCCTGGCGCGTCTGCGGCAACGTTTCGCCGAACTGGAGCGTGTCGCCGATGTGGGCACACTGAGCGCCGAAACGCAGGTGGCGCGCGAGGCTTACCGGGTGCTGGCGGCACGCCTCAGCGCCGGGCGCGCGCAAACCGCCTCGGCATTGGGTGCGGCGGTGAGCGAGAAAATGCGGCAACTGGCGCTGGCTTCCGGGCGGTTCACTGTGGCCTTGCCGCCCTTGCGCGACGGCGCGGAAGGTTCGGCAAATGGCGCGGAACAGGTGGAATTTCGTGTTTCCGGCCTGGCGGACGATGAGGCGCGTCCCCTGTCCAGAGTGGCCTCCGGCGGCGAGCTTTCTCGCATCAGCCTGGCCTTGCAGGTGGTCGCCTCGCAAACGGCGGCCGTGCCGACGCTGATTTTCGATGAAGTCGATGTCGGCATCGGCGGCGGCGTCGCGGAAATCGTCGGTCGACTGCTGTGCCAGTTGGGCAAGACGCGTCAGGTGCTCTGCGTCACCCACCTGCCCCAGGTTGCCGCCCGCGCCGATTGGCATTGGCAGGTCAGCAAGACCGCCGCCGCAGGCATCGTCGAAAGCCGCATCAATGCCTTGTCCGGCGATGCCCGTGTAGAAGAAATCGCCCGCATGTTGGGTGGCGTGGACATCACCGCCACCACCCGGCAACACGCGCGGGAGTTGTTACAAACCCTTTGAATTGCCCAAGGTTTGCCTAAAATCAAAGGCTCCTCCATAAAAGAATTTCCGCCGCGTCATGCTTTCCGCCATTTCCTTTTCCCCCTTTTTTGTCCCGCCCTACACGCCGGGCGGCGGACAGGCATCTGCGCCAGCGGGCGACAACGCGGCGGCGCGCCAGGAAGTCAGCTATGTCGTACAGATTGAAGGCTCGGGAGAAAGGCAAAAAACGGCGCGGCCTGAACGAACTGAGCAGGCAAACGCTTTGGAAGGCGCGCGGCGCACGGAAGAAAAACAGCCGGAAAACACGCCGGACGCCGCCAAAAAACCCAATGGCGAGGCGCTTTCAGAAGAAGAACAACGCGAAGTCACCGAGCTTGCCGCCATAGACCGCAAGGTGCGCCAACATGAAATGGCGCACATGGCGGCGGGCGGCGAGCTGATCACTTCCGGCGCGCGCTACGAATATCAACAGGGGCCGGATGGTCAACGCTATGCGGTAGCGGGCGAAGTCGGCATCGACACCTCCGAAGGCAGGACGCCGGAAGAAACCTTGATACGCGCCCGCCGCATCCGCGCCGCCGCGCTGGCGCCCGCCGACCCTTCGCCGCAGGATCGCAGCGTTGCCGCCGCCGCCACGCAAATGGAAATCCGCGCCCAACAGGAAATTGCCCAAAACCGGCAGGAAGAGCAACGCGCCGCGGAAGAAAATGCCAACCCCCGCGCCAGTACCGCCACCCACGCCTATCAGGACATGTCCGGCAGCGAGGCTGGACAGCAAAACCGCCTTTCCATCTACGCTTGACAGAGGCGGCAACAGGAATCGGACGGAATATCAGGAGACAAAATGGAGCGAATCGTGCGGAAAAATCGCTAAATTCTGCTGCAAGAACCTGTTCATGCTTATCCCGGCCATATCGCGGTCATCAATTCAGCCGCCCGGAGCAATGCGGGCATGGAAAAATACGGGACCACGCTCAAGGAAACCCTGACGGAACCGCAACGTGATCTGACGGCCTTTTGGGTCATCAACCGGCAGCTTGATTCGGTGGAACTTTTGCGTTCCTTCCTGGGCGTTTTTCCCGATGCTCTGGTCCATGTCTGCCGGAATCTCTACTTCGGGGAAGCGGACAAGTTTGAACTTTATAACGGGAGCAAAACCCGCAAGAGCATTGAGCGGACAGGACGGAACCTGGACTTCCCCGAATTGGCGAACCGGGTGGCCGATAAGCTCTATTCCGACCGGCTGCCGGTATGGAAAGCTCTGGCCGGACTGCCTCTCGGCGACAGGGCGGAACTGAAACGCTGGCGCTCGCTGTGCGCGGCGATGTTTGGCCGGGTTTTGCCCAAGGAACGGACCAAGGCTCGTCAGGAAACCGGAGGTGACGCGGCTCTCCATTGCCGGATTGCCGTCCGCGGCGATGGCGCTGTCGGTTGACGGGAGAACAAAGCCCTTGCGCGATATTTTTTTTGAAAATCTTGACCGTCGCGCCGTTATCGGACAGAATACAGCCGCATACAGGTGTATGCACGGCTGTCCGGCAGCGCCGGGGCCGGTTTTCCTTTCCCGCACAGGGGTGGGCATGAAAAAAGGGGTGAACATCACGTCCGGACTCGGAAAAGAGTCAGATGAACAGGCCAAAAACAACGGTTCTGGCCTGATTATTGCTGCCCCCCCCCCGCAACTCCTACGCTCTCGCGCATTTTCCTCTAGGGAAACGCGCCTTTGCGCGTTTCCTTCCTGCCGCATTTTCGGCCCCTCCTTCCCTCGCGCAGAGGAAGGGGGGCTTTTCCTTTACCCCCAAAAATTCCCGGAGGCGAACCATGACCGGAACATCCTCCCCTGTCCGTAACCGCCCCCCGCTTCGCGCCCCGCGCCGCCGCGCTTTCCATCTCATCGCCCTGTGTCTCGCCTTCGGCCTCGCGGCCTTGTCGCCCGCGACCGCGGTGGCGGTCACGGACATCGACACAGACACAACAGCAAATCCCTCCATAATCGACGCTGGCTCCCCCATCCTTACCTATCCTGAGGTAACTGGCGGCGTAGTCAACCTCCTGCCTGGCGGCATCGCTAATACCGTGGCCGGAGGCGCGGCCTCCAATGGCAGGGTATACGACAATAAGGTATATGTAGATGGCGGAAGTACTGTAATAGACGACATAAACCATAGCTCGAAAATCTACGGCGGCTTTGTGGCGAATAATGGCGATGTGGAAATTAACGCGGTGTTTATCTCCAGCGGATCCCCCAACGATGACGTAATTGGCGCCTATACTCTGAAGGGA
>JAIRLE010000155.1 GCA_031259605.1 Zoogloeaceae bacterium
CTACATCCTCGACGAGCCGACGACGGGACTGCATTTCGCCGACATCGAAATGCTGCTTTCCGTGCTGCACCGGTTGGTGGAACATGGAAATACCGTGGCGGTGATCGAGCATAACCTGGATGTCATCAAGACCGCCGATTGGGTAATTGATCTGGGGCCGGAGGGCGGCGACGGCGGAGGGCGCATTATTGCCGCAGGCACACCGGAAGAGGTTGCGAAGATGAAGGGGAGTTATACGGGGAAGTTCTTGCGGGCGGTGCTGGGGAAGGCATAATGCCCAAGTCATAAATGTTCGCAGAAGTGCAGCGGAGGTTGGCCTTATGGAATTGGATTGAACCGCCCGGAATGCGACACTTTCATGGTTGTCCGTAGATAAATAATCATCGTAAAACAACTCCGGTTTGAAACCCTGCCCGTAAGAAAGGCGCGAAGGTTGAGACCCGGCCGCGGCCGGGGTCTCAACCGTAGCCATTCTCGAGGGGAGAGAAACCCCTTCCCAATGGAGTTGGACCGACAGCCCTGAAGGGCTGTCGCTAATTTTTGCTCTGCCGATACCTTCTATTCATGCCGCAGCGCCTCGATCGGATCCAGGCTCGCGGCCTTGCGGGCGGGCATGTAGCCGAAGATGACGCCAATGGCGGCGGAAAAGCCGAAAGACAAGAAGTTGATGGACGGGTCGAAGAGAAACGGCACCTGCATCAGGTTGGCCAGGAACGGGCAGGCGATCAGCGCCAGGATGATGCCGACCAAGCCGCCGAAGGCGGAAAGCGCCACCGCTTCGATCAGGAATTGCAGCAGCACCTCGTGCTCCAGCGCGCCGATGGCCAGGCGGATGCCGATTTCGCGCGTGCGTTCCGTCACCGACACCAGCATGATGTTCATGATGCCGATGCCGCCCACCAGGAGGCTGACCGCCGCCACCGCGCCGAACATGGTGGTCAGCGTACCGATGGCGCCGGAAAGGGTCTGCGCGATTTGCTTCGTGTCCTGGATATTGAAATTGTCCTCTTCATGGTCGGCCAGTTTTCGGCGTTCCCGCATCAAATCGCCGATCTGCGCGATCACCCGCGCGGAATCCGCGCCGTCCTTCATGGAAACCATGATGGTCGACACGTTCTGGTTGCCCGTGAAACGGCGTTGCGCGGTGCGGATGGGGATCATCACCATGTCGTCCTGATCCATGCCCATCGCGCCCTGTCCCTTGCTCGCCAGCAGCCCGATGATTTCGCAGGAAAAATTCTTCACGCGCAATGGGCTGCCAATCGGGTTTTGCTGGCTGAAGAGTTTGGCGCGCACCGTCTCGCCGATGATGCACACGGCGCGTCCCAGCTTTTCCTCGTCTTCCGAAAAGGGGCGGCCCGTCGCCAGCGTCCAGTTGCCGGCGACAAGATAGTCGTTGGTCGTGCCGTTGATGGCTGACGACCAGTTTTCGTTGCCCGCCACCAGGGTCGCGCCGCTGTTGACCACCGGCGCGACCGCTTGCAGCGAGGCGATCTGCGCCGAAATGGCTTCCGCGTCGGCAATGCGAAACCGGGGCACGCTGACGCCGTCCCTTCCCGGCCCCAGACGCTGGCCGGGACGCAGGATCAAGAGATTGCTTCCCAGACTGGAAATCTGCTCGGCCACCGCGCGGGTCGCGCCATTCCCCAATGTGACCATGGTAATCACCGCCGCGACGCCGATGACGATCCCCAGGATGGTCAAAAAAGAACGCATCAGATTGCGGCGAATTTCGCGCAAGGCCAGCAAAAGGGTGTTCAGGAACATGCTGGCGTCTCCTCTCCGGAATCGCTGGAGACAACGCCGTCTACAAAATGTACAATGCGATTGGCGTATTTTGCCATGTCCGGCTCGTGCGTCACCATGAGTACGGTAATCTGCTGTTCCTGGTTCAGGCGCACCAGAAGTTCCATGATTTCGTGACTGCGCTTGCTGTCCAGGTTGCCGGTCGGCTCATCGGCCAGCAGCACCAGCGGCTGGGTCACGATGGCGCGCGCGATGGCGACCCGTTGCTGCTGGCCGCCGGAGAGTTCTGCAGACGTGTGGTGTTCCCAGCCGGAAAGCCCGACCAGCGCCAAGGCGGCGCGGGCGGCCTGATGGCGTTTTTCCGGCGCTTCACCCCGGTAGAGGAGCGGCAGTTCCACGTTTTCCTGCGCCGATGTGCGGGCCAGGAGGTTGAAGCCCTGGAACACGAATCCCAGGTAATGCCGCCGCAGCAAGGCGCGCTGGTTGCGGTCGAGATGCTCGACGTGCGTTCCTTGAAACAGATAGGCACCGGCGCTGGGCGTATCCAGGCAACCCAGGATATTCATGGCCGTGGATTTTCCCGAACCGCTCGGCCCCATGATCGCCAGGAATTCCCCCGGACGGATGCGCAAATCCACGCCGCGCAAGGCCAAAAAAGCGGTCTGGCCCTGACCGTAGGTCTTGGTGATGCCCTGAAATTCGATCAAGAACGCTGCCGTTCCTGTTGGCGCAACGCCGCCCTCCGCATTGTCCATATCCGTGGGCGCTTCCGATACGCTCATTTACGGACTTCCTGGTAATCGGTGATGATGCGCATCCCCGCTTTCAGCTCGCCTTCCAGTACTTCCGTATAACGACCGTTGCTCACGCCGCTCTTGAAGGAGACCGGACGCGGTCGACCGTTTTCTAGTATCCAGACGCGGCTGTTGTCCTCGCCGTTGCTTGGTCGAGTACCAGCGCCATTGCCGTTGCGCTGCTGCTGGCGCGGCATGCGCGGCATCAGGCGGGAAAGAAAACCTGAAGATGCGCCGGGGCCGCTCGCGCCCTCGCGCGCAGGATTGAAGCGCAATGCGGCATTGGGCGCCAAAAGCGCATTATCGCGCTGCGCCGTGATGATCTCGGCGGAAGCCGTCATGCCGGGACGCAAGGCCAGGTCGTCATTGGTCACATTGAGTACTGTGGTGTAGGTCACCACATTGTCGGTCAATGTGGATCCCAGGTCGACCCGTTCGACGCTGGCCGGAAATTTGCGATTGCTCCAGGCTGCCACGGTGAAGTTGGCCGCCTGTCCCGCTTCGACATGGGCGACATCGGCCTCGTCGACATGCACGTGCAATTCCATCTGCGTCAAGTCCTCCGCGATATTGAAGAGCACGGGCGTGGTCATGGAAGCGGCGACGGTCTGGCCCGGCTCCACTTTGCGCACGAGGACGACGCCATCGACGGGCGACGTAATCGTGGCCTTGCGGATATTGGTCTGATCGGTTTTCAGTGTGGCCTGGGCCTGGGCGACTTCGGCCTGGGCGCTCTTCAGATTGGCTTCGGCTCGCTTGGCGGCGGCTTCGGCACTGTCCAGTTCGGTCTTGGCAGGCACCTTGCCGCCGGAGAGCTCCGCGACCTGACGCATCCGCGCCAGGCTGGCCTGGTTTTCCGCCAGTGTCGCTTCCATCTGGGCGACATGGGCCTCGGCGGCGATGACCGCCGCCTGGGATTTGAGCACGTTGTCCCTCAGCTTGGAAGTATCGAGCTGCGCCAGCAACTGCCCCTTGGTCACCCGGTCGTTTTCGCGCGCCAGCACGGATTCCAGCGTGCCGGAAAGTTCGCTGCCGACATCGACCGCGCGGGTCGGCTCCAGGGTGCCGCTGGCGGAAACCGTGACAGTAATCGGCCCGGAAACGACTTCTTCGGTTATGTAGTTTATCGTCTGGGAACCATTACCACTGACGCGCAGCCCGACGACAAGCGCGATCAGAAGCGCCGCCGCGAGGATACCCCATCGCCAGCGCCTGAAAAAACCAGAGGATTTTGCGCGGAGTTGACTGTCGAGCAGGCTTTTCAGGGGATTGGTATTGGGTTTGAATGCGCTCATGATGGTGATTGACCAGAGGTTGTTTCGGGAGAGGCTTCCGGCGCGGCTTCCCAGCCGCCGCCCAGCGCCTTGTAAAGCTGGATGATGGAAATCAGGATGTCGCTTTTGGCGGTAACGAGACTGTCCTCGCTGGACAACAGGGAACGCTGGGTATCCAGCACTTTCTGGAAATCGGCGAGACCGCTTTGATACATCTGGCTGGCGATTTCCGCGGCATTTCTGGAAGACTGAGCGGCCCGAATACGGTTTATTTCCCGCTGCCGCCCGGCTGCATAGGAGGAAAGCGCATTTTCCACGTCTTCCAGCGCGGTCAAGAGCGTCTGCTCATAGCTGACCAGCGCCTGTTCCTGTACGGCATCCTGGATGTCGATCTGGTTCTGGATACGCCCGCCGTCAAAGAGCGTCACCGCCAGACTGGCCGCCAGAGAGCGGACAATGGTGCTGCTGTTGCCCAGGGCGGCGAAGCTGGCGTCTTGCCAGCCGAAAGATCCAGACAAGCGCAAATTGGGATAACGCGCCGCGACCCGTTCTCTGACACGGGCTGTTTCGGCCAGCAGGGTTTGTTCCGCCGCCCGCATGTCCGGACGGCGGCGCAGGGCTTCTGTGGGAATGCCGACGGCGATGGCTTCCGGCGCGTCCGGCAAGGGACGCGCCGCTTCCAGTTCCGCATGGAGGCTACCCGGCGCAAGGCCCAGGAGCACGTCCAGCCGGTGGCGGCTCGCCGTCAGCGCGTTTTCCAGAGTGGGAATCGAGGCACGGGTCTGTTCCAGGGCGGTGCTCGCCTGCTCGACATCCAGTTCCGTCACCAATCCCGCGTCGGCGCGCCAGCGGGTGATGGCAAGCGTTTCTTCCTGGCTGGCCGTGTTCTTCCTGGCAATGTGCAGGCGTTCCTGATAGGCGCGATATTCGACGTAATTGCGGGCGATTTCCGCCGCCAGCGTTACCCGGACATCATCGAGACGCGCCGCCTGCGCCGCCAGATCGCGCTCGGCGCCTTCCACGGCATGACGGACGCCGCCAAAGATATCCGGCTCCCAACTGGCGTCGAACCCGGCATTGTAGTTGGTGCGGGTGACGCTGCCGTTGCCGGGCGAACGGTTGGCGCCGGTGGAAAAATTCAAACCAGGCCACCAGCCCGCCGCCGTCACGTCCCGGCTCAAGCGCGCCTGCCGCAGGCGAATCCGGGCTGCCCGCACATCGAGCGCGCCATCCAGCCCGCGCTCGATCAGCGTATTCAACTGCGGGTCATTCAGGCGGCGCCACCATTGCGCCAAATCCTTCGGCCCGGCCTCATCACCGGCGGGCGGCGCGCTCTGACGCCAGGTATCGGGCGCCTCCACGCGCGCCTGCCGCTGGCTCAAATCCGGCGCGGAAGCCAGCATGGCGCAGCCGCCGTCCAACAACAGCAAGGAAAAAAGCGCCAACGGGCGTAGCATGTGCGAACGCGAAAAACACGCCGACAGGAAAGAAGGAAACGCCATGCGCCTTGACCAGAGAGGAAAAGCTGAAATGACGCGCAGCTTAACAAAGTATCCGATCACCAAACAACTGCTTTTTATGAGGCAATGTAAGTTTTCGTAAGATTGCCCGGTGGGCGTACGCATGATTTGGGGTGTGCTGCGTCACCACGCTCCTCGCCGTCGGGAAATAGAGGACAGAAAAACCCACGGCGCGCGCGCCATCTTCCCCCCCTTTTCACTGCGCCCCATGATTTTCCGGGGGTTGTTCGCCGCGCCCGAAATGTGTTTAGATGCCGTCCTCCGGGGCGATGATCGTCATCGCCCCGGAGGACGCAAGGGAGCGCTTTCATGTCCAGAAAACCGCTGCGAATTTTCCTCAAGGCACTGTTGCTTTTGGCGATACCGCTTGTCGTTGCCGGATGTCGCCTGTGGCGGGTCATTGGCGATTCGCCGGAAGCGGCGGAAGTCGCCGCCTATGAAAAATTGCCGTATTACCAGGATGGACGCTTCCAAAACCCCGAACCCCTGCCGTACTATCCCGATCGCGTCACGGGCGGCGGGCCTTCGGGCTGGATACGGTTTTTCCTGCCCAATGCGCACAGGCCCGGATTCGCCTTGCCGCAGGTAGCGCTGGACGATACTTCCTTCGCCGCGCCCTCCGAGGCGCTTGCCGCCTACTGGCTTGGACATTCCGCGCTCATCATCGAACTGGAAGGCAAGCGTCTGCTGGTCGATCCGGTGTTCGGCAATGCCGCGCCCCTGCCCGGCGTCGTGCGCCGCTTCGTCGACGCGCCCATCAAACGCGCCGATCTGCCGCCGCTGGATTACGTGCTCATCACCCACGACCATTACGATCATTTGGAATACGCGACGATTGAAGCCTTGAAGGATCGGGAAACGCGCTTCATCGTCCCTTACGGTGTGGCGGCGCATTTGAGGAAATGGGGCGTTCCCGCCGAACGCATCCACGAAATTGGCTGGGGCGAAAGCATCACGGAAGGCGCGTTGACGATAGCCGCGGAGCGCACCATTCACTTTTCGGGGCGCACCTTTGGCCGCCGCGATACGACGCTATGGACTTCCTATGTCCTGAAGGGTGAGCGCTTCAGGGTTTTCGTCAGCGGCGATTCCGGTTACGGCGAGCACTTCAAGGACATCGGCGCGGCGCACGGCCCCTTTGATCTGGCGTTCATCGAAATCGACGGCTGGAACCCCGGCTGGCCGAGCACGCACATGTTCCCGCGAGAAGTCATCCAGGCCTGTCACGACATCGGCGCGCGGGCGATGATTCCCGTGCATTGGGGCGTCTTCGATCTCGCTAACCACCCTTGGGACGAATCGATCAGACTCGTGCGCGACCTCGCCGCGCGGGATGGCAAGATCAGGCTGCTGACGCCCCTGATGGGCGAACGGGTGACGCCGGAAAGCGAGACGCGAGCATGGTTCATCACGCAGGAGGCAAAAGATTGAGGAGAGAACGCTGTGAACCGGGCGATACGCTTTGCCTCGCGAAAAGACATTCGCGGCATCCGGTCGGAAGAAAACCGTCTGTTTCGTGTCAGCGTCAGGTGTACCGGTCATTGGTTTGTTCGTCTGGGGACCAGTTTGATGCACGTCAGCCTCTTCCGCGAAGTTTTCAGGCTTGTCACGGGAACCTGGGACAGGCTCCCGTCGTCATTTATTCTGTTGATGTCGGCAAAGCAGAACAGGCCGGAAACGCCGGATAGAACCTTGTATTTCTCGTCCTTTTTCGGGACAAAGGAAAAGCTCACGGTGCAAAATGACCGGTTGCCTCGCCAGCCGACCTCTTCCATGACAGCGAGGAATATCTCTTTTTCCGCATGTACGCGGATATCTTCATCAACCCAGGTTTGACCCGAATAACAGCCTTCCTCGTCAAACTGGTTTATAGAAAAGCCGCCGCCGACAAGTAATGCTGAATCCTGTGTCTCCGCAGGCGGACTGGCATGCAGACAGGAACAGTGAAAACAGCAAAATGCCGATCTGGGAAAGATTGAGATTCATGAAGCAACTCCCTGGATGAATCAATTCAACATGTCTAAAAAAGCATTGCGGAGCGGACGCTGCAAATCATTGCCGGGTTTGGGCTTCCTGCCCGCCTACCGGGCGCTGGCGCGCTTCCTGATCCGCGTGTCTTTCGCCTTGGGCAGTGTTTGCGGGTAATCGGACGAATGGTGCAATCCCCGGCTTTCCTTGCGTTTCAGGGCGGAACGGATGATGAGACTGGCGGTGGCGACGAGATTCCTGAGTTCGATCAGGTCGTAGCTCAGGCGGAAACGGGCGTAGAACTCGCCGATTTCCCGTTCCAGCAAACGCACGCGGCGCAGGGCGCGTTGCAGACGATCCGTACTGCGGACGATGCCGACATAATCCCACATGAGGCGGCGCAGTTCATCCCAGTTGTGGGCAATGACGACTTCTTCTTCCGCGTCCCGCACCCGGCTTGCGTCCCAGGCGGGCAGTCCGGGCGCTGGCGGGACGGGCTGCCGGAAAATATCTTCGCTGGCGGCTTTGGCGAAGACCAGGCATTCCAGCAGCGAATTGGAAGCCAGCCGGTTCGCGCCGTGCAGGCCGGAGCAGGAGGCTTCGCCAACCGCGTAGAGACCGGGGAGGTCAGTGCGTCCGGCAAGATCGGTGACGATGCCGCCACAGGTGTAGTGCGCGGCAGGAACCACGGGAATCGGCGCTTTGGTGATGTCGATGCCGAATTCCAGGCAGCGGGCGCGAATGGTGGGAAAGTGCGCCTTGATAAAGCCCGCGCCCTT
>JAIRLE010000174.1 GCA_031259605.1 Zoogloeaceae bacterium
CCGAGAATTTGCAGGATACGCTTTGGCATGGCTATGCCCGCCGTTACATCAATGCCTATGTGCCCCATTTTTCCGCCTTCGACCAACAAACGAGCGGCAAATACCGCGAGGCGGAAGCGAACGATACCAATCCGCGCGCACCCAAGACCTTCAATCATCTGGCCTGCGAAGACCGCGTCCAAGATGGCAACGGCAAATGGGCGGGGCAGATCGCGCTTGCCACATTGAAAGGCGATGTCGACAATCTGGGCAAGATTTTCCGGCAGGGTTTATCGCAAATCACCTTCGCCAAGATGGCGGCGCTTTCGCGGCAGATGAACGCCTTTTTCGCCATCTGGCTGCCCGCCTACTGCAAGGAAAAATACCCGAACACTTATACCGTCTTTGCGGGAGGCGACGATTTTTTCCTGATCGGCCCCTGGCACAGCACGCAAGAACTTGCCGCCAAGATAGCCGGGGAATTCAAGCGATTTGTCGCCGAAAACAAGGAGATCCACTTTTCCGCCGGTTTTGTGCTGACCAAACCCGGTCACCCGGTGCATGCGCTCGCGGAACAGGCAGAAAGCGCGCTGGAAATGGCCAAGAATCACCAAGCGGATAGCGCCACAAACGCGAAGAATGCGGTTTGTCTGTATGGCGAGGTCGTGCCATGGCACAAGTGGGAAACACTCGCGGGACTGGAGCAGGAAGTTCACGACTTGGCTGGTGAATATAGACTTTCCACCGGCTATATCTATGGCCTCCTGTCCCTGATCGACCTCGCCTGCGACAAAAACAGGACGGAATCCGCCATGTGGCGCAGCCGCTTTGTCTATCGCACCCGGCGTTACGTGGTTGATAAACTCAAGCAGGAAGCGCGCGCCACCGCCCATGCCCGGTTGGCGGATACTTTTGGCGAACGCGGCATTGCCCAGCAGCAAGGACGTTTCCGCATTCCACTTTTCAACTTTTTCTACAGCAAACGCTAAGAACCAAGGAGTCCACATGAATTGCCCGCAACGTACACAAGGCGGTTCCGGCAACGACCGCCACCATAATCCGCCCCCTTCCATCAGGCTGGACGACATTCGCTTCAGCAAGGGGGTTGATACTAATCTTTTTGACAAGATTGCACAGCGCGTGGCGAGGGACATCGCCGAAGATGGTCATTGGTCCAAGAAAAAAGAGGGTTGGAAACGGGAGAAAAATCTGAGCAAAAACAAATCCGCACAATTACGCAAGTTCTACGACGAGCTGGTGATGTGGCACGACAAGGTGTTCGAACATGGTGTCGACCGTGCCGCGAAATACAACGAACTCGCACCCTTCATCAAGATGTTGTGCGCCAAAGTCACCTATGCCAAAGGGCGGGAACATGTAGGCGAAGGTTTTGAAAGACTCTTTACCCACGTCATCCGCGCCATCTCCGATCCTGAAACCCTGAAGCAAGCCAAACTCTTTATCGAAGCCTTCACGGGTTTCTACAAAGCCGAGGAAAAGAATCATGCCGAAACTCAATAACATCACCACTATTGAAGCCACGCTGGAAGTCATCACTGGCTTGCAGATCGGCGCGGGCGATTCGGAAATACACATCGGCGGCGTGGACAACACCGTCATCAAGCATCCGCTCACCGGCTCGCCCTATATTCCCGGCTCCAGCCTCAAGGGCAAGATGCGCAGCCTGCTGGAATGGCGCAGCGGCGCGGTAAAGGAAGCCCCGCTGGGGGCGAAGGATCTTGAAGGGGCGGCGGACGCGCAAAAGCCGGAAATCAAACGCATCCTGCAGATTTTTGGCATCGGCGGCGGCGATGCCAAGGATGCGGAAGCCTTGGTCAGGGAGCTTGGCCCAACACGTCTTGCCTTCTGGGATTGTCCTCTGGAAGATGCCTGGGAAAAGGAAACCCGTGACAACAACCAGTTGCTGGTCGAGGTCAAGAGCGAAAACCTCATTAATCGCATCAGCGGCGTGGCTGAGCACCCGCGCAATACCGAGCGTGTTCCCGCCGGCGCGAAATTCGTTTTTCGTCTCTCCCTGAAAGAGCTTGATGGCGATAGCGATGATTTGCTGGAAACCGTCCTGCAAGGGCTGAAACTCATCGAGCACGACAGCCTGGGCGGCTCCAGTTCACGCGGCTACGGCAAGGTGAAATTTGTCGATCTCAGAATCAATGGCAAGGATGAGACGGAGAAATTTCAAAAAGTGGAAGCCTTTCCCGCCAATGCACCAGCGGCATGAACCATGGCCTACCAGACCCACCATTTCACCCTTCAGCCGTTGTCCGCCTTTGGTACTCTGCTTTCCGGCGATACACTTTTCGGACAACTCTGCTGGGCCTTGCGGTATCGCTTCGGTGAAGAATGGCTGAGCGAGCGCCTCGCGGGCTACAGCGAAGGCCGCCCTTTTCTCGTACTTTCGGATGCTTTTCCGCAAGGTTTCCTGCCTCTGCCCACCGTACCGGCTTCTTTCTGGAAGACGGCGGGCAGCACTGACCGTAAAATCCTGAAGAAAAAACGTTGGCTATCCTTGGAAAACTTGGGAACGAATTTCCCCACTTGGCAAGGCCATGCCTGCAACGACGCGGAGACCGCCAAAACAATCCTGCAAAAGTACATTTCATCCGAATCCCGCGGGGGCAAGGAAGAGGAACGTATTTCTCTCCTGCAAGAGCTTCACCCCCAACCGCACAACAGCATCAACCGCGCCACCTCCACCACGGACGAGGGAGGCATGTTCGCGCCCTATGCGCAAACGCAATACTGGTTCCATCCGGAAATGCGTCTTGATCTTTATGCGATATTGGACGACGCCCGCATTGCGGCGGAAGACCTCGACACCGCTCTGGCGGATATCGGCAAGAGCGGTTACGGACGTGACGCCAGCATTGGCCTGGGCAAATTCGCCATTGCGCTCGACGCCACATTTTCCGGACTGCCCCATGCGGTAGACGCCAATGCCTTTCTGACGCTGGCGCCTTGCGCGCCACAGGGACAAGGTTTTGAGCGGGAACGAAGCTTCTATCGCATCCTGACCCGCTTCGGTCGCCATGGCGGTATCGCCGTACAATCCGGCAATCCCTTCAAACGACCACTGCTGCTCGCCAGAAGCGGCGCTATCTTCTATCCGGAAACCCTGGATCAAAGCCTCGCCTTCATCGGCCAGGGCCTGAGCGCGGTTTCCGCCGGCCACCCCGAAACCGTCGCCCAGGGTTACGCGCCAGTGGTGAGAATTCGCATGGAGGGCGCACAATGAATTTTCTCTCCCGACACACAGTGGCATTGACGCCGCTCTCGCCCATCCACAT
>JAIRLE010000175.1 GCA_031259605.1 Zoogloeaceae bacterium
GGCAACTGTTCGGACTTGCAACAAACGGATGACCACAGCACGCCAAAGGCTGTCCTTCGGGCTTGAATGCCCACAGAAGAGGCAGGCTGTGCCAGGCTTTCCGAAACCAACCCCAAACACGGATGTCTGGGGGAAAACGTAATATATAAGAAGACGGAGGACGGAGGACGGAACGCTTGCTTTTGCTGGTTTGCCCGGCGCGCGCCGTTGCGCGCCGATCCTCGTCCTATATAGAAAAAAGGAAAATAAAATTTACGGCGGGCTTGATTGACATATCAATTATCAGTCTTTGACTTTGATGTTGACTTCAAACTTAAATTTTCGAGTCATTGCAGATGCCGGCGTTTATCCGGCAAAGGCAAAACGGCGGATCGCCGCGGCTCGATTTTTACGGAGAAGAATTCATCATGGCAACGAAACAAATCCCCCCCCGCTCCCCGCGCGCGTTCGATCGCAGGATAATCTGCGCGCTCATCGCCTCATTTGGCGTCTCCTCTGCGGCATGGGCGCAGACGCCGCAGGAAGAAGAGGCGCGGCAGGAAGAAACGGCAAACGAGCCGGTCACGCTGCCCGCGGTCACGGTTACCGGCGCGCGCTATGTCAGCGACGTGTCCGTCGGCGGCAAGGAACCCGTGCGCCCGCGCGAGATTCCGCAATCCGTTTCCGTCATCACCAAGGAACGCATCGAGGATCAGGGGCTGGTGACGATGGAAGACGCGCTCAGACAGGTCACGGGCGTTTCCGTCATCGCCAATGACACACAGGCGGGGCAATACAGTTCGCGGGGCTGGAACATGAACGTGACCTGGGACGGCATTCCCGCCTATGGCGCGCTTTCCGGCGTGCAACAACTGGATCTGGCGGTCTATGAACGGATCGAGGTGTTGCGCGGTTCCGCCGGTCTTTTCCAGGGATCGGGCGATCCGGGCGGCGTGGTCAATCTGGTGCGCAAGCGCGGGCAGAAGGAATTCGCCTTCTCCGGCAGCCTTTCCGCCGGCTCGTGGAACAATTACAACACCGTGGCGGACGTGGGCGGCCCGCTCAACGCCGACGGATCGGTGCGGGCGCGCGTGGTGGCCTCGCTCACGGATCGGGAATATTTCTACGACACCACGCAGACCAGGAAACATCTGGGCTACGCCACACTGGACTGGGACATCACCCCCGCCACCACGCTTTCCGTGGCCTTCGCCTCCCAGAGCGACAAAACCGACGCGCTTTTCACCGGACTGCCCGCCTACGCAAATCCCAACAACCAGCACCTCGGCGTCTCCCGCAGCACCAATCTCAACCCGGACTGGGGCACGGCCAAGTGGGACGTCCAGGATACGCTGGCGGAATTGACCCATCGCTTCGACAACGGCTGGCGCGTCATCGCGAAGGTAAGCCGCCGCGAACAGAACTGGGACGCGCATTACGCGAATCCGGGCAGCGGCGTGAATCCCCTGGCGAACACACTCAACTATACCCGTGCCGCATACGACGCCACATACGAGCGGGACGGCATCGACCTGTATGCCTCCGGCCCTTTTCATCTTTTCGGGCGGGAACACCGGGCGACGGTGGGCTATAACCGGGAACGGCTTCGTTACGCCAACAAAGTGGTCATAGCGCCGAGCGCCGTCGGCATTCCTCTGGGCCGCCCGGATCTCGTCCCGGATTTCAACCTGTCTCCCACCATGAAATGGGAGGACGACTATCGCCAGTCCGGCTTCTATGGGCAGTTGCGCCTGCGCGTGGCCGCGCCCCTGACCGTCATCGCCGGGGCGCGCGTCAGCGATTTCCGCGGGCGCTACCGCGACACGCCGCTGCCCGCCGGTCCGACCGGAGCCTGGGAATCGGCCGGAAAAGAAAGTGGCGTGGTGACGCCTTACGCGGGGCTAATCTTCGACGTGAACCGGCAGGTTTCCCTCTACACCAGCTACAGCGACATCTTCACGCCCTCGTCGAGCCAGAAATACGGCGGCGGCACGGTAAAGCCACGCGTCGGCAAGCAATACGAGATCGGCAGCAAAGGAGAATTTTTCAACGGCAACCTGATTGCCTCGCTCGCCTTCTTCAACCTGCGGGACAAGAACCGGGCAATCTACGACACCGATCATTCCGACGCCTATAACGACTACTACTACGACGCGGGGGAAGTCGAAAGCAAGGGCTGGGAAATCGAGGTGGCCGGTTCGCCCGTGCCCGGCTGGAACATCCAGGCCGGCTGGTCCCGCCAACAGACGGTTTATCTGAAGAACAGCGCGACGACAAACGGCACGCTCCTGAATCCCATACACCCCGAACACCTGTTCAATCTCTGGAACACATACCGCTTCTCCGGCGGGGCATTGAGCGGATTGACCGTCGGCCTGGGCGCGAACCATACGAGCAAGATACAACAGAACAACACCGCGGCGGCGGCAACGCGCGCGCAAGAGAGCTACACGATCGCGCACGCCTTTCTTTCCTACCGCCTCGACAAGAACCTGACGCTCTCCCTCAACGTGAACAACCTGTTCGACAAGAGCTATTACGCCCGCGTCGGCAGCACCTCCAACTTCAATCTCTACGGCGAACCGCGCAGCTACGCGCTCACGTTGCGGGCGGCATACTGAAAGCGGCACGATGACGATGATGACGCCAATCGGCATGGCTTGCCGATGTCCGATATCCGCGCCGGAACCGTCGGCGGCAAGAGAGGAAAGGCACGCCATTCGCATGATGGCGCCACGTCATCCGTTTTCCTTCGAATCGCTCGCCCCGCTTCCCGACGGCAGGCGGGCCGGCGAGCTTTCCCTGCTCGGACGCTGCGCCCTGTTTTTGGGCGTTTTGCTCATCAACGGTGCCGGACTGGCGCTTGCCGCCCGACTGACCGCGGACGCGCGGATCGGACGGGAATGGGAAGCGCCCGGCATCATCCAGGCAGGCTGGATCGAGGATTCCCCGGCGGAACAAGCGGCAGAATCCCTGCCCCCGCGTGAGGAATCGCCGCCCGCCCCCAAACCGGAATTCTCCAGATCCCGGCCAAAGAACCAGGCAAAACCACAGCCCCTTCTGGCCAAACCCGCGGACGCCGCGCCCGTGGCGCAAGCCGCAACGGAGTGGAGCGCGCCAGAACCGGAAACCGGGGAAGCCGAGGAAGCCGTGCCCGCCGCCAGCGCGTCCGCGCGCGAAAGCCAGGGCGCGGACAAGAATGCCGGCGAACGCGACGCCGCCGCGAGCGGCCCGTTCATTCCGGCCTCCCACGCGGGTTATCTTTCCAACCCCAAACCGGCCTATCCTTCCGCCTCGAGAGCGCGGCACGAGGAAGGCAAGACGCTTCTGCGCGTGCGCGTGCGCGCCGACGGCAAGGTCGACGCGGTGACGCTCCACAGAAGCTGCGGCCATGAACAACTCGACCGCGCGGCGCTGGAAACGCTCTGGCGCTGGCGTTTCCGCCCGGCCCGGCGAGGCGGTCATCCCGTGGAAAGCGAAGTCATCGTTCCCATCCATTTCAGCCTGAGAGATTGACAATGCCCGCATCTCCCCCGTCTTTCGGCATCATGCATTTTCTGGAACAGACCGACAGCGTCGGCGTCTCGGTGCTCCTCATCCTGATTGTCATGTCACTGGCCTCCTGGCACGTGATGCTGGCGAAAATCTGGCAGCAATGGCGCGTGCGCGCGGCGGGACGGCGTTTTCTCGCCACACTGGAAAACGCGCGCGCCTACGGGGAGGTCGAAGAAATTTCCGCGCAAGACCCGCACGTGGAACCCTTCGGACGGATACTGGCGCGAGGCGTGGAAGCCTGCCGCCTGCTCGGGGCGCCCGCCGCCCAACGCGGCTTCGTCCTCGCCGCGCCGGACGATTTCATACGCGCAGCGCTGGAGGACGGCATCGCCGGCGAAGCATACGCGCTGGAAAAAGGCTTGTCCGTGCTGGCATCGGTCGGCGCGACCGCACCTTTCGTCGGTCTTTTCGGCACGGTGTGGGGAATTTATCACGCGCTCCTCGCCATCGGCTTTTCCGGACAAGCCAGTCTCGATCAGGTCGCCGGTCCTGTCGGCGAGGCGCTCATCATGACCGCTTGCGGGCTTGCGGCGGCGATTCCCGCCGTATTGGCCTACAACGCCTTTGCGCGCGCCAATCGTAATCTTTGCGGCAGGTTCGAGCGTTACGCGGAGCGCGTTTTCACCCTGCTGGCCGTGGGCGGCCCCGGCCTCGCCGCCGCGCAAACCCGGACGGCAAGGAAGGCGCAATGAAGCGCCGGCGCGTTGTCAGGACGAATGAACCCTTGTCCGAGATCAACATGATTCCGCTCATCGACGTGATGCTGGTACTGTTGATCGTCTTCATCGTCGCCGCGCCCCTCCTGACCCACGCGGTGAAGATCGATCTCCCGAAAGTGAGCGGCGCGCCGCTCGATGCCCCGGCGGAAAACATCCGGCTCGCCGTCAAGGCTGACGGCAGCCTTTACTGGAATGGCGAGGCCGTTGCCGGGGAAACGCTCGCCCTGCGCATGGAAACCGCCGCCCGCCTTGCGCCGCAGCCGGAAATCCACCTGGAGGCCGACGCGAAGACGCATTATGAGATCATTGCCCGCGTCATGGCGCTGTCCGCGAAATCGGGATTGGGACGCATCGGATTCGTCAGCGTGCCGGAACAGGCCGCGCAAGAATAAGCCCGAAACGAAAATGGAAATATCCGACGCGTCCGCCGACCCGTCGCCAAACCCGAAACCGCCCGCCGCCGCGCCGCCGCTTGGCCGCTGGCTCGCTTCCGCCTGGCGCCTGATCCTGCCCTACTGGATGTCGGAAGATCGCTGGCGGGCGCGGGGCTTGCTGGCGCTCATCATCGGCATCGACATGTTCAACACCTATGTCGGGGTGCGTCTTTCCTACTGGCAGCGCGATTACTGGGACGCGCTGGCGGAACGCAATGTCGCCGCCTTCTGGGATTTGATGTGGGTTTATCCGGTCATCGTCACCTTCTGGTCGATATCCATCACCGCGCGCACCTGGTTCTTCCAGGCGCTGGAAATGCGCTGGCGCGTCTGGATGACCGATGTCTTCCTCCACCGCTGGCTGGACGACAACGCCTATTACCGCATTGCCCGCGCCGACAGCGCCGACAACCCGGATCAACGCATCGGCGAGGATTTGCGGATGCTCTCCAGCGACAGCCTGCGCCTTTTCCTGGGTCTGCTCGCCAACCTGGCCGCGCTGGTCTCCTACGCGGCAATCGTCTGGAATCTTTCCGGCGGCCTCGCTTTCGCGCTGGGCGGCATTGCGGTCGAAATCCCCGGCTACATGCTGTGGGTGGCGGTTCTCTTCGCCTTGCTCGGCACCTGGCTCCTGGAAAAGATCGGTTATCCGCTGGTGCGGGTGGATTATTACCAGCAACGCTACGAAGCGCAGTTCCGTTTCCTGATGGTGCGGGTGCGCGAAAACGCCGAACAGATCGCCTTTTATTCCGGCGGACGCGCGGAACTCGCGCGATTGCGCGGCGCTTTCATGGCCATACGCGAAAACTGGCGGCGCGTCATGGACTATACGAAACGCATCACCCTGTTCCATGAAGGCTATATCGAGATTGGCGTGTACCTGCCGCTCCTCATCGTCGGGCCGCGCTATTTCGCCGGACTGATCACCCTGGGCGCGGTGCAGCAGCTCACCAGTTCCTTCAGCCGGGTGCGCATCGCGCTCTCCTGGTTCATTTTCGCCTACAAGGACCTGGCGCTCCTGCGCTCCGTCTGCCTGCGCCTCATCGAATTCGAGGCGGCGACGAAGGCACACGAGGCGAGCGGCATTGCCATCACACAAAATGCCCGTCCCGATTGCCTCGACATCCATGCGCTGGATTTGCGCCTGCCCGATGGCGAGAAGCTCGCGCGCATCGGCGAACTGACCTTCAAGGCGGGCGAGCGTTGGGTGATACGGGGGCATTCCGGCGCGGGCAAAAGCACGCTCTTGCGCGCGTTGGCGGGACTCTGGCCGCATGGCGAGGGAGAAATCGCCCTGCCGGAAGGCAAAAGGATGTTCCTGTCCCAGCAAAGCTACCTGCCCATCGGTTCGCTGCGCGCCTGTCTGCGCTACCCCGCCGACGAACACGAGTCCAGCGCGGACGAATGCGTCGAAGTATTGCGAGCGGTCAGGCTGGAACACCTGATCGGCGATCTCGACAAACCCGATCAATGGGACAAGCGCCTGTCGCCGGGCGAACAACAGCGCCTGGCCTTTGCCCGCGTCCTGTTGCACAAGCCTGACTGGCTCTTTCTCGACGAATCCACCGCCTCGCTCGACCCCGCCAACGAAGCCGCGATGTATCGCCTGCTGCAAGAACGCCTGCCCGGAACCGGCATCGTCAGCGTCGCGCACCGGGAAAGCGTCGCCGCGTACCACGAGCGGGCGCTGGATTTGAACGCCGCGGGCGTCGCGGCGTCTTCCTTGTGAACATGAATTCTTCTGTCGGCAACGAGCCTTTGTGCGCCCGGATGAACCGCGAGACAGTCAAGTCTTCATCCGGTTCCAGGAGCGGGACGAATTGAGGCCGCCATGCCGGAGCCGCCATTCATATACATGCATTCACTGCGTCATAATGACATTATCCTGATATGGATCGACCGTCCCAAGGCCGCGCAAACCCGTATGTTTCGACCGCTTGACGCTCCTTTCCCCGAAAAGGAGAATGCGGCAAGAAAAGGAGATGGTCATGGTTTTTGAATGGATTCGGACAATCATCGTTCTGCCGGGAACCGTTCTTGTCTTTTTGCCGGCGCTGCTTCTCTATTTCACGGATTACCGCTGGCAATTCAATTCGCTTCCCCTGTTCGCCGCGGGAATCGTTCTTCTGTGCGCCGGGCTGTCGCTGGCTGGCTGGACGATGTGGCTATTCGGGAAAAAAGGGCGGGGGACGCCGGCACCCTGGAACCCGCCGAAAAAACTGGTCATCGAAGGGCCTTACCGCCATGTGAGGAATCCGATGATAACGAGCGTGCTGACTTTACTGATCGCCGAGGCGCTGTTGCTGGATTCCTGGCTGCCCATGGGCGTTTTCGCGCTGTTTCTCGGAATCAACATGCTCTATTTCCCCTTCGTCGAGGAGAAGGGACTCGAAAAACGCTTTGGGCCGGACTATCTGGCGTACAAGCGTGAAGTGCCGCGCTGGCTGCCGCGGATGACGCCTTTCAAACCCGCTCCGGACGACGCGCCCGGCCTGGATTCGCCGGATTGACGCGCCGCGAAAGCGTCGCCGCCCGACATGACAAGATGCTGGATTCGGGCGCGGCGGATGGCGCGAATCCGGACATGTCGATTTCGATTCCAGTTGAAAGCCGCCGCGTTTCCCTCTCTTTCGCGCTTGCCGGGACGGTTGGTTTTCCCTGGTTCCTGACATCTGATCCCTTATGAACAGGCGTAATCAGCATATCAGCAATCGGTCTTTGACCTTGAAGTCAACTTCAAGGCTAACCTGCAAAACGCTGTTTCCAACCGGCTTGTGGAGTCTTTTCGTGATGATGAGCATACGTAACGATGGGTGCCCGCGTCGGCCCAGTCGGCCCATATCGATCGGCAAGCTGGCGGGGACGACCGGCGTGTCGACGAACGCCCTGCGCTATTATGAGCGCGAAGGCTTGCTGCCGCGCCCGCGGCGCGGCGCTTCCGGCTACCGCGAGTATGACGGGAACGCGGTCGATCGGGTACATTTCATCCTGCGCGCGAAGGAATTGGGCTTCAGCCTGGAAGAAATCGTCGACTTGCTGAATCTTTCCGCCGACGCCGAATCCGGCGTTGCGGGCGTGAAAGCCCGCGCCAGCCGCCGCTTGGCGGAAATCGAGGCACAGATCGCGCGCCTCGAAGTCATCCGCGCCCGGCTTGCCAGCCTGGTGGCGGCCTGCCCGGGCCGCGGGCCGCTGGAAGGCTGTCCGATTCTTTCCGCGATCCGCGCCGAGGAAGACGCCTCGCCCTGTTCCTGCGCGACGCCCAAATGATTTTGAACGACTGGACGATGACATGACATCCGCAGTGCCGGAAATTTCTTCCGCCCCCCCTTCCTGCACACTCTCCGAACGGCAGACCGTGGAATTCGCGCTCTCCGGCCTGGCCTGCGCCGCCTGCGCGGCGCGGGTGGAACGGCAGCTCAACAAGCTCCCCGGCGTCGAGGCGACGGTCAACTTCGCCGCCGAGCGCGCCCATGTGCGCTTCAACCCCGGCGCGACCGGCGTCGAACAATTGATCGACACGGTGCGGAAAACCGGCTTCACCG
>JAIRLE010000188.1 GCA_031259605.1 Zoogloeaceae bacterium
TCGAGAATGGCTGCGGTCGAAACCCCGGCCTCGGTCGGGGTTTCGACCTTCGCGCCTTTCTTACGGACGGGTTTCAAACCGGAGTTGGTTTTACGATGAAGGAGTTCGCGCCATGAATGCTTTTTTTGCGCCGGTTGCGGTCAGTCCATTGGCGGAAGTCATTGCCGCAGGCGGGGAGTCGACCGCCGTCGCCTTTGTCGACCACTCCCTGGAACCGCGCTACGGCTGCAAGGGCAAGGACGCGGCGAAGTGGCTGCAAAGTCTGGGATTGCCGCTGCCCGCCGCGCCGAACCGCTGGCTGCCGCTGCCGGACGGCGGGCTGATCGCCCGGCTGGGCAGCGCGGAATTCCTGATCGACGGCAATGTCGATGTCGTTCTGCGTCTACAAGGCGCTTTGCCGCCCGCCAACGCCGCCGTCGTGTTGCGTCAGGACGCCGCGCTGGAACTTTCCGGCCCCGGCTTGCCGGAGTTGCTCCGGCAGACCTGCAACGTCGATTTCGCCGCGCTGGATCTGGCGGAGTCGCCGGTCGTGCTCACCCGCATGACCGGCGTTGGCGTCACGGTGATTCCCGGCGCGTTCGGCTGCCGCATCTGGTGCGACGGCACTTACGGCGCGGCGCTCTGGGAAAGTTTGCGCGCGGTTGCCACAGAGTCATAGGGACGATACGCGAATCGTCTCCGCGAGGAAACGAACGATTTTTGAAACGCTTACATGACAGGAGCAGCGAACATGACGCCGGATGCAGCCGAAAAATTCCTGAAGGACAACCACGTCAAATACGTCTTCGCGCAATTCGTGGATATCCACGGCGCGCCCAAGGTCAAGGTGGTGCCCGCCGACCATTTCGACGACATCATCACCAGCGGCGCGGGATTTGCGGGCGGCGCGGTGTGGGGGCTTGGGCTGGAACCCGCCAGCCCCAAGGATTACATGGCGGTGGGCGACCTCGACACTCTCACCCTGGTGCCCTGGCAGCCGGGTTACGCGCGCATCGTCTGCGACGGACACATCGGCAAAAAGCCGTGGATGTACGATTCGCGCGTGGTGCTGAAAAAGCAGATTGCCCGCCTGAAGGCGCGCGGCATGCGCTTTTATACCGGACTGGAGCCGGAATTTTCGCTCCTGAAGAAAGACGAGCGCGGCGAGATTGCGCCGTGCGATGACAGTGACGTGCTGCGCAAGCCCTGCTACGACTACAAGGGTCTTTCGCGCTCGCGCGAGTTTCTCGAACGGCTCACGGACAGCGTCAAGGTGGTTGGGCTGGATGTCTACCAGATCGACCATGAGGACGCCAACGGACAGTTCGAGATCAACTACACCTACGATGACGCCTTGAGTTCCTGCGACAACTTCATCTTCTTCAAGATGGCCGCCTCGGAAATCGCGCATGAAATGGGCCTCATCTGTTCCTTCATGCCCAAGCCCTTCGCCAATCGTCCCGGCAACGGCATGCACATGCACATGTCCCTGGGCGACGGTGAAAAAAACCTGTTCGAGGACAAGGGCGACCCGCGCGGCCTGCGACTCTCGCCGCTGGCCTACAGATTCCTGGGCGGCATCCTGAAACATGCTCCGGCATTGGCGGCAATCTGCGCGCCGACGGTGAATTCCTACAAGCGCCTGGTAGTCGGGCAGTCGCTCACCGGCGCGACCTGGGCACCCGCCTACATCAGCTATGGCGACAACAACCGCTCAACCATGGTGCGCATTCCCGGCGGGCGTCTGGAAATGCGCATGCCGGACGGCGCCTGCAATCCCTATCTGGCGACCGCCGCCATCATCGCCGCCGGACTGGACGGCATCGACCGCGAACTCGATCCCGGCGAACCGAAAAACAACAATCTCTACGACCTCTCTCCCGCCGAACTCAAGGCGGCGGGCATCGGCACCCTGCCGCAA
This sequence comes from Zoogloeaceae bacterium, assembly GCA_031259605.1. Taxonomy (GTDB): domain Bacteria; phylum Pseudomonadota; class Gammaproteobacteria; order Burkholderiales; family Rhodocyclaceae; genus Azovibrio. The sequence continues at coordinate 1,901 of JAIRLE010000188.1, forward strand.
AGCCTGCACGAAGCCCTGTTCGCGCTGGAGCGCGACCATGTGCTCTGCGAATCTCTGGGGCCGGTGGCGGAGGAATTCCTGAAACTGAAAAACATGGAATACGTGGAATACATGCGCCACGTTTCGGATTGGGAAGTCGAGCGTTATCTCGAATTTTTCTGAAAAATCGGCAAGGAGAACCATACATGTGCGGAATCGTAGGACTACTGGTAAAAACCCCGGCGCTGCGCGCGCGCCTGGGGGAATTGATGGCACCCATGCTGATCGGCATGACCGAACGCGGCCCGGATTCGGCGGGATTGGCGGTCTTCACCGAGCCGCTGGCCGATGGCGCGCGCAAGATCAGCCTCTACTCCGGCCTCATCGAAGACGACGATGACTTCAACTGGCAGGGCATGGCGCACGAGATGAAAGAACACTTGGGCATCGACGCCACGCTGAAAACGACCGGCAACCACGCCATTCTTGGCGTGAGCGTCGATCCGGAAATGGTCAAGCGCTGGCTCAAGGAACACCATCCCGGCCTTTTCGTCCTTTCCACGGGGAAAAGCATCGATCTCTACAAGGACATCGGCGCGCCCGCCGAAGTCGCCGATCGCTATAACTTCAGCAAGCTGAAAGGCAGCCACCTGGTCGGACACACCCGCATGGCGACCGAATCCGCCGTCACGCCCGACCGGGCGCACCCCTTTACCGCCGGGGAAGACTTCTGCCTGGTGCACAACGGCTCGCTCTCCAATCCCAACGGCATCCGCCGCAAGCTGGAGCCGCGCGGCATCCATTTTGAAACCGACAACGATACCGAAGCCGCCTGCCGCTTTCTCGAATGGCGGCTACGCGAAGGCGACGATCTGGAGACGGCGCTGAAAAAAGGCTTCGAGGAACTCGACGGCTTCTACACCTTCCTGATGGGAACAAAGGACGCCCTGGCGCTGATCCGCGACCCCTTCGCCTGCAAACCGGCAGTGGTGGCGGAAACCGGCGATTACGTCGCCATCGCCTCGGAATTCCGCTCGCTCGCCCACCTGCCGGGCATCGAAAACGCCCATGTCTTTGAACCCGCGCCTGAGGAGATGTACGTATGGAAAATCTGACCTTCGACCTTTCGGAGACGCCCGTCAACACGCTGAACCACTATCTGCACCATGAAGCGCCCAAGGGCGGAGCGCGAAAAATCATCGTCACGCATCCCGATGGCGCGCACAACATCGCGGTCGGTCTGGATTGCCCGGTGGAGGTGGAAATCCTCGGCCACGTCGGCTATTACGCGGGCGGCATGAACAAGGCCGCGCGCATCGTCATCGAGGGCAGCGCCGGAACCGGTGTCGGCGAAAACATGATGAGCGGCACGGTGCATGTGCGGGGCTTTGCTTCCAACGGCGCGGGCGCTTCCGCGCACGGCGGGCTGCTCATCATCGACGGCGACGCCGGATTGCGCTGCGGCATTTCCCTGAAGGGCGGCGACATCGTGGTCGGCGGCTCGGTGGGCAGCTTTTCCGCCTTCATGGCGCAGGCCGGACGCATGGTGATCTGCGGCGACGCGGGCGACGCGCTGGGCGACTCGCTCTACGAGGCGGTGCTCTACGTGAAAGGCAACATCAAATCGCTGGGCGCGGACGCGCGCATCGAACCCCTGGCGGATGCCGACATCGCCGCCGTCTCCAATCTGTTGCAACAGGCGGGCATGGATCACGCCCCCAGGGATTTCAAGCGGGTGGCTTCCAAACGGGAGCTGTACCACTGGAACGCCGACGCCAACCAGGAATACTGAGGAGCCAAATGATGGAAAGACATCTGACGCTGGAAGAATCCTACGGGTACGACCGCAAGACCTTGGAGTACATCCGCAAGGCCGCCGCGCATGGCCTCTACGAAATCCGCGGCATGGGCGCGAAGCGGAAACTGCCCAATTTCGACGACCTGGTGTTCCTCGGCGCTTCCATGTCGCGTTACGCGCTGGAAGGCTATCGGGAAAAATGCGTCACCAGAACCCTGCTGGGAACGCGCTTCGCCAAGAAGCCCGTCGAACTGGAAATTCCCATCACCATCGCCGGAATGAGTTTCGGCGCGCTTTCCGCCAATGTGAAGGAAGCCTTGGGACGCGCCGCCACGGAAGTCGGCACTTCCACCACCACCGGCGACGGCGGCATGACGCAAGAAGAGCGGCAATCCTCCAAGACGCTGATCTACCAATGCCTGCCCAGCCGCTACGGTTTCAATCCCGACGACGTGCGCCGCGCCGACGCCATCGAAGTGGTCATCGGCCAGGGCGCGAAACCCGGCGGCGGCGGCATGTTGCTGGGACAAAAAGTCTCCGCCCGCGTCGCCGGAATGCGCACCCTGCCCGCCGGCGTCGACCAGCGGAGCGCCTGCCGCCATCCCGACTGGACGGGGCCGGACGATCTCGCCATCAAGATCCAGGAACTCCGGGAGATGACGGACTGGGAAAAGCCCATCTACGTCAAGGTCGGCGCGACGCGCACCTTCAACGACGTGAAGCTGGCGGTTCATTCCGGCGCGGACGTGGTGGTGGTCGACGGCATGCAGGGCGGCACCGCCGCGACGCAGACCTGCTTCATCGAGCACATCGGCATCCCGACGCTGGCGGCGCTTCGGCAGGCCGTGGAGGCGCTGGAAGACCTCGACATGAAAGGCAAGGTGCAACTCATCATCTCCGGCGGCATCAGAAGCGGCCCGGATGTCGCCAAGGCGCTCGCCATGGGCGCGGACGCGGTGGCCATCGGCCAGGGCGTGATGATCGCGCTGGGCTGCAACGGCGACACCTACCGCCAGAACGGCCAGAACATCAGCGCCGTGGCCGACTACAACGCCCTGGGCGCCGCTCCCGGCTATTGCCACCACTGCCATACCGGACAATGTCCGGTGGGCATCACCACCCAGGACGAAATCCTCGAACAACGCCTGGAACCGGCCATCGGTGCCAAGCGCCTGAAAAACTACCTGAAGACCTTGAACATGGAACTCACCACCATCGCCCGCGCCTGCGGCAAGCAGAACGTGCACCACCTGGAAAGGGAAGACCTGGCGGCGCTGACGCTGGAAGCGGCGGCCATGGCCAATGTGCCGCTAGCAGGGACGAACTGGGTGCCGGGAAGAACGGGCGGCATTTGAGCGCGGATCAGCCTGGATTCCACCTCCTTTGCCGTCGTGCGCCGCCATCCGGGTCAATGACCGAAAACGGCGATGGATTCGGTGTGGGCGGTGTGCGGGAACATGTTGACGATGCCCGCCGAGAGAAAGCGGTAGGACTTCTGATGCACCAGGATGGCGGCGTCACGGGACAAGGTGGCCGGGTGGCAGGAAACATAGACGATGCGGGACGGCGCGCCTTCTTCCCGGGCGGCGGGCAGGGATTTGATGACTTCCAGCGCGCCTTCACGGGGCGGATCGATCAGGTATTTGTCGATTGCTCCCAGCGCGCGCAGGGATTCCGGCGTTGCGGCAAAAAGGTTGGCGGCGGCAAAGCGGACGCGGTGCGCAAGGCCGTTGCGTCCAGCGGCAACGCGCGCGCGTTCGATCAGGCTGGCGTTCCCTTCAATTCCGATTACCCGCGCCCCCTTGCGGGCGATGGGCAGACTGAAATTGCCCAGTCCGCAGAACAGATCGGCCACCGTTTCGCCGGGACGCGGATCGAGCAGCGTCAAGGCGCGGCGAATCAGGACGCGGTTGATGTCGTGATTGACCTGGGTAAAATCAGCAGGCTGAAACGGTATGCGCAGGGCAAATTCCGGCAGGCGGTAATCCAGTTCCACTCCCGGCAGGGGATGAAAGCGACAGACGCTGTCCGGCCCTCCGGGTTGCAGGTAGAGCGTTGCCTGGTGCTGGTCGGCAAAAGCGCGCAACAGCGATTCGTCCGCCGCTGTCGGCGTCTCCAGAATCCGTAGCGCCAGCGCCAGGCACCGTTCGCCAATGGCGACTTCCACCTGCGGCAGGCGTTCGCGGATGGAAAGACGGTCGATCAGTTCGCGCAGGGGCAGAATCAGGGCGGACGCGGCGGGATGCAGGACAAGACATGTCCGGATGTCGGCGATATAGCTGCTGCGCCTTTCGTGAAAACCGACCAGCACCCCGCCTTTCTTGTGTACCCGGCGCACGCCCAGACGCGCCTTGCGGCGATAACCCCAGGCGGGACCCTGGATGGGCGGCAGCAGCTCTTCTGGCCGGACGCGCCCGATATGCCAGAGATTGTCTTCCAATACCCGCTGTTTGACGGCGACCTGCGCGGAACATTCCAGATGCTGCATGACGCAGCCGCCGCAGATGCCGAAATGCGGGCAGCGCGGCGGCACCCTGGCTACGGCGGGATGAAGGACACGCACGAGATGCGCCTGCTCGTAACTGGATTTCTTGCGATAGCTCGCGTATTCCACGCTCTCGCCCGGCAAGGCGTCGTCAATGAAAATGGCCTTGCCGTTTTCGCGGGCAATGCCCCTGGCCTCCGCATCCAACGCTTCAATCACGCCAATCGGCATGGACTGCCCTCAAAAAATTCGCAATTCTATCAAGGTCTTCGGTAAACTAGCGCGCATGACGTACACTATCCACGAATCCTGGAACGAGCTGCAAGCCAATTTCAAGCAGATATTGACGCGGGCGAAACAGGAACTCTGCATTTTCGACGATGACCTGACGCATCTGGGCTTGCAGCAGGCGGAATGTTTTGGCCTTCTGCAAAGTTTCCTGCTGCAAAATCCGCGAGCGGTTGCGCGGATTGTCCTGCGGCGCACGGATCGATTGCATCAGGATCATCCGCGTCTGGTGCGCTTCGTCGCCAAGCAATCGCACCGCATCGAGGTGCGCCGGATTCCGGGCGCACTGCAAGCCCTGCGTGACGCCATCGTCGTCGCGGATCGCCAGCACGCCCTGGCACTCCCTGAACTGACGCATCCGCGCTCCGTGTTCATTCTGGACGATCCGGCGGAAAGCATGCCTTATGCGCAGCGGTTTTCCGAAATCTGGGCAGAACAGGGTACGCTGTTTGCGCCAACGACGCTGGGATTGTATTGACGCAATGCCGGAAACTGCGGCGACAGCCGCGATTTTACATTTTCCTGTGCAAACTTTGTGCTGTTGCAGTGCAACATTCAAAAATACTTGCTACAATCGTCCGTCAACCAGACTCTTCTGGTTAAAGGTTTTATTCAGTCACCATTTAAAGGATCAAACATGAAACAGTCTCTCCTTGTTGCCGCCCTGCTCGCGCTGGCCGTGTCCGCCTGTGGCGACGCCCAGCAAACCACGCCTCCCGCTGAGACGCCCGCCGCTGTCGAACCTGCTGCCGCTCCCGCAGAAGCCGCGCCCGCCGCTACGGATGCGGATGTTGCCGCTCCCGCAGAAGAAATCGCGCCTGCCGAAGCCGCCACGGATGCAGCCCCTGCTGAAGCCGCGCCTGCCGATGGCGCTGTGCCCGCCGAAGCTCCGGCGACGGATACGCCTGCCGCCGCCCAGTAATCCTGGCGGCGCATCGGCAAAAAGCAGGGTGCCATGCCCTGCTTTTTTTTACGCCGCGTATATCCGCCCGTCCGGACACGCAAATGCAAAAAGCGCCGCTGACGCGGCGCTTTTTTTGGAGCAGGAGAGAATTTTCAGTCGTCGCTGCCCATGAACTGCATGGCAAAGCGCAGCACATACCAGAGCATCAGGGCAACGGAGGCAAAGAGGCGCAGCGCCGCGCCCGCGGGACGATCCAGTGGATAATGACGCAGGATGGCGGAAGTGTCATACAGGATGCAGCCCCCCGCGAACAGGATCATGACCGCCGAAAACCAGATGCCCAGCGAAAAGCCGAAGACGATGCTGGTCACAATCGCGCCCAGGGCTATCAGGAGGCCGATGCGCAACATGCCGCCGAGGAAGGAAAAATCCTTCTTGCTGCTGATGGCAGTCCAAGTCAGTCCGCCGACGAGAAGCGCCGTGGCGAGCACGGCAACCGGAATCACGCCCGGCATATGCGCGGCAATGGCAAAGAGCGGCGAAAAAATGACGGCTTCCGCGATGACGTAAAGCCCCAGTCCCGCCGTCTGGGTCGTGTTGCTCTCCGCCTTGTCGGCAATGGATGAGGCCAGCCAGCCCACAACCATGAAACCGCCGAGAAAGAGCAGCCAACTGTATTGTGACGTGGCGATGAGCTTCAGCATCACGGCGCCGAAGCCGCCGAAATACAGCGCAAAGGAAAGCAGGGCAAACGCCACGATGGCCCCACTCAGATAGGCATAGGTCTTGACCACGAAGCGGGAACGGGTGATGCCGCCCGCTTCCTGCGCCTTGCCTACGGATGACAGAAATTCACTCATGATGGAAATCCTCATTGGGGTTCAGGAAAAACGGCGTCATCCAGAAGTTTCCGGATGACGGCACGGGACAAAACATATCATATTCTCGAACAGCGGGAAAACAGGAAGTTCCACAAAAACAAATCCCGTCCGCCGCCATCAAGGCAGACTGTACAGATAGGCGGCGACGGCCTCGATGTCGGCGTTTTTCAGCGGCGCGGTGGCGCTGGTCATTTGCGGCTCCTGCCGTTCGCCGGTCTTGTCGCGGTAACGGGTGATGGCGCGCACCAGATAATCCGTATGCTGGCTGGCGGTGCGCGGGATCACTTCATTGCCGTGCGCCTTGTCGCCGTGGCAGCGCTGGCAAAGCCGGATGTAGATCTGCTTGCCCTGCGCGGCCAGCGCGGCGTTGGGCGTACCGGGTTTGGGGTTCTGGCTGGCGTAATACAGGGAAATATTGATTTTTTCCTCCTCACTCAGCAAGGAGATGACGCCTTGCATGAACTCGTCCTTGCGCTGTCCCTTGCCGAATTTGCGGGTTTGCTCCAGCACGTAGTCCGCGTTCTGCCCGGCCAGATTTGGAACGTCCGACTGCTTGCTCACGCCGTTCTTGCCATGACAGTTGACGCAGAAGGTCGAGGCCTTGCGGCCTTCTTCCTGCGCGTTCTTCAGTGCCTGCGGGTTACGCAGGATGGACTGCAACTGCGGGTCAACCGCCTGCGCTGAAGCACAGAGGAATCCCGCGCACAGGATTCCCAGAAAGCATGGCATGCGTTTACGGTTCTGCATTCATTTTCTCCTTCCTTTTATTCTACCGTACTTAACGGACGAATGAAGTGCTCACGATAATATCTCAGTTCGTCGATGGATTCATAAATATCCGCCAGCGCCTCGTGCGCGCCGCGCTTCTGGAAGCCCTTGAGCAGCGTCGGCGCCCAGCGTTTGCACAATTCCTTCAGGGTGCTCACGTCCAGGTTGCGGTAGTGAAACCATTTCTCCAGTCTGGGCATGTGGCGCGCCATGAAGCGGCGATCCTGGCAGATGCTGTTGCCGCACATTGGCGAGGTCGCGGCGGGCGCAAACGACTGCACGAACGCGCAGGCTTCGGTTTCCACTTCCGTTTCGTCGCGGCGGGAAGCGCGCACCCGTTCAATCAGCCCGGAACGGGCATGGGTTTTCTGGTTCCATTCATCCATGCCCTTCAGGATGGCTTCCGGTTGGTGGATAACCCAGACCGGCGATTCGGCAAGCACCTCGAGGTTGGAATCCGTGACCACGATCGCCAATTCGATGATGCGATCCGAATCGGGATTGAGTCCTGTCATTTCCATGTCCAGCCAGATGAGGTTTGTCGCGTCACGTGCCATATAATCGAAATCGCGCGAAATTTGAAAGCGCCATTGTGGCATAGCTTACAGGAAACGCTTGCTTCTTTTGCCAGAAATCATCAGGAACCGTAAATCGTGGCCGAACACTTCCGGGTTGTGCTAATCGCTGTCCTGCTGTCTTACATTGCGCTGCGCATCGCGCTTCTGATGCGGCAGGCGCATTGTGTCGCCGCGCATCGAGATGTCGTGCCCGCCGCCTTTTCCAGCCGCATCCCGCTCGCCGCGCATCAGCAGGCGGCGGATTACACACGGGCGAAAATTCTTCTGGAATACGCGGCGCTGGGTGTGGAAGTCGGCTATTTTCTGGCGCTCACCTGGGGCGGCGGCTTGCAGGCGTTGCATGACTTCTGGTCGGCGCATGCCGCGCACGGTCTGGCCTATGGCGTCGGCCTGATCGCCAGCGTCGTCGTCCTTTCCGGTCTGCTGGACATCCCGCTGAATCTTTACCGGCAGTTTCGCCTGGAATCCCGCTTCGGCTTCAATCGCATGACGCCCGCCCTGTTTTTTCTCGATCTCCTGAAACAGGCGCTGCTTTTCGTCCTGCTGGGGCTGCCGTTCCTGGCGGCGGTGCTCTGGCTGATGCAGGCCATGGGCGAATACTGGTGGCTGCATGTCTGGCTGGCGTGGATGGCCTTCAATCTGCTGATGTTCTTCGTGTATCCATTATGGATTGCGCCGCTGTTCAACAGATTCACGCCGCTTGCCGACGGGGAGGTGAAGACGCGGGTGCGGGCGTTGCTGCAACGGGGAAATTTCGGCAAGCGCGAGCTTTTCGTCATGGACGGCTCGCGGCGCTCCCGCCACGGCAACGCCTATTTCACTGGCTTCGGCAAGGCGCGGCGCATCGTGTTCTTCGATACCCTGCTGGAACGCCTCACTCCGCCGCAGATAGAGGCGGTGCTGGCGCATGAGCTGGGGCATTTTCACCATCGCCACCTCGTCCGGCGCATTGTCCTCATTTTTCTCTTTTCGCTGGGTTTTCTCGCCCTGCTCGGACAACTGCTTTTTGCGCCCTGGTTCTTTCAGGGATTGGGCGTAGGCGCGGCGCAAAGCGGCAACGCGGCGCTGGCGCTGGTGTTGTTCAGCCTGGTGATTCCCTTGTTCGCCATTTTGTTTTCCCCGCTGTTCCATCATTTTTCCCGCCGCGACGAATTCCAGGCCGACGCCTATGCCGCGCGCGTAAGTTCGGCGGATGCGTTGATCGCCGCCCTGAGCCGGCTTTACGAAGACAATGCCGCGACGCTCACGCCCGACCCGCTCTATTCGTGCTTTTATGATTCACATCCGCCCGCGACGGCCCGCATCGCCCGGCTGATGACGTTCACCGCCGGCAACCCCGCGCCGCCCGCCGCTTGAATATCCACTCTTCGCTCCTTCCCGGTCTCATCGTCGCCGCCCACGGACGCCAGTATCGCGTCCGGCTTGCCGACGGCGCAGAATGGCTGTGCTATCCCAGAGGCAAGAAAAGCGAGGTCGTCTGCGGCGACCGCGTACAGGTGCGCGGCAACCAGAGCGGACAAGGCGTCATCGAACGGGTGGAAGCGCGGAAAACCCTGCTTTACCGTTCCAACGCCCTGCGCGAAAAACTGATTGCCGCCAATGTCGATCAGCTCATTCTGGTGGTCGCCACCGAACCCGCTTTTTCAACGGCGCTGCTCAATCGCTGCCTGATCGCGGCGGAAGCCGGCGGCATTTCTCCGCTCATCGTGCTGAACAAAAACGACCTGACCGACAAGCTGCCGCTGGCGCGGCAATGCCTTGAGCCGCTGGCGGGGTTGGGCTATCCGCTCTTGGAGCTTTGCGCCGTCCGTGACGCCGCCGCCCTCACGCCGTATCTGGAAGGCAAGACCAGTGTGCTGGTTGGGCAATCCGGCATGGGCAAATCCACGCTGATCAATGCCCTGCTCCCCGACGCGCGCGCCGCCACGCGGGAAATTTCCGCCGCGATGGCTTCCGGCAAGCACACCACCACGCGCGCCCGGCTGTATTTCCTGAATCCGCAAAGCCGCCTCATCGATTCACCCGGCCTGCAAGCATTCGGCCTGGGACACCTGGATTTCGCCGCGCTCGAACACGCCTTTCCGGAATTCGCCGCCCATCTGGGCGCTTGCCGCTTTCGCAACTGCCGCCACCAGCAGGAGCCTGGCTGCGCCCTGCGAGCGGCAGCGGCGGCCAGGCAGATCGCGGCGGAACGGCTGCAACTGTTTCAAACCTTGGTGCATGAAAATCGCTTGTGACTGGAGGGAAATTCGGCGGGCGACAGTTTTCCGTCCTATGCCAACATGCCGCTGTCGCTTTCCCTGATGATTTGCCGCGCGCGGCACAGGTCTTCCCAGGCTTTGGCTTTTTCCGGCAGATTGCGCAGCAGATAGGCGGGGTGGTAGGTGACGGTCACGGGTATCGCGCCAAAGGACAGCGGCCTCCCGCGCAGGGCGGAAAGGCTGCGATCCTCATTGAGCACGCTATGCGCGGCGGATTTTCCCAGGAGCACGATCAGCTTGGGCGCAACGAGCGCAATCTGGCGCAGCAGGAAGGGGCGGCAAGCCGCCATTTCTTCGGCGGCAGGCGTGCGATTGCCTTCGGGTCGGCATTTGACGGCGTTGGCGATATAGACGTTGCGGTCGCGCGCGAGGCCGATGGCGGCGAGCATGTTGTCCAGCAGCTTGCCTGCCTGGCCGACGAAAGGCTCGCCCCTGGCGTCTTCTTCCGCGCCCGGCCCTTCGCCCACGAACAGCCAGTCCGCCGTCCGGTCGCCAATGCCCGGCACCGCCTGCCGCCGCCGCGCGCACAGGCCGCAGGCGCGACATTCCTGGATGGCCTGCGTCAGCGCCGCCCAGTCCAGGGCGGCAATCGCCGCCGCCCGCTTGCCGTCGTCGACGCCAGACAGGACGGAGCCTGGCGCGCTGGCGGGAACGCTGGCCTTTGGCGCGGGCGCTTTGGGCGCGGAGGTCTCTCCGGCAAGGATGGGGAGCGGTTCCACTTTCGGGGTCTCGCCGTGTTCCGCCGTGTTCCGGCGCAATTGCCAGAGGGTGTAGCCCATTTCCCGCAAAATGGCGGCTTGTTCGCGCATCGTTCATTCCTTCCAGTTATCCAGGCTGGCGCAAAACACCAGCGCGTCTTCGCGGCCATTGCCGTTTGGATAATAGGCTTTACGCAGGCCGATTTCCTGAAAACCAAAGGCACTATACAGCGTCTGCGCGCGCTGGTTGGAGGCGCGCGTTTCCAGATACATGCGCCGTATGCCGACGGCGGCGGCGTCCCGCAAGACATGGCGCAGCAATTTTGCGCCCAGGCCTTGCCGCTGCACGGCGGGCGCAACCGCGAGATTGAGCAGATGCGCTTCGTCCGCGGCGTGCATCGACAACACAAAACCCAGACACTGCGCGCCCCGCCATAGCACCCAGCCGCGATCTCCGGCATGAAGGGAATCGGTAAAATGTTCTTCCCGCCAGGGAAAAACCTGCGCGGCGGCCTCCAGCGCCGCCACCTGCGGCAGATCGATGAAGCGCATGGCGGCGATTTCCATCGGCAGCAGCGAAGACAAAGTCATGCGCAATGCCCTCTTGCGGCGGCGCGCTCCGCAGTGGTGTATGCCACTTTATCGCGCACATAGCGCGGCAACGCCAGCGCCGGGTCTTGTCCTTCGCCGCGCCTGAAGGCCAGCGCCGCCAGTTCGACAAGGGGCTTGGCGTGTGGCCGTATCCGCGGCAGACAGCGATGCAGGCAGAAGCGTTCGGCGAGCTGCGGATAGGCAAGGAGCGCGTTGCCGACGACCCGAACCGCGTCGGTTCTTGGCCAGTCATCCGGCAAGGCAAGGTCTTCCGGCCGCAGGAGCCGGATTGTGCCGGCTGTCCGCGGCCCATCCCGCGCCGTCTGCTGGAACGCGCCCGCATAGACTTCGCCCATGCGCGCGTCCAGGAGGCTCAATACCCGTTCGCCGCCCGCGGCGTGCGCCATGCATTCGAGCGAGCCGATGGGCAGCACGGGTTTGTCGAGCGCTGCCGCTATGCCCTGGGCAATGCCGCAGGCGACGCGCAATCCGGTAAACATGCCCGGCCCCATGTCAAAGGCAATGGCGTCCAGCGCGGCAAAGCCGCTTTGCGCCGCCGCCAGAAGTTGTTGCGCCAGCGGCAACAGGGTTTCGGAATGCGGCGCATCCGCCGGACAATCCGCCGCCAGCGTCTCGCCTTCCTGCCACAGCGCGCAGGAGCCGGATTCAGTCGAGGTTTCCAGGGCAAGGATTCGCATTGAAAAATCAGTACAATCAAAGCGTCTATTCTACCTTGAGCGTCGATTCCCGCTTTCCGATGTTTGCCAACTCGCGCCCGGTCGTCAGCGCCCAGTATGCGCCGCATCCCGATTTGCGGACGGTATTGGCGCGGCATCAGGCCAATGTCTTTCAAAAGCCGATCGCGGCTTGCAGCCATGCGGCATTCTTGCGGGCGCTGGCGTTTTGGCGGACATTTGCGCCGGACGCGCCGCTGATACTGGACGCCGGTTGCGGCGTGGGATGGAGTACGCTGTTTTTGGCGCGCGAATATCCGGAATGCTTCGTGTTGGGCGTCGATCAATCCGCGCATCGGCTGGAGCGCGACAAAAGCCGGCTTGGGGCCATGCCGGAAAACCTGGCTTTCCTTCGCGCCGATCTGGTGGATTTCTGGCGGGATCTGGCCAAGGCCGGGATTCGGCTCCAGCGGCATTTTCTGCTCTATCCCAATCCCTGGCCCAAGTCCGCGCACCTGCGGCGGCGCTGGCATGCGCATCCGGTTTTTCCGGCGCTGTTGCGCCTGGGCGGTCTGTTCACCTGCCGCAGCAACTGGAAACCCTATATCGAGGAGATGTCGCTCTGCCTGCGCTGGTCGGGATATGCGCCGGTGATCGGGACGTGCGCGCCGGGAGACTCGTCCATCACCACACCCTTTGAGCGCAAATATCACGCCTCCGGCCAAACCTTGTGGTCGCTGCGCTGCGATCTCGATCAGAAAGACGGCGGCGCATGATTTGACGCTCCCCAGCCCCGCGCTTGCCCGGCGTTCAGTCGCCGGTTGTCGCGCAGCGATCGCTCTGTCTTTTGTCCCTGAGCCTCACCCCCTGACCTGACCGCTGCCGAGCACCACCCATTTCCGGCAGGTCAGACCTTCCAGGCCGACCGGGCCGCGGGCGTGGATTTTGTCGGTGGAAATGCCGATTTCCGCGCCCAGGCCGTACTCAAAGCCATCCGCAAAGCGGGTAGAGGCATTGATCATCACCGAGCTGGAATCCACTTCGCGCAGGAAGCGCATGGCAAAACCGTGGTTTTCCGTAACGATGGCGTCGGTGTGGCGCGAGGAATAGCGGTTGATGTGGGCGATGGCTTCGTCCAGACCCGCGACCACCTTGACGGAAATGATCGGTGCCAGGTATTCGCGGGCGTAATCTTCCTCATCGGCGGCGCGTGCAGCCGGGATCAAGGCGCAAGTTCGCGGACAGCCCCGGATTTCCACGCCTTTGGCTTCCAGCATGGCGGCAATGGGCGGCAGCAGGCGCGTGGCGGCGTTCGCGTCGATCAGCAGGGATTCGGCGGTGTTGCAGGTGCCGTAACGCTGGGTCTTGGCGTTTTCCACGATTGCCAGCGCCTTTTCCGGGTCGGCGCTGGCTTCCAGATAGACATGGCAGTTGCCGTCCAGATGTTGAATCATCGGCACCCTGGCTTCCTCCCGCAGACGGGCGATCAATCCCTTGCCGCCGCGCGGCACGATGACATCCACGAATTCGCGCAGGGTAATCAGTTCGCCCACGGCGGCGCGGTCGGCAGTCTCCACCATCTGCACGGCGGCGGACGGAAGATTCGCCGCCTGCAAGCCCTCGCGGATGAGCGCGGCAATGGCGCGGTTGCTCTTTATCGCTTCCGAGCCGCCGCGCAGGATGGCGGCATTGCCGGATTTCAGGCATAGCGCGGCGGCGTCGGCGGTCACGTTGGGACGCGCTTCGTAGATGATGCCGATCACTCCCAACGGCACCCGCATCCGCCCGACCTGGATGCCGGAAGGACGGTAGCGCAGATCGGTCATCTCGCCCACGGGATCCGGCAATTCCGCCACTTGGCGCACACCGGCGGCCATGTCGTCTACGCCCTTGCCGCTCAAAGTCAGCCGATCCAGCAAAGCAGCCTCCAGGCCGCTTGCGCGCGCAGCGGCAAGATCCTCGGCGTTGGCGGCGAGCAATGCCGCCTTTTCGCGCAGGATGGCGGCGGCAATGGCGTCCAGGGCGGCGTTCTTTTGCGCCGTTCCGGTGCGCGCCAGTTCCTGCGCGGCCGCGCGCGCGGCGCGTCCCAGTGTTTCCATGTATCGCTTAATGTCGTCCATGATGTTTTTTGCGGCATCCCAAAGGAGAAGAGAAACGACGATTGTAAATCCAGGCCGTACAATCCGACTTGTTTCGACGATAGAACAGGCGCAATGAAAAAGAGGAGGAAGTTCCGTCCGTTTTTCCCCCGCCCGCTTGCGGGAGAGGGCAGCAACCCCGCAGGGCGCGGCGACGGATGTTTTGGTCTTTGCGGCGCAGCCGTTGGCGCAATATCCTCTCTCGCCCCTGCCGGAGCAAGCGCTCCCGCCAAGTGGGAGAGAGAAAGCCTGGCG
>JAIRLE010000194.1 GCA_031259605.1 Zoogloeaceae bacterium
CATCTGGACGCCCGATTGGAGAAAGGTGGGCACTCCCGGCAATTCCGGCGCGGGCTGCGCGGAACTGACGCCCAGCGCCTTCAGTTTTCCGGCGCGGATGTGCGGCAGCACCGATTGCAGCGGGTCGAAGGCCAGTTCCAGATGTCCGCCCAGCAAATCCTGCACGGCGGGCGCGCTGCCCTTGTAGGGCACATGCGTCAAGGGGATGCCGCTGGCGCTCCCGAACATTTCGCCCGTCAGATGACCAGGCGTACCATTGCCCGCCGAGCCAAAACGCAAGTCCTGCCTTGCCGCCAGGCTTCTCAGTCCGGCCACATCGCTGGCAGGCACGGAAGGATGCGCCACCAGCGCCACGGGCGCGGCGGCGAGCAGGGCGACGGGCGTCAGGTCGCGCGGATCGTAGGAAAGACGCGGGTACAGGCTGGGATTGATGGAAATGACGCCCACCGTACCCAGAAGCAGGGTGTAGCCATCGGCAGGTGCCTTGACCACGGCGGCCGCGCCAATCGATCCGCCCGCGCCGCCGCGATTCTCGATGACGACGGCCTGCCCCAGGGATTGCGACAGCGCTTCGGCGAAGGGACGCGCCACGATGTCCGTGGGGCCGCCCGGCGGGAACGGCACAATCAGTTTCATGGAATGTTTCGGGTACCCTTCCGCGCTTTCCGCGGCAACCGATCCCGGAATCAGGCAGAGCGCGAACAAGAGCGCAAGCGTGAGGCCCAACAGAAAAACGGCGCGCGCCGTGCGCCGGGGCGAGGACATTTCGCCTCTATCCATCGCGGCCAGGAGGCGCGACGTCAAGGCCACAAGGTCATCCGGCGCGCTGTCGCAGCCGCGCGCCATGCGCGGATGCGCGTCCGGGTATGCTGTAAACATGTCATGACTCCATTTCATTCCGCCTGTAGGCGGCGTTCGGCAATGACCTTGCGCCAGCGGCGGGTTTCACTGTCCAGAAAGCGGGCGAAATCTTCCAGGAAAAGATCGGGGTTGACGGCTTCCAGGGCGTCGTTGCGGCGTATCACCTCCGCGTCCTGAAGCGCCTTTTTCAGTTCCGCCGCCAGTCGGCGCGTAATCGGGGCTGGCGTCTTGGCCGGAACGAAAAAGCCTGTCCACGGCAGCACGGTGGCTTCCGGGTAGCCCAGTTCACCCACGGTAGGCAGGGCGGGATGACTTTTCAGGCGCTTGTCGTAGCTGACCGCCAACGGGCGCAGTTTGCCGCTTCGGATGTGCGGGGCGGCCAGCGCCGCGGAAATGAAGGCGAAATCAATCTGTCCATTCAGCAAATCCGGAATGAAGGGCGGCTGTCCCTTGTAGTTCACCTGCGTGAGTTCGATGCCCGCGAGTGATGAAAACACCTCTGTCCCCAGATGGTTGGAGCTGCCGATGCCGGGATTGGTCGCGTTCAATTGTCCCGGCCTTGCTTTGGCGAGGGCGATGAAATCCCGCAGGCTTCTTGCCGGCGACGCGGCGGGAACCGCCAGCAGATTGGGCGGAATGCCCAGCGTGCCAATCGGCGCGAAATCCTCGCTGCTGACCTTGGAATTGCGATCCAGGAGAGGATTCAGCACCAGGAATGTCGAACCGACGAGCAGCGTATAGCCGTCCGGCGCGGCGTTCTTGACGGCCGCCGCGCCGATGTTGCCGTTCGCGCCGGGACGGTTTTCCACCAGCACGGGTTGCCCCCAATTCCGGGCGAGGCGTTCCGTGACGATGCGGGTGGCGACATCGACGATGCCGCCCGCCGGATAAGGAACGATGACTTTCACCGGACGCTCCGGGTATTCGGCATGAGCGGCCTGCGATAACTCCAGGAGACCGAAAACGAGCAGGACGGCGAAAAGGGGAAATCCTGTTTTCATGATCATCGCTTTCAGAAAGCCGCGCCGTCCACCGCGATTCCGGCATAACTGGAACGCGCCTGCACACCCCAGCGCGCCGCTTGCCGGGTCAGAACATAAAGCGCCTGATGATGGCCCTGCGGACGATCCCTGTCGTCATAGCGGGTAAATTGCAGGGCAAAATGCAGCTTGTCGGCGTCGGCATGGACAAGATGGCGAAAGTCCCAGCGGCTGTAACGCCAGCCGGTTCGCTCCAGAAGGCGAATGTCATTGTCGGCGGCGTATTCCTCCGGCGTATGCCATATCCTGACCACGCCGCCCGCGAAACGGACGTGCGGGTAGTGCAGCGTCTTGCTCCAGGCGCGCGCGTCCCTGGCGTTGAAGGCGGCGATGAATTCATCGAGCAGGATGAGACCCTGTTCGACGCTTTGCGCGTCCGCGTGGCCAAGCAGCGGCAAATTTGGCGTAGGGGCGTTGTTCATGATGGAAATTCCTTTCGCGGCGGAAGCGAAAAAGCCAGTCATTCCTGAAACGCCAGATCACGCGCCTTGCGCGCGCGGGGCCAGGCCAGGATGGCGAGCAAGACGGCGGAAGCGGCGAGCAAGGCCAGACTGATGGGGCGCGTAAAAAATACGCCGACGTCGCCGCGCGCGAGCAGCATGGCGCGGCGCAGGTTTTCCTCCATCATCGGGCCGAGCACGAAGCCCAGCAAGAGCGGCGCGGGTTCGCAGCGCAACTTGACGAAGAAATAGCCCAGCACGCCGAAAAAAAGCGTCAACCCGACTTCAAAGGCGCTGTTGTTGACGCTATAGACGCCAATGCAGCAAAAAAGCAGGATGACCGGATAAAGCAGCCGGTACGGCACCTTCAAGAGGCGCACCCACAGCCCGATCAGCGGCATGTTGAGCAGCACCAGGAAAAGATTGCCGATCCACATGCTGACAATCAATCCCCAGAAGAGGGCAGGGCGCTCCTCCATCACCTGCGGGCCGGGCACGATGCCGTGGATCATCATCGCGCCCACCATCAGGGCCATGACCGGGTTGGAAGGCAATCCCATCACCAGAAGCGGGATGAAGGAAGTCTGCGCCCCCGCGTTGTTGGCCGCTTCCGGTCCGGCAACTCCCTCGATCGCTCCCTTGCCAAAGCGTGTGGGATCGGCGGCCAGCCGTTTTTCCAGTGTGTAGGAAGAAAAGGAGGAAAGCACCGCGCCGCCGCCGGGCAGGATGCCCAGCACGGAACCCAGCGCCGTGCCGCGCAGCGCCGGCTTCCAGGAACGCCGCATGTCTTCCCGGCTGGGCAGCAGGCTGCCGATGCGCGCCGTGAATACGTCCCGCCCGTTGGTCTGTTCCAGGTTGACGATGATTTCGGCAATGCCGAAAAGCCCCATCGAGAGCACGACGAAGCTGATGCCGTCAGCAAGTTCGGGGATGCCGAAGGTAAAGCGTTCCGCGCCTGAACTCACGTCGGTGCCGACCAGTCCCAGCAAGAGGCCCAGCACCACCATGGCCACCGCCTTGAAGACATCTCCCTGCGCCAGCACCACGGCGGCGATCAGCCCCAAAAGCATGAGCGAGAAATATTCCGCCGGGCCGAACTTGAGCGCGAGTTCCGCCAACGGCGCGGCGGCGGCGGCAATGACCAGCGTGGCGACCGTGCCCGCGAAGAAAGAACCCAGCGCCGCGACGCCCAGCGCCGCGCCCGCGCGACCCTGGCGCGCCATCGCGTAGCCGTCCAGACAAGTGACGACGGAAGAGGATTCCCCAGGCAGATTGACGAGAATCGCCGTCGTGGAGCCGCCATATTGCGCGCCATAATAGATGCCGGCGAGCATGATGAGCGCGGAGAGCGGCGGCAGACCGTACGTCACCGGCAAGAGCATGGCGATGGTCGCTACCGGCCCCAGGCCCGGCAAGACGCCGATCAATGTGCCCAGCAACACGCCCAGGAAGCAATAGCCGAGGTTCTGCCAGGTCAGTATCGCCTCCAGGCCGATGCCCAGATGAGAAATCAGTTCCATTCCAGAAAAACGGGATCAGGCGGGCAGAAGCGGCAAGGGCAGGCCCAGTCCCCAGACGAACACTCCCGCGCCGAAGAGCGCCATGAAGAGTCCCAACGGCAAAAGCTCGCGCATCCGGGATTCATGGTGCGCCAGTCCGCTCAGGGCGATGAGCAGAAAACTTGCCGCCGCAAGCCCGATGCTGCCCAGAAGACCGGCAAAGGCGAGCACCCCCGCGCCGATGAGCAGTACGGGCTTGATCGTCAGATGACCGATGAGGTGTCGCTGCCGCGAGAAAAAGGCGCGCAACAACACCGCTCCGCCAAGAACCGTCAGGAAACCGCCAAGCAACAGCGGGAAATATCCCGCGCCCATGCGCATGGCGGAACCCAGTGGATGCTGGCAGGCGCCGAGCGCCACCACCAGGCCGGTTAGGCAGAACAGGGATCCGGCGACGACATCCCGATGCTTGAGAAAAGACAAAGACATGGACAGGCTCCAGTGCGAAAAGACAAGGAGCGAATGATGAGAGCCTTGCGTTCGAAGGGGAAATAAGAAGATTCACTTTGTTTATGGCGAAATTGTTTCCTTGTTTATTCAAAAAAAGGCATAAGCATTGCCGGAGACTTCAGCCCGGCTTCCTGATAACCGCGCAAATTTGCGCGGAAATCCCCGCCAGGCGCGATGCTGTCCGCTCATCAGGGAAGTCGAAAAAATCGAGAAAAAGCTGGCCGCCTGGGTGGAACAGGCCAAAACGCGCTGAATGGGATTATTGGCGCGGATTGAAGAACTGACGGCGGATCGAGCA
>JAIRLE010000001.1 GCA_031259605.1 Zoogloeaceae bacterium
CTCTTCCCGGAAAACGTCACCCGCATCGCCGTGCGCCGCGGCCAATACCTGCGCGGCTTCGCCTACCGCTTCATGGAACTGTGCTCGCCGGAACTGACCGAAGAAAAAATCGTCACCAGCCTGGCCATTGATGCGGGGTGAACGGGGATCGAGAGTGTTGCTCTACAGATATTTTGATGCCAAGACAAGGCCCGTGTCGCCGCCCTGCAATTACGCAAAATTTGATGCTCCGGCCCTGCTGGCGGCAAGCAGCATCAAGGCCAGTTCAACGGCGGCCCGCCATGCATCGACGGGCCGTTCGACGACGGTCTTGGCCGTAGCTGTGCCAACGACGTTCGACAGGAAGACGTTTGCTTTCGCGTCCTTGATCTCCGAATTGCACCCGCCAGCACCCGAACCTTCTCCGACGACACGAGACAGACCACGGCTGTGACGGCTCCCAGCAGTCTTTCCATGTCACAGCCCCGCGAAAAACGCGGCATCCCCTCGGTCGAGGGTCTGCACCAGCAACGATCTGTCGAGGTAGCGGTTGCCTCGTTCGCAAGAGGTTTCGGCGACCAAACTGCACGCATGGCAAGCCGCCGCGTGCAACGAGCGATCTTTGGCCGGATCGTGCTCGGAGCACAGCGGGTCAGACGAGCAAACCTTGGATCGGCTCAACGCCTGCCGGAGCAGCCGCCCGAGGTTTTCTGGCTTGCCGAGATCGACGAGGCCGCCCAGCGTCCCATCGGAATCGGATGCCGCCGTGTAGATGAGGATGCCTGCTTGTGGACTTGCGCCCAACACGTCGGCGTAGATGCGCTCTCGGATGCTCGCCGCAGTGTAGCCGCACTCCAGCGCCAGTTCACGGATGAGCAAGTGCGAAAGTGTGTGGAGCATGGCGTAGCGGATGCCAGGGTAGCCCTCGTTCGGGTCGAGGTGGCGCGAATTGCGCCATCCACCATGTCCCGCTTTGAGCATCCCGTCCACGCGCTTGACACCAACCTGCGCTTCCCACGTTTGCAGCGCCGCTTCGTCGAACTGGATGAAGATGCCCTCGCCATGCACTTGATTCGCTGGAACCCAGTCCGGCTTGTGGCGCGCGAGCCCAGCCATTCGTGGACGCTCGCTCGGATCGCTCGATTCTTCGGGCGCTTCCACGCGGGTGAAGCCCAATAAAGCATTGACTTCGCGTAGCCGCTCCAGCAACAGCACTTTGCCGATGTGGTTCTCGAAGCCGGATGGCGTGGCGACCTTCTTGCTCATGAAGTGCGGGTAGTCGGCAGGCGGATTGGCCGCCGTCAGCACGTCCCACTCCGGCCCCTTGATGTCGGCCTCACCGACGACCTCCTGTCCACCCCCGTTGCGATGGGCATCTATGGCTGCCCAAATGTCTGAAGCCGGGTACTCGCCAATGCCCGGCAAGGCCCCGGTCTTCTTCAACGTCCTCACCGTCACGGCGACGGTAGTCTCGGAATCCAGATCGTCGAAGAACTCCCAGCCGTCCTGAATCAACTGGCCGAGCGGGTCTTTGGCCTGTGGGATGGCGAGCGCCGACAACGTGATCGGGAACCAACTGTTCGTCGCACCCAACAGGACGGCGCGTGCTTCCTCGTCGCACTCCTCGTCGAAATGATCGAGGTGTGGATGCCTGCCTCGGCAGCTGGGCAAGTTTTCCTTCCCGGCCCCGCCGAAGGCGTGGGCCATGCTGCGCGACGCGCTGCAAGCATCGCACTTCACCCACAGGTTCTCGGTCTGTAACGAAGCCCCGTTTTCGAAGAAGCGTAGCGTCCCCCTGCACGACCTGTTGCCGCCGTGGACGAAGTAGTGCCACGGAAAGTCGTCGAGATGGCCGCTGCGGCAGGCCAAGAGGAAACGCGCCGGAACGGCGTCGGCATCTTTCGCGGGCTGGTCGCCCTTGGAGCCACGGCATCCCTTGTGGACGAAGCGGGTTCGCTCAGGGCGGAAACGGTTTTCCTTGATCTCGAACAGCCCCGCGTCGAACGGCGACAGCAGGCCGCACTTCACGCAGCGCATCCAGCGGGGGAACGGGCGCACGGGCACGCCGATGTTCGCTTCCACCGACCACGGATCGACGAGTTCGCTCTTCTGGAACGGCGGCATGCGCAGATTCTCCACCTGCGCGCCGAGAACCTTGCGGACGGCGGCGAGCAGGCGCGGCTCGGCGATGGGTTGACAGCGATCCTTCTCCCACTGATCGATGCCCAGCGTCACCACCGAGAGGCTTGGCAGGTCGATCAGCGCGCCCGGCCCGTATGTCCAGAGCAATTGATTGGGGCGGACTTCTCCGACGGGTGTTCTATTGATGGTCATGGTCAGCCCTCGTCCTTCGGCACCGGGCGCGGTTTCCAGCCGTGGTCGTCCGATATGTGCCCCGTGTTCATGATCAGACGCACGCCCGGCTCCACTTCGCGCATCGACATCGGCACCGTCCAGTTGTCCCACGCATGGATGCCCGGCGGCTTGACCAGTCCGACCATCGTCGCCGCCTGCGCGCCACGCTTTTCGTAGGCCAGCGTGCGGCCGGGCACGTTCACTTCCTTCGCCCACTCATCCGCGCGCTCCTTCAGCTCACGCTCGGCCAGATTCTTGATGGTGGTCGTCTCGCTGATGTTCCAAGCTCGCCGCACCAGTACGTCGATGGCATTGATGATCTCGGGCCTGTCGGACTTGTCCAGCTCACCCGCGCCCACGTTCGGACTGAAGGCGTCGTTCTCCAGACGCATCAGGGAGAGTAGCGCGCCGGTCAGGCCGCGATCCATCGCGCGTGGAGAGAAAGGCGTCACCGACTGCGCTTCCACATGCTTGTAGAAGGTCGCATGGTAATGCTCGAACGTCTCGTAGTGCGAGAGATCGCGCGGACGCGCCCATGTGAGTACCGTGCAGACCAAGCCGGGGAAGGAACGACCTACGCGGCTGGTGGCTTGGATGTATTCCGCCGTGCCTTTGGGCTGGCTGTTCACCGCCATTAGGCCCAAGCGATTCACGTCTACGCCGACCGACAGCATGTTGGTCGCCAACACCACGTCGATGGCGCGGGTGTCGCCCTCGTTCCACTTCGTCACGAACTTGCCGGTGGCCGCATCGAGCATAGCCTTGAACTTGACCTCCAGATCGTCGAGGTACTTCGGGATGTCTTGACTGGAGACGCGCGAGGTCAGTTCGCGGATGTTGCTGACGCTGCGCTGCGCGAGCGCGGGCCGTTCGACCATGCTCATCTGCACGCGGTAGGAACGCGTCTGCACGTCGTCCTCGGCCAAACGCCGCATTCCACCCAACTCGCGCAACGAATTGAAGTAGCCGACCATCGTCATGTACGGATCGGCGGGCTCGCCGAAGCGGTCGAACAGGGCTTGGGCGGCGGTGAGGAAAGCGGTATAGACGCGAATCAGCATCGCGGGCCGCGAGCTGCCGGGCGAGCACACGCCGAGATAACGCCGTCCAGGGCATTCTTCGATCGGTCGCTGCACGGAGAAGTAGTTGTCCTCCACATCCAAGCCATGCGGCGGAAACACCGACACGCGCCGCATGAACACGTTGTTCACCTGTTCCTTGGCTTTGCGCACCGTCGCCGTAGACGCAACGATCTTCGGCTTGACCGTCTTGCCATCGAGCGTCCAGCCGGACAGTTCATCGACGGCGGATTCGTACAGACCGACCATCGTGCCCAGCGGCCCGCTGATGAGGTGGAACTCGTCTTGGATGATCAGATCGGGCGGACGGATCGGTGCGACGTTCTTGACCTTGACCGCAGGCAGACCTTTCCCGGCGGTGTGGTTGCCAGAGCAGTCCGCCTCGCGCCACAGCAGGCCGTGACGCTCGCATTCCTGATTCACGCGACCGAACAGCGTGCGTACCTGACCGCGCCAAGCCATCATGGCGAACTTGTCCACGGTGGCGATCATCATCGTCGGCGGGCGGTGGTAGATCTCCTCGTCCACCGTCAGCACCGGGATGCCGGGATGCGGCGAACTGCTCGACCTGCCACGAGAGAACGTGCAACTGCTTTTCTTGTCGCCGCAGTACACGATCGTCCTACCGCGATCCTTGTCGACGACGACGTCTTTTCCGGGGTCGATCATGGAGCCACACCACGGGCAACTGGTGAGCTGCAAGGGCGAAGTACGTCCTGCCTTGTTCTTTCCCGAATCACGTAAATCTTGAATGGCGCGATGGCTGTCCTCGGTCGTCCCCGGCGTCACCTTGTTGCCGACCCAAAGGCCGATGGTGAAAGGCTCCTTGCCGAGCGACTCATCACCTTGAACGAGAGCATCCCGCCGAAGTTTTTCCATCGAGCAGATCAATGCGGTGGCGCGCTGGAATTGCTGCAAGGTCAGCAGGCGCAGCGTGTAGCGCATAATCACGGCCAGACCGCGCGAGCCGTCATAGCCGCCCAGCTTGCCTTGCAGACGGCGGATCGCCATCGTGAACGCCGCCACGCCCAGATACGCTTCGGTCTTGCCGCCGCCGGTGGGGAACCACAGCAGATCGGCATGGGCCTCCATCGGCTGCACGCGATCCGGGTGCGTGGGATCGGCCAGCGACGGGATCGACAGCAGCAGGAACGCCAACTGGAACGGACGCCAGCTCCGGTTCTTCGGCAGGTCGAATTGATCGACCGTCACGTCGCGCCCGCGCCGCACTTCCAGCGCATACAGGCTGCGCACGCGCTGGATCGCCATCGCCTTGTTGGCGAAGCGGAAAGACGCCAGCGCCTTTTCGTCGTTCTTCAGCTTGTCGATGCCCTGCTGCAAGCGCGTCTGGATTTCCTGACACCGATCCAACGCCTGTACCGCCGAGGTGTCGTATCCGATCACGTCCTTGCCGATGCGCCCGCGTTGCTCGGCAATCCAAGCTGCGTAGCCCTTCGTCAGCACGTTCAGGGCGTCGACCAACTCGTCCACGCCCAACGTGGCGAGCCGCTGCATGTCGAGCAGGCCGCTCGCCACCATCTCCTTCATCGCCGGACGGTCGGTGGGGTCGAGGCCCGGCGTCTCCGTGACCTGAACTTCGTATCGAGGCATCACGGTGCTGCGCACCTCGGTGGCCAGCGTCACGTCGTCCGCCGTCTCGGCATGAATGGCGACGCCGTGCCCGACCGCGAACTCCACGCGGTTGCGGTAGATCATCTCCAGCGATTCGCGCTCCGGGTCGTTCCCGTCGGCGTCCAGCACCGGGCGGCGGCGGAAGATGGCGCGCTTGGATGCCTCTGCCTCCGCGCGCACGATCAGTTCCGGCTGGAACAACCATGCCGTGTCGCGGTTGGTGTCGGGTTCTTCCTGCGCATCGATCAAGAACAGCGTCACCAAGCGGTCGCCGTTGGCGTTCTTGGCGCGGATGGAGCCTTGAATCCGCACTGCCGGGCGGTTCGCATCCGGCGCCTGATGGGGAACCACGCCTTCGGTGAGTGGCAGCACCAGCTTCCCGCCGCAGG
The DNA here is from genome assembly GCA_031259605.1 of Zoogloeaceae bacterium. GTDB lineage: Bacteria > Pseudomonadota > Gammaproteobacteria > Burkholderiales > Rhodocyclaceae > Azovibrio. Next base: position 5,435 of record JAIRLE010000001.1, read on the forward strand.
GGATGCGCTGCCAGACCTTGGCTTTCTGCCCATTGGG
>JAIRLE010000034.1 GCA_031259605.1 Zoogloeaceae bacterium
ATCCGTGTCGACATGAGCGAATTCATGGAAAAACATTCGGTCGCGCGCTTGATCGGCGCGCCGCCGGGCTATGTCGGCTACGAGGAAGGCGGCGCGCTCACCGAGGCCGTGCGCCGCAAGCCCTATTGCGTCATCTTGTTCGACGAAGTGGAAAAGGCGCACCCGGATGTGTTCAACGTGCTGCTGCAAGTCTTGGACGACGGCCGCATGACCGACGGCCAGGGACGCACCGTGGACTTCAAGAACACGGTGATCGTCATGACGTCCAACCTGGGGAGCCAGATGATCCAGCAGATGGCGGGCGACGATTACCAGGTGGTGAAGCTGGCGGTGATGGGCGAGGTGAAAAACTATTTCCGCCCGGAATTCGTGAACCGCATCGACGAGACGGTGGTCTTCCATGCCCTGGACGAGCGGCACATCCAGGACATCGCCCGGATTCAACTGGGCTACCTGGAAAAACGCCTCGCCCAACTGGAGATGGGTCTCGAAGTGGAAGATTCCGCCCTGGCCGAACTTGCGAAGGTCGGCTTCGACCCGGTCTTTGGCGCGCGCCCCCTGAAACGCGCCATCCAGCAGGAACTGGAAAACCCGCTGGCAAAGGCGATCCTGGAAGGGAAGTTTGCGGCGAAGGATACGATTCGGGTAAGGGGAGACGCGGGGAGGATCGGGTTCGGGAAGTGAGCCGAACGCGCGGATTCCACAGGAAAAAAAGCGGGCAATGCCCGCTTTCCTGTTCCTGTCTCGTTCTCCGCGCGAATCCCGCTGTGCCGTTGCAAGCGTCTGCGCTACAATAACCCGACGCGCCACATTGTCCAGGCGAAAGGGAAAAACCATGGCGGAAAAAAATGCGACCTGCAACGTACTCCCATGCGGCACAGAGCATGATTCCTTCGTATTCGTGAGCTATGCCCACGAAGATGCTTCTACCGTCTTTCCCATCATTGAGCGCGTACATGCGGGTGGATATGCCATCTGGTACGACAAGGGGATCACCATCAGTTCGACCTGGACGGATGAAATTGCCATCGCCATCAGGAAATGCAAGGCTTTTTTGCTTTTCGTGTCGAAGAATTCCATGGAATCGACCTATGTCCGCTCCGAGGTCGAATTCGCGCTCAACCAGAAGATCCGGGTGATTCCCGTGTATCTCGACAGCATGGACGTTCTGCCGCCAGGGCTTGCCTTGGGGCTGAACGCAACCCAGGGGGTCACGGAGATCGATTCGCCGCAACTCATTGCGGAACAGATCTGCGAGGCGCTGGATTACAACAAGGTCAGAAGAGAGGGGGATCCGGTGGCGCTTCCGGATGCTCCGGTGAAAAAACGTCCGTCCTTTCTTCTTCCTGGCATTGCCGCGCTGGTCGTGCTCCTTGTCGCGCTCGCGCTCTTCCTCTTCATGCCCAGGGATGTCCTCACGCTGGAAAAAACCGCCTTCGCCCCCGCCGAGGCCATCCATGTCACCCTGAACGGTGTTACGCCAGAACAGATTGAAAAGGGCGCGCTCCTCAGCGTGGCGGCCGCGGACGCAAAGCCGGAGGAATACGTTGTACAAAAGGCTGTCAGCATGGAGGAACTCAATGCCCTTGGTCTGCACAATGCGGACGGGAGCGAAAAATACGCGCTCCGGTTGCATGCCCCGGTTCCGGACGGAAAATACGTGCTCCGGCTGCATGCGCCCGACAAGGAACTGACGCCCGCCGCGCTCATTGGAGAGGCGCAATTCACGGTAACGGGCGATTCGCGCGGCGCGTTTGCCATTGACATGGAGAAAACTTCCTTTGCTCCGTATGAGCGAATCATCGTCCGCACCTCCGGCGTCAGCCAGCGGCTGATCGAGGACGGCGCGCTCGTCGGCCTGTTCGGGAAGGGTGAATCGGGTGACTGGAGCTGGCGGACCTATGAACGGGCCAGGGAGCGCGATGAGGAAAAATTCTTCGACGCGCCCAGGGAACCGGGCGAATACGAAATCCAGGCGCACATCAACAATCAGGTGATGGATGAACCGACGCTCGTCGCCAGCATTTCCTTCCAGGTGCTGCCGCAGCCGGAAGACGCGGCCAGCGCGCCGCCGCGCGCGCCTCTCCTGACCCTGGAAAAACACACTTTCGCGCCCATCGAGCCGCTTTTCGTCGACATTCCCTGGAATGCCAGGGACATCGGGAAGGACGCCATTTTCTGTATTGCCCATGCCGACGCCAAGCCAGGGGAATATCTCTCCTACCAACTGCTTGGGGACGGAAGCTACAGCCGTTCCGGCGTCAAGCTGCGCGCTCCGGAAAAACACGGGAAATACGAGGTGCGTCTGTACAGGAACGATCGCTCGCTGACGGACGAAACGCTGATCGGCGTGGCCGAATTCACCGTGGCAGGGGATTCCAGCGGCGCTTTTTCTGTGGTCTTCGAGGACAGGAAAGCCGCCTATGCCCCAAACGAGAAAATTCGCCTCAAGATATCCGGAGTATCCCAACGCGCCATCGAGGATGGCGCGCTCATCGGCATTTTTCGCAAGGATTCCAAACCGGGGGAATTCATGCTGCATGAACCGATCGCCTCCAGGGACAAGACCGTGATTCTTGACGCGCCGTCCATGCCGGGTGAATACGAAATCCAGGCGCACATCAATCCGCTTGTGCTGGATATGCCCACCCTCGTGGCCGCGTTCCCCTTCACGGTTTCGGCGCAGACGGAACGCGCGCGGTGAACTTGCCGGACATTCTTCGCTACGATAACATCGTCATCCAGTCGCATGACGTGCCTGACGCCGATTCGATCGCCAGCGGCTTTGCGCTCCTGAGATACATCGAATCGAAAGGCGGGCGGGCGCGGTTCATCTACGGCGGCACCGCCCCGATCACCAAGCCGAACCTGATGCGGATGATCAAGTCATTGGACATCCCGATCACGCACGTAAAAGCCCTGTCGCCGCCTGACTTGCTGATTACGGTCGACTGCCAGCATGGGGCGGGCAACGTGACTCATTTCCCGGCGGACGCGGTTGCGGTGTTCGATCACCATTGGCCGGAGATCGTGGAAACCGAATACGTCGTCATTCGCCCGGCCCTGGGCAGTTGCGCAACCCTCATCTGGGATATGATGCGCGAGGCGGGCTTTGATTTTTCCGCAGAGCACAAGGTTTATGACGCGCTCTATTACGGCCTTTTTTCCGACACCAACCATTTTGCCGAAATGCGCCATCCGCTCGATCACGATCTGGCGGAATTCATGCAGGTCGACTGGGCGGTCATGAAGCAGTTGAAGCATTCCGAGCTTTCCGTGGAGGAGCTTGCCGTCGTCTCCCGTTCCCTCGCGTCGCCGCAGGTCATCGGGGAGATGGGACTGTTTCGCACCGAGCCGTGCGATCCCAATATCCTTGGCTTTTCCTCCGACATCGCGCGCCAGGTCGACCAGTTTTCCTACTGCATCGTCTATTGCCATCTTCTGGCCGGGTTGAAGCTTTCCATCCGCAGCACGGTGCGCGAGGTCATGGCCAACGAGATGGCCGCCTTCCTGACGAAAGAAGCGGGTTCCGGTGGCGGCGGCATCGAAAAGGCCGGGGCGTATCTCAGTTACGTCGGCATCAAGAAGGTCGCGCCCGGCATGTCACCGGATGCGTATCTGGAAAAACAAATTCGCAAATACCAGGATAACTACGATCTCATCGATTGCGGTCATCACAACCTGGATTTTTCCGCCGCGCGCCGCTACGTGAAATTGAAGCAACCCACGGGTTTTGCGCGTTCCGCGGAACTTTTCCCCGAAAACACGCACATCTGCGTTCGCACCCTGGAAGGCGATATCGACATGGTGGCGGCAAACGACATCTACATCATGATCGGCATCGAAAACGAGGTCTACCCGATTGAGCGCGAGAAATTCGAGCGGGAATACGAGGTCACGGAGGAAGCATATGTTCCCGCCGCCCCGTATCCGCCCTCGGTCATCGAGGTCATGAAGGGGAGAAGAGTCTCCTTGCTGCCTTTTGTTCACACCTGCGTTCCCAGAAAAGAAAAAGCCATCCGCGCCATGCCCCTTTTCCGGGATGTCAAGGTGTTGACCCGCTGGGACAAGGAAAAATATTTCCTTGGCCGGATCGGGGATTATCTTGCCGTTCCGGAACAGGATCACAACGACATCTATGTGATCTCCCAAAAAATCTTTCCCCGCACCTATGTTCCGCAGCCAGGCACGTAACGTCCTGTGGCGGATGGCGCGGCTGCGCTCTTTTCAGCGCGAATGCACACGCTGGGGATGCGGGGCGAAGCAGCGCGGAATGGTGCCGTCTGCCTGCCAATCCGCATAGGGAAAGGTCATGATGATGCCGTTGCAAACCGCGCCATCCCGATAGATGACCGTTCCCTGGCCGTGAAGAGGGTTTTTTGCTTCGTCCCGGGCCGGAATCCGCTTGCCATTCACGAAAACGCCTTCCGCCGAAACCTTGAATTGCGTGGAACGAATCTTGAAGCTGCCCGCCTCGAGAATGCGAACGCTATGGTAATTCAATGTCCGGACATCCCCCTTCGTGTACTCGTGCTTGATGGGGCGGGCAAAGCGGATGGACTTCAATGTCGCCTGTTCGACGATGACGGCGTTGCTCAAATGGCGGCCATCGACGACGAAGTCGAGAAGTAATGTTTTGGGCCATTCACAATTCCTGAGCCAGCCGTAGTAACTCCGCTCCCGCGCGCTTGCGCTTGCGCCGGCGAGCGCCAGCACGAGAATGGAGAGAAGGAAGAGACGGGTCTTCATCATGAAATCACTCCGGTTTGCAGCCTGTGGCGAACTTCGCGCCTGCTCGCCTCGATGGCGCGATGATCATCCAGGGTAAAATTTGAAGAACTGAGGATGTGAAGCGTACCACATTCTCATGGCATTCATGGGCGTCTGGCTGTCGAGGGCGGCCTGGGGCAGACGCTCATCGTAAAACCAACTCTGGTTTGAAACCCCGCCCGTAAGAAAGGCGCGAAGGTTGAGACCCCGGCCGCGGCCGGGGTTTCGACCGTAGCCATTCTCGAGGGGGAGAGAACCCCCCTTCCCAATGGAGTTTGACCGACAGCCCTGAAGGGCTGTCGCTAATTTCTTGCTCAACCATTGCCGGTGACGCGCCCCGAACCGCCACCGGCGATCCTTCTCCCGCAACCGATTCCCCCCAACCCATCTGCCGACAGCGCAGGCAGCGGCACAACACTCACCGCAAGCAACAGCGACCAATGTGAAAATTGGATTGAATCATTCGGGATGCGACAGATATCCATGACGCGGGAGAGGGGAAAAGCGGGCATTCATGCGACTGTCTTGGCACGAAAAGAAATAAAAAGAATACACTATGCGCTTTCGTGAAATTTCGGGGTGGGGGGAAAGAAAAATGGAATGGTCTATGAGGTCACTGATTGTTCTGATCGTGCTCGTCGTGTTCGCCTGGATCATCAGGAAACTCGTCTGGAGCTTGGTGCGCTTTGCCAAATTCGCGCCGAACCGTCATGTGTTCCGCTACAAGGGCGGAAAAATCACCGCAGAAGGGGCGGGGCTTTCCTTCTTCTATTTCGCGCCTACGACCACGCTCGTCGTCGTGCCGGTCGGCAGCGAGGACGCGCCCTTCATGCTCTCGGAAACCTCGGCGGATTTCCAGGAACTGACCATCCAGGGGCAAATCACCTACCGTGTTTCGGAACCGGGAAAAGCCGCAAAAATGCTGAACTACACCGTGGATACCGAGCAGAAGGCGCAGGGCTATGTTTCCGAAGATCCGCAAAAACTCCCGGAACGGCTTGTCAATCTGGCGCTGGTGGTGATCAAGGGGGCGGTCAAGAACCTTTCCCTGAAGGAAGCTATCGTCTCTTCGGACGAAGTCGCCCAAAAAGCCCATCTGGCGCTTGCCAGGCATGAGATGGTGAAGGCGTTGGGAGTGGAAGTCCTGGGGCTTTCCATCGCCGCCATCAAGCCCAATCCGGAGACCGCCAAGGCGCTGGAGGCCGAAACCCGCGAGGAAATCCTGAAGGAATCCGACCAGGCCATCTTCTTGCGGCGCAATTACGCCGTGGAACAGGAGCGGGTCATCCGCGAAAGCGAATTGAATACCGAAATCGCCGTGGAAAACAAGAACCGGGAAATCCAGGAAACCAAGCTGGAAACCGCCCGGCGCACGATGAAAAAGGAACTGGAGATGGAAGAGGAACGCCTTGCCTTCCAGATTCAGCAGGAAGAAAAGAACCAGGCGCTCGTCGCCCTGAAGGCCGGAAACAGCCGGACGGAGGCCGACGCCAAGGCTTATGCCCTGAAGGTGGTGATGGAAGTCTACGCGCACGCGAATCCCGAAGTCCTCAAGGTGCTGACGAACGCGGGACTGGATTCGGGACATCTTCTGGCGCAGGCCTTCCAGGGCATTGCCGACCAGGCGGAAAAGATCGGCAGCTTGAACATCACCCCCGATCTCTTGAATGCCATCGTTGCCCATTCGCCCGGGACGGGGGCGAAGCGGACGGGAAACTGACAGGCTTGTTAAACCGATGAAGGACTACTGAGTTGATCAATCATCTTGTGCAAAGGATTCTTGAGCAGAAAATTTGCGTGCGTCCACAGTGGCTACGCTGGTTGGAAGCGCTGCCTTCTTGATCATGTGCCAGCACTGGATCGACTGCCAGTTGATTTCAACGCGAAAGGAAGGAGAATCGCGATGACCCGGAAAATGTGTGCCACACTGTTTTCACTGTTGCTGTCGGCGGCAATGACGGCATGCAGCCAGGGGGAACCGCCGTTATCCAGAACGGGAATGGAAATGGGCGCATCCGCCGCCGCGCGGCAAGCGGATGCGCCGAACGCCATGCTGGCCTACGAACACCGCCTGCGCGTCGAGTTGCCTGCCGGACAGGTGGCTGGACGCTTGGAAAGCGCGCGGGAGGCGTGCGAGACGGCGCGCTTCGGCCTGTGCCACATCCTCTCCATCCAGCAGGAACAAAACGCCAGCGCCTATTTGAGTGTGCGTGTCCTTCCCGCTGGCGTCGAACCGCTGATTGCCTTGGCGCGTGGAGAAGACGGCGAAGTCATGCGTCGGGAAACGCGCGCCGAGGATCTGGCCGATGCGGTCACCGACAACCGCCAGCAGACGGCGCAACTGGCTGCCTATGCCGAACGGCTGGAAGCGCTTGCCAAGCGTCCGGGCATTGGCGTCTCCGACTTGATCAGTCTGGCGCGCGAACAGGCCGATGTCCAGCAAAAACGTGATGCCCTGCAACAGGAAGGCGCGCAGCAGCAGCGGCGCATCGACCTGCATTTGCTGGAAATCCATTTTGCCGAGGAAGGCGCGGGGGAAGATTCCTTCTGGAAGAAAATCCCGGATCTGGGCGGGCATTTTTCACAGGGCATATATGAAGCGCTTCGCCTGACGATGTATGGCTTTCCTTTCCTGGTGTTGTTCTTTGTCGCCATCGTGCTCTGGCGCTGGGCATGGCGGCTGCTTTTCAGGCGCAAGATGGTCGGGCGATGAAAAAAACCGACCGGCGCGTCGTCGTCATCGTCCGGGAGACCCGGCTGAAAGCGGTTCTGGAAAGCCAGAACACGCTTTCGCAGGCCAGGTTCTACATCAACAGCCTGGGCGGCGATTTTGGCGAGTACGAAAAGGAGCACCGGCAATACAACGAATCGGTGCAGATTGCGCGAAAAAACATGGAAGGTCTGGGCAAGCTCCAGATCCTCGACCGGAAATACCTGCCCAATTTCATCTTCGCGCCGGATGACGTGGTGGTCATCATCGGCCAGGACGGTCTGGTGGCAAACACGCTCAAATACCTGGACGGACAACCGGTCATTGGCGTCAATCCCGATGCCGGGCGCTGGGATGGCGTCCTGTTGCCGTTTCTGCCCGGAGACCTGGCGAAAATCCTCAAGGAGACAATGGCGGACAAGCGAAAGGTCAAGGAAGTCACGATGGCGAAAGCCAGCGTCCAGAACGGACAGGAATTGCTCGCGGTCAATGATTTCTTCATCGGCCAACGCACCCATGTTTCCGCGCGGTATGTCATCAAGCATGGCGGCGTGAAGGAGCCGCAATCCTCGAGCGGCGTCATCGTCTCGACCGGGCTGGGTTCCACCGGCTGGATGAAAAGCGTCATCGCTGGAGCATCGCGCATTTCCGCTTCCGTCATCGGTCGTCCTTATGGCGGGCAACAGGAAAACGAGGCGCTCATGGAAAAGGACGATGCCGTCGAATGCATGCCCATGGCGGCCGCGGCGGCACCAGCGTCTTTCCAGGGAGCGCCGGAGGAAACTTTGTGCGCGGACAGTCTCGCGCCTGTGCCGCCCGTGGCGACTGTATCCGCCGTCGCGGATCGGTCTTCTTTCCTGCGGCGGCGTTTGCTCCGGCAGAAAAAAAGCTACGGGATTTCGGAACTTTCCGGTGTGATTGGAAAATGGGGAAGCACGGAACTCCTCTTCGCGGTACGCGAACCTTTCCCCAGCAAGACGACTGGCACCAACCTGGTTTTCGGCAAGATTTCAGAAGATGAACCGCTCCGCATCGAGTCCCTGATGGGCGAAAACGGCGTGATTTTCAGCGACGGCATGGAAAGCGATTTCATCGTCTTCAATTCCGGCGCCGAGGCGGTGATTACCCTGGCGGACAAATGCGGACACATCGTGGTGTGAACCCCGTGCGCAATTCCTGTGCTGGCGGCTTTTCCCCAGGGCAATCGCGTGAATCGTCATCGTATTTCCAGTTCGCGCCGCCGCTCGTCCTCCGTTTTTAATTGCACCCTTCTTCGTCTTCCCAGCATATGTGCCATCCTGGCTGTTCCGGCGGGCATTGCCAGTCGGCGGCAATGGCGACGCCGGGGCAGGCGATGAGGCTTGTTTCGTGGTAGATGAAGGGAAGACGCGAGCGTTCCCAGGGAGGGATTCCGGCTTCGCGCAGCAGGTTTTTCAGGGTGCGATGTGGGCCGCGCGGGTGGGTTTGCAGGGTTTCTCCGCCTTGGCGCGGGCGCAGGATCAGGGATTTTCCGGCAAGCAATGCCGCATCCAGACCTGTGCCGCGGCAGGGTTCGAGACGCAGACGCCGCCCCGACCAGGAGCAGGGTGTCCGGGTATCCCAGAAACGCTCCGCCGTTTCCGGCGGGGCAGGGTGCGGCGTCGCGTACAGATGACCTTGCCAGAGGCGCAGGCGGCCTTCCGCGAACCGGAATTCAAACCGCGAATCTGCCTGTCCGAGCGCGCGGACAAGCTGACGCAGTGCTTCCTCCAGCACGGCGGCCTCCGGGACGCGCCAACCTTGTTGCCGCAGCCGGTAACGCAGCCAGTTGGCCTGTCGCGGCAAGGAAAGCGACCGCAACGAAAACAGATGTCCGGCAAGGGCCAGGTCATCTTCCGTCGCCCGTTCGCGCAACAGGGTTTGCGCGTCGGCAAAATGCCCGGCGGCGCGGGCAAGCGTCGTCTCGATGGCGGGAAAGCGCGCCGCCAGTTCGGGCAGGATGCGCTGACGCAGGAAATTGCGCGTGTGCCGTTCATCCGCGTTGCTCTCATCCTCTATCCAAGAAAGCGCGCGTGCTTGCGCATACGCCGCGAGGGTGGCGGCACCGCTTTTCAACAGCGGACGCAACAGGGTCATCCTTCCCATGCGCCGCATTTCCGGCATGGCCGACGCGCCCGCGACGCCCGCGCCCCGGCAGAGATTGAACAACAGGGTTTCCGCCTGATCGCGCCGATGATGCGCCAACGCCAGGATGGTCGCGCCGCTTTCCGCAAACGCCTGATAACGCGCCTGCCGGGCGGCGGCTTCCAATCCTTCCTTGCTGTCGCGCGGCACCTTTACCTTTTTCAGCGTAAAGGGAATTTCCCGCGCATGGCAGAAGGCCGCGCAAAAATCCGCCCAGGCGTCCGCATTGGGCGAAAGACCATGCTGCACATGGATGGCCCGGACACGCCCCGGCAACAGGCCAATGACGAGATCGAGCAGCACCACGGAATCCCGTCCGCCCGAAAACCCAACCCAGAGCGGAACGGCGTCCGGCAGGGCCGCGTCAAGACAGGCGGCAACCTGCGCGGCAAGCGACGAGACAGGATCAGGCGGATTCCTTGAAGCGGCCATAGGCCATGAGACGCTGGAAACGGGCGTCCAAGAGATCCTGTGTGGAAATGGCCAGGAGATGCTTGAGCGCTTCCTGCAAGGATTTTTTCAGGTTGAGGGACATGGCTACCGGATCGCGATGCGCGCCGCCCGTGGGTTCGTGCACGATTTTGTCAATCAGCCCCAGCGTTTTCAGGCGCTGTGCGGTAATGCCCATGATTTCGGCGGCATCCGCGGCTTTTTCGGCGCTTTTCCAGAGGATGGAAGCGCAACCTTCCGGAGAAATGACCGCATAGGTCGAGTTTTGCAACATCAGGGTCACGTCGCCCACCGCGATTGCCAGCGCGCCGCCGGAACCGCCCTCGCCGATGATGCTGACGATGATCGGCGTTTTCAGCGTCGCCATTTCATAAAGATTGCGCCCGATGGCCTCGGATTGTCCGCGTTCCTCGGCGTCGATGCCCGGATAGGCACCCGGCGTATCCACGAAAGTGAACACGGGGATACGAAATTTTTCCGCCAGCCGCATCAGGCGCAGCGCCTTGCGATACCCCTCTGGACGCGGCATCCCGAAATTGCGCTGGATTTTTTCCTTGGTGTCCCGCCCCTTCTGGTGTCCGATGACCACGCAGGGCTGACCGTTGAAACGCGCCAAGCCGCCGACGATGGATTTGTCATCGGCAAAGGCGCGGTCGCCATGCAGTTCGTTGAAGTCCGTAAAAATCTGCTCGATATAATCCAGTGTATAAGGCCGCTGCGGGTGGCGGGCAACCTGGGCAATCTGCCAGGGCGTGAGCTTGGCGTAAATCGTCCTGGTCAGTTCCTGGCTTTTCCCGGAAAGCCGCTCGATGTCCTCGGAAATATCCACCGCCGAATCTTCCTGGCCGAAACGCAAGGCTTCGATCTTGTTTTCCAGTTCGGCAATCGGCTGTTCAAAGTCGAGGAAAGTGATTTTCATACAAACATCCTTGTTCATCCAGAACACGCATTCTAACCCGTCCTCGCAAACGGCGATCCTGGCGGATGGTGATCACTGACGGGCGGCGCTCCGGCTTCTTGTCGCCATTGCCGCGCGGTCGCGCATGCCGTCGATGGCGTTGCCGGCAATCGCCCAAAGATAAAGACTGGCAACCGAGCCATGGGGCGAGTAGCGCCGCCGGTATTTTTCAAACAATGGCCGGGTGATCCTTTCATGGCGATAGAGCATCCGCATGCCGCGCAAAATGGCGAGATCGCCATGGCTGACGATGTCCGGGCGGCAAAGGGAAAACAACATCAGCATCTCCGCTGTCCAGGCACCAACGCCGTCGAGTTGGCAGAGGATCTTGCAGACTTCGGCGTCGGGCAGGGCTTGCAAGGCATCCAGGTCAAGGCGGCCATCGAGGATTTTTTCCGCCGCGCGCCGGATGTATCCGGCCTTTTTGTGGGAAATGCCGTAGCCTTGCAGTTCCGTCTCCGGACAGGCGCAGATCGTCCGCGGCGTGATTTCGCCAAGACCCGCTTCCATGCGCGCCCATATCGTCCTCTGCGCCTTGCCGGAAATCTGCTGTCCCACAATCGACCGCGCCAGCGCCGCGAACAGATCGGTCTCGGTCTCCCGTTCGATGACGCCGATTTGCTCGATCGCCCATGCAAGCCGCTTGTCCCTTGCCTTCAGGTAAGCGATTTCCTCATTTCCATACTGAAACGTCTTCAAGGGAACCCCCCTCTTTTGTCATCGTAAAACCAACTCCGGTTTGAAACCCCACCCGTTGATAAGGCGCGAAGGTTGAGACCCCGGCCTCGGCCGGGGTTTCGACCGTAGCCATTCTCGAGGGGAGAGAACCCCTTCCCCAACGGAGTTGGACCGACAGCCCTGAAGGGCTGTCGCTGATTTTTGCTGTCTGCTGTCCATTGTAACGAAAAGGAAAGATTGGATTCTTTTTGTTTTCGGGCATTTCGCTGAAAAGAAAGGGCAATCGCATGAATGCCGCCATCGCATGTTCAGTTCGCGCCTCCGCCAGGTTTTCTCTCCCGCTTGGCAAAAGAGGAAAAAAAACAGGCATTCATGCGATTGCCCTGTGCGGCGTCGACCTTTGTGCCGTTTGACCGTAAAATCCCGTTATCTTTGCCCTGATTGGCTCCAACACATGAAAAAGATCACTTTGCCTGCCGTGTTTTCGTTATGCGCCCTGTCGTGCGCTCTTGTCCTGTCCCCGTCCGTCCGCGCCAGCGGGTTCCTGGCGGTTGAAGAAAACGCGAGCGGCCTGGGCGTCGCCTACGCGGGCGCGGCGGCTTCCGCCGACAACGCGGGCACGCTGTATTACAACCCGGCGGGACTGACGCGACTTCCCGGTGTGCAGCTTTCCGTGGGACTGGTGGGCGCGCAAAGCCGTTATGAATTCGATGATGACGGCAGCGTCGGTCTTGCCGGCGGCGAAGGCGGGCAGGCGGGGCGGTGGCGCGGTTTGCCGCATCTCTATGCCTCCTGGGCGGTAAATGCGGATTTGTCGCTGGGCATGGGGATTTCTTCCCCCTACAGCCTGGACATGGAATATGACGATGATTGGCTGGGGCGCAATACGGGCGTGAGCGCGCGCTTTTCTTCCCTCAACATCAATCCGGCGCTGGCCTACCGCGTTTCCGACCGGGTGTCCGTGGGTCTGGGACTGAATTATCAGCAAATCCGCCTGAAGACCACTTTGAACGCGATGCGGAATTCGGATACGGACAGCGCCTGGGGCTGGAACGTCGGCGCGTTGTTTACGCTTTCGCCGGAAATGCGCCTGGGTCTGGCCTACCGTTCCGGGATGGATTACCGGCTGGAAGCGAACGCCGCCTTGCAAGCCTTTCCCGGCGTGGATGGGCGCGGTCGTTTCAGGACGCCGGGCATATATTCCCTTTCGGTCTGGCAGCAGGTTTCGGAACGCTGGGAAGCGATGGGCGATATTTCCTGGGCCGACTGGGAGCGTGTAGACGGTTACGATCACGGCAGCTGGAGGCTTTCCTGGGGCGCGGCGTATGCCTATAACGAGCGCTGGAAATCGAAATTCGGCATCGCCTATGATCGTTCGCCGGTACGCACGGCGGAGCGCAGCGTCCTGTTGCCGGACGCGCATCGCCTGTGGCTGGCGATCGGCGGCCAATACCGCTTTGGCAAATATGCGACGCTGGATTTCGGCTATGCCTACCAACGTGCCAGGGAAGCGCGAATGGATCGGGCGCAGGGCGCGGGATTGCGGCTGAAGGGCAGTTACGATGCCAGCGGTCATGTCATCGGCGTACAGTACAATCAGGGATTCTGAAGACGAAACGTGAGACGGCGCGGACGGAAAAAGGCAGCGTGATGGCATGGGCAGCGAATCTGCTGGGTTGGCGGGAAGTCCTGCTTGCCTTGATCCTGTTGATTGTCGCCTACATGCTCTGGTTGATCTGGCGCATGCGCCGCATCGCTCGTTTTGCTGTGCGCGCGCGCCTTGAGACGATGCGCGTGGAGCCGAAGGCGTCGTCATTTACCGAGCCTTCCAGCGCGGAACCTTCGCCTGGAAGCAGCGAACCTGCCGAGGAGCGCGCAGACATGCCCCATACTTATGAACGTCCCCGCAATCGTTTGCAGCAACCGGCGTCGCCCGAGGCGCTTGCGACGCAGGATGTCTCGTTTGCCCAACGAACGTTCATGGCGGGTGTGGAACGGGAGATGGCGCAGTTGCGCGAGGAAATGGACGCCTTGCGCGGCGCGTTCGCCGCGTTGCGCAGTGACAATGAAAGCTGGCGCGACGCCGTGGAGCAGGAGATGCACAAGCTGCAAATGGCGCAAAACGCCGCGCCGCTCTATAACGACGCCATGCAGATGGCGTTGCTGGGGCATGACGCCGTTACCATTGCCGAACGTTGCGGCATTGCCCGTGCCGAGGCGGATCTGGTGGTGGCGCTGATCGAGCGCAAGGAAAAGTCATGAGCGAAAACGATACGGTCGTGGATACCACGGACGAAGAGGAAGAGAATGACGTCGAAGACGACGTGGCGGAACAGCGCGGCAAAATCGTCAAGCGCCTGATGCTGGCGGCGGGCATGGTGGCGGCGCTGCTCTTGCTGCTGGCTTTTTTCGATTTCCTTGCCCGTCCCGGCGAAGAAACGGAAGCTCCGTCCTTTACCCAACCCGTACCCGTGCCGCCCAGCCAGCCGCCGCTCATCCAGCCGGTTGCGCCGGTCACGCCGCCGGAAGCGCCGCCGGAAGTCCCGGACGGAACGCCTACGGAAACACCGCCCGAACCGCCGCAAGCCGAGGCCGCGCCGGAATTGCCGCCGCCCGCGCCGCCCGCGACTGCGCCCGTTGTGCCGCCGCCCGCGCCCATGGCTTCGCCGGGCGGCAAAAGGACAGTGCCGGAAGCGCCGATACGTGTCATCACGCCGCCTTCGCCGCCGCCCGCCGAATATGTCGCGCCGCCGCCGGAACGCGTGCCCGTTGCGCCGGAATTCACCGCGCCGCCGGAAGTCGTCCCGCCGCCGCCGTCCGCGCCGCCGGACGCGGCAACGGAGCATGTGACGCCGCCTTCGCCGCCACCGCGAAAGACCGGTTTCCTGGTGCAGGCGGGCGTATTTTCCAGCTTCCGGCGCGCGGAAAACCTGCGCAGGCGGCTCCAGCAACATGGCATTCCTTCCACGCTGGAAACCCGTGTCCAGGTCGGCCCTTTCAAAACCCAGGCCGAGGCGGAAGCGGCGCGCGGGAAAATGCGCGAACTGGGCATCGAAGGGCTGCTCTTGCCGCCGCCCAAGAATTGAGTTTTTCCTTGACTGTTCCAGAATGACAGGAGCGTAACCCATGCAAAGAACCATCATCGCCACCGATAAAGCGCCTGCCGCCATCGGCACTTATTCCCAAGCCGTCAAGGTGATTGACGCCGCCGCCACGCTGTATGTTTCCGGGCAGATTGGGCTGAGTCCCGCCAACCAGACCCTGGTCGACGGCATCGACGCGCAGGTCGCGCAGGTCTTCGAAAACCTGAAAGCCGTCGTCGGCGCTGCTGGCGGCAGCCTGTCCGATGTGGTGAAACTCAACGTTTATCTCACGGACATGGCGCATTTCGCCAAGGTCAACGAAGCCATGATCCGTTATTTCAACGCGCCGTATCCGGCGCGCGCCGCCGTGGGCGTCCGGGATCTGCCCAAGGGCGCGCTGGTGGAAGTCGATGCCGTCGTGTGCCTGAACGCTTGAATACCCGCGCCCGCGCGGCGAAAAAGAAGTCCTCCGGAAAATCCGCTGCGCTTGCGGAAAAACTCAAGCGTCTGGGGATCGCGCGCCGGGAAGACCTGTGCCTGCACCTGCCGTTGCGTTATGAGGACGAAACCCGCGTCACGCCTGTCGAGACGGCGCTCAAGAGCACACTTGACGCGGATGAAGACGGCGGCGTGCAATTGCAGGGCGCGATCATCGGCAGCCAGATCCAGTTTCGTCCCCGGCGGCAGCTGATAGTCCGTCTTGCCGACGCGAGCGGCGCGATTACCCTGCGTTTTCTCAACTTCTATCCCAACCAGATGGCCGCGCTCGCCGTGGGCAACCAGGTGCGTTGCGTGGGCGAAATCCGTCAGGGTTACTTTGGCGCGGAAATGGTGCATCCGCGTTTTCGCGTCGTCCTGCCCGATACGCCGCTGCCGGAAAGCCTGACGCCCATTTATCCCACTACCGCCGGACTGGCGCAGGCGGCATTGACGAAGCTCATCGACAAGGCGCTCTCCGAAACGCCCATGGATGAGACGCTGGAAGCCGGGTTCCTCGCCAGCGCGAGGTTGCCGACGCTTTGGGACGCCCTTCTTTTCCTGCACCGTCCGCCTGCCGACGCCAACGCGCGCGCCCTTGCCGCGCGCCAGCATCCGGCCTGGCGGCGGGTGAAGCTGGACGAGTTGCTCGCGCAGCAAATTTCCTTGCGCCGTGCATATCGGGCGCGCCGCGAAATCGGCGCGCCGCGTCTTGTCGCCAAAGGCGAGCTTGCCGCCGCCCTTGTCCGCCAGCTCCCCTTTGAACTTACCCGCGCCCAGCGGCGCGTCTGCGCGGAAATCAGCGCCGACCTGCATGCGCCGTACCCCATGCAGCGCCTGTTGCAAGGCGATGTCGGCGCGGGCAAGACGCTGGTGGCGGCGCTCGCCATTTGCCAGGCGGTGGAATCCGGCTGGCAGGCGGCCTTCATGGCACCGACCGAAATTCTCGCCGAGCAGCATTACCTGAAACTGAGCGGCTGGTTCAAGCCGCTGGGCGTGGAGGTCATTTGGCTTACCGGCAGCCAGAAGGGCAGGGCGCGCGCGGCACAGCTTGCCGCCGCGCGCACGGCGGGGCTGATTGTCGGCACACACGCCCTGATCCAGGAAGGCGTCGATTATGAACGTCTGGCGCTGGCCGTCATCGATGAACAGCACCGTTTCGGCGTCCAGCAACGCCTCGCGCTGCGCCAGAAAGGAGAAGCGCCGCACCAGTTGATGATGTCCGCCACGCCTATCCCGCGCACCCTGGCCATGAGCTACTGCGCCGACCTGGATGTTTCCGTCCTGGACGAACTTCCGCCGGGGCGCAAGCCCATTCGCACCCGCCTGGCGCGTGAGGAACGGCGCGAGGAAGTCATGGCCTACGTGCGCAAGAAAGTGACCGCCGGAGAGCAGGTGTATTGGGTTTGTCCGCTGATTGAGGAATCCGATAGCCTGCAACTCAAAACCGCGCTGGAAACCCACGCCTGGCTTACGGAGGCGCTGCCGGAACTCTGTATCGGCCTGGTGCATGGTCGCCTGAAAAGCGCCGAAAAACAGATGGTGATGGCAGAATTCGCCGCCGGGAAAATTGATTTGCTGGTAGCGACCACGGTAATCGAAGTCGGCGTGGATGTGCCCAATGCCAGCCTGATGGTCATTGAACACGCCGAACGTTTCGGGCTTGCCCAGTTGCACCAGTTGCGCGGTCGGGTCGGACGTGGCGCGCAGGCAAGCAGTTGCGTCCTGCTCTATGCCGAGCCGCTTTCCCCGACGGCGCGCGCGCGTTTAAAGATCATCTTTGAAAACAACGATGGTTTTGAAATCGCCCGCCTGGATCTGCAACTGCGCGGCCCCGGCGAATTCATCGGCAGCCGGCAAAGCGGTCTGCCGTTGCTCAGATACGCCGATCTGGAAACCGACGCCGATCTCGTGGAAACCGCGCGCGCCCTCGCCGAAACCCTGCTTGCCCGCTTTCCCGAAAAAGCCGACCAGATACGTGAACGCTGGCTGGGCGAAAAGGAATCTTTGCTGAAAGCATAGATCGGCGGAGATCAAAAGACATTGGAAAAACCGGAATGACCGTCCTTGCTGAAAGACAGACCACGGCGCGGGTTGGACGAGCGCGTAGCGCGCGGCCCGACGCCACAGATCCGTCCGGCGCAAACGCAGTTCGGCACAGGCGCTTGTCATGCTGGACTGCGCCATGCTTGTCCAGGCCGCGGCTGCATGGTTTGCGGGCGGGCGAGAGGACGGCAGGCGGCGACGCGAACCGAAAATACGGCGATGGCATTCATGCGATTGCCCTGGGTGCAGCGAAAATTCTGGCGATTCGTCCGGCGGGTAGTGTACAATCCGCGAGTTTTCGTCATTTCGGCGGAAATCCGGGCGCGGTGTGATGCGTTCGGCAATTCTCACACTTGCCGGTTAAGGGTGTCATGACGTGAGTCGTGGCGTTGGCGGCGGGTGGCGGTTCAACCCTTATGGAGTTTTTTGAATGTCTGTAACCATGCGTCAAATGTTGGAAGCGGGGGTGCATTTTGGCCACCAGACCCGCTTCTGGAACCCGAAGATGGCGGCGTACATCTTCGGTTCCCGGAACAAGATTCACATCGTCAATCTGGAAAGAACCCTGGAAAAGTACAACGAGGCCATGAACTTCGTGAAGAAGCTGGCGGCCAGCCGGGGCACCATCCTGTTCGTTTCCACCAAGCGCCAGGCGCGCGAAATCATTGCCGACGAAGCCCGGCGCGCGGGCGCGCCCTATGTCGATCAGCGCTGGCTGGGCGGGATGCTCACCAATTTCAAGACCGTGAAGCAATCCTTGAAGCGCCTGCGCGACATGGAAGCCGCAGTGGAAGCGGGCGATCTGGCGCGTTTCTCCAAGAAGGAAGCGCTGGATTTTTCCCGCGAACTGGGAAAACTGCAAAAATCCATCGGCGGCATCAAGGAAATGAACAGCCTGCCCGACGCCATTTTCGTGGTGGACGTGGGCTATCACAAAATTGCCGTGACGGAAGCCGCCAAGCTGGGCATTCCCGTGGTCGGCGTGGTGGATACCAATCATTCGCCCCTCAACGTGGCTTACGTCATTCCCGGCAATGACGATTCTTCCCGCGCCATTCGCCTGTATGCGCGCGGTGTTGCGGACGCCATCCTGGAAGGCCGCAGCCACTCGTTGCAGGAAATCGTCGGCGTGGATGGCGACGAGGAATTCGTCGAGGAAGTCGACGAAGAACCGGCTGCCGAAGCATGAAGGTGAACGCGATGGCGGAATCGCGGCGCGCTTGGCGCGTGTTGCGGTTCGCCGTTCTTGTCAATCGAGGAGTGAAGAAATGGCGGAAATTACCGCGAACCTGGTAAAAGAACTGCGCGAAAAAACCGACGCGCCAATGATGGAATGCAAGAGAGCGCTGACGGAAGCGGCAGGCGACATGGCAAAGGCCGAGGAAATCCTGCGGGTGAAACTTGGGAACAAGGCCAGCAAGGCGGCAATCCGCGTCACGACGGAAGGCGTGGTGGGTATCCATGTTTCCAGTGATGCCAAACTGGGCGCGATCCTGGAAGTCAATTGCGAAACCGATTTCGTCGCCAAAAACGAGGATTTCCTGGCACTGGTGAAAAAAAGCGTCGAACTGGCGGCGGTCAAAGCGCCCGCCGACGTGGCCGCGCTTTCCGCCCTGCCGCTGGGCGAGGGGACGGTGGAATCCACCCGCGCCGCCCTGGTCGGCAAGATCGGCGAAAACATGAGCCTGCGCCGTTTCCAGCGCTTCGAGGCCAAGGGGACGCTCCATGCCTACATCCATGGCGGCGCAAAGATCGGCGTGCTTCTGGATATGATTGGCGGCGACGCGCAACTAGGCAAGGACATTGCCATGCACATCGCGGCTTCCAAGCCGAAGGCGCTTGATGTTTCCGGCGTCGATGCCGGAGTGATCGCAAGCGAGCGGCGCATCGCCCTTGAGAAGGCGAAGGAATCCGGCAAGACCGGGGCCATGCTGGAAAAAATCGTTGAAGGTTCCGTGCAGAAATTCCTGAAGGAAGTCACGTTGCTGGGGCAGGTGTTCATCAAGGCCGAGGACGGCAAGGAGACCGTGGAACAGCTTTTGAAGAAGAAGGGCGCTTCGGTGGCGGCATTTGCCCTTTATGTGGTGGGTGAGGGACTGACGAAAAAAGTCAGCGACTTCGCGACGGAAGTGGCGGCGCAGGCTGCAGCCGCCAAAAAATAACTCGAGACGATAATCCGGGACGCCGCAAGATGACCACGCCCAGATACGAGCGCATTCTGCTGAAACTTTCCGGGGAGGCCCTGATGGGCGACGCCGCCTATGGCATTCATCCCCCGATGCTGGGGAACATCGTCGCGGAAATCGGATCGGTGGCGGCTTTGGGCGTGGAAATCGGCGTGGTCATCGGCGGCGGCAACATCTTTCGCGGTATGGCGGGGACGGCAACCGGCATGGATCGCGCGACTGCCGACTACATGGGCATGCTGGCGACGGTAATGAACGCCATGGCGCTCTCGGACGCCATGCGTCAGGCGGACATCAAGGCGCGGGTGCAGTCGGCGCTGAATATCGAGCAGGTGGTCGAGCCGTATATTCGGGGCAAGGCCATCCGCTATCTGGAAGCGGGCAGGGTGGTCATTTTCGGCGCGGGCACCGGCAATCCCTTTTTTACCACGGATACGGCGGCAGCTTTGCGCGGCGCGGAAATCGGCGCGAAAATCGTCCTGAAGGCCACCAAGGTGGATGGCATCTACACCGCCGATCCCAAGAAGGATAAAAACGCCACGCGCTTCGAGCGCATCAGCTTTGATGAGGCGATTGCCCTGAATCTGGCCGTGATGGATTCGACCGCCTTTGCGCTTTGCCGCGACCAGAAACTGCCGATCAACGTTTTTTCCATTTTCAAGCCAGGCGCGTTGAAGCGCGTGGTGTGCGGTGAAAATGAAGGCACACTGGTATATTGTTGAAATTCGCTTGCTGCTCATCTGAATGAGGTTGTCATGATCGCTGTCGCCGAACTCAAAAAAAATATCGAGGCCAGGATGCAGAAATCCATCGAGGCATTGAAGCACGATCTCGCCAAGATTCGCACGGGGCGCGCCCATACCGGCATTCTCGACCATGTGCAGGTGGAGTATTACGGTTCAATGGTGCCGATCAACCAAGTCGCCAACGTCACCTTGGTCGATGCCCGCACCCTGGGTGTGCAGGTATGGGAAAAGCCGATGGTCGCCAAGGTGGAAAAGGCCATCCGCGAATCCGATCTGGGGTTGAATCCCGCCGCCCAAGGCGAATCGATCCGCGTCCCCATGCCCGCGCTCACCGAAGAGCGCCGCCGCGATCTTGCCAAGGTGGTGAAAAGCGAGGGTGAAAACGCCAGGGTCGCGGTCAGGAACCTGCGCCGGGACGCCAACGCGCACCTGAAGGAAGGCGTGAAGAAGAAGGAAATCTCCGAGGACGACGAGCGCCGCGCTCAAGACGAGATCCAGAAATTGACCGACCGATACGTCGCCGAAATCGACAAGCTGCTCGCGCAGAAGGAAAGCGAGCTGATGGCGGTTTGACGTCAGGGATCAGGGATCGGAAGGCAGCGGTATTCTCCCTGAAACCTGTTCATGATTCCCGCAGGGATATGCCTTTGTGAGACCGCCCTGGGAAATGTTGCGGCAGGGTTTTTGAAAGGGAAAGGCGCCATGAAATCGCGCCGTCCGGTTGAGAACCTGTTCAAGGTCTTTCAAGAATCTGTTTGCGACTTCAAATTTCCCTGTCGTCGCCTGCCGTTCCCTCTTTCATCGTAAAACTCATTCCGGTTTGAAACCCCGCCCGCGAGAAAGGCGCGAAGGTTGAGACCCCAGCCGAGGCCGGGGTCTCGACCGCAGCCATTCTCGAGGGGAGAGAACCCCCTTCCCAATGGAGTTGGAGCGACAGCCCTGAAGGGCTGTCGCTAATTTTTGCTTTGCTCTTCCTCAAGGGAGCGAGGGAAAAGTAATGGGGGTTTTGTCCGGAGAAGAAAGGCGTTTGGCGAGGGCGATCCAGTCGAAGTGGGGGCCGGGGTCGGTCTTGCGGCCTGGCGCGACGTGTTCGTGGCCGACGATGGCGCGTACCGGATAGTGGGCGCGAAGGGCGGCAAGCAGCGGCCATAGGGCGGCGTATTGGGCGGCGGCGAACGCTTGCCGTTCGCTTCCTTCGAGTTCGATGCCGATGGAAAAATCGTTGCAGTTTTCCCGGCCTTGCCAGCGCGATTTTCCGGCATGCCAGGCGCGATCCGCCGTGCTCACGAACTGGATCAGCCCACCGTCGCGGCGGATGAAGAAATGGGTGGAAACGCGCGTATCGATCAGTTGGGCAAAATAAGGATGCGCCGAGCAGTCCAGCGTGTTGGTAAACAACGCTGCCACATATGGCCCGCCAAATGCTTCCGGCGGCAGACTGATGCTGTGCAGGACGATGAGCGAAACCGCCTCGCCCGCCGGGCGCGCGTCAAAATTCGGACTGGCGATCCGTTGCGCCGAAGAAAGCCAGCCTTCCTGAAATTTCACGTCCATTTCATCGATTCCTGTCTGACGCCAGAGCCGCCCGGAGCTGCCGCGCGCCGCGCAAGGGAGCGGTTTCTTGGAATTGCCAGCCTTTGTGGATGGGGTACTGAAGGAAGACTATCCTTTGCGCGTCGATACTGGTAGAATCCTGCCCTCTTGTGCGCAGACGCACGGGATTCCCGCCGGAAGCGCGTGTATTGTAGCGTGTTCATGCGTCTTTTGGGTTCATTTGTCTGGCGTTGGCTCTCTCAAACCGGGGCGGCGCCGTTTTTGGAAAGTGTGTTTGAAATGGCTGTTACGACCGAACAAAAGGCGAAAATCGTCGCCGAATTCCAGCGCGCGCCCGGCGATACCGGGTCTTCCGAAGTGCAGATTGCGCTTCTGACCGCCCGCATCAATGACCTTACCGGGCACTTCAAGGAGCACAAGAAGGATCACCACTCCCGACGCGGGTTGCTCAGCATGGTGAGCCAGCGCCGCAAGCTGCTGGATTACCTGAAAGTCAAGGATCTGAACAGCTACCGCAGTCTGATCGAACGTCTGGGGCTGCGCAAGTAAGGGTGCGCGCATCCTGCGCGCGGGGGGCGGCACGCTCCATGCCCGTTTTCGCGCAATCCACAGTAAGGAGCGGCCTGCCTTGTCGGCAGGGCGCTCTTTTCGTTTATCCGACCGGGCTTTGACGTTGAAGGCGCGCGCAAAGAGCGTATTGAATTGTCGTTGAATGTTGTTTGAATTGAGTGAGAGGAAAGAAAAACATGTTTGAGATTGTAAAAAAGACTTTCGCCTATGGCGATCATCAGGTCACATTGGAGACGGGCGAGATTGCCCGCCAGGCTTCCGGCGCGGTGCTGGCGCGCATGGGAGAAACCGTGGTGCTGGTTACGGTGGTGGCGGCGAAAGACGCCAAGCCGGGTCAGGACTTCTTTCCCTTGACCGTGGATTATCAGGAAAAATTCTATGCTGCCGGGCGCATTCCTGGCGGCTTTTTCAAGCGCGAAGGACGGCCTTCGGAAAAGGAAACCCTGACTTCCCGCCTGATTGACCGTCCCATTCGCCCCTTGTTTCCGGAAGGCTTCCATAACGAGGTGCAGGTGGTGGCAACCGTGCTTTCCCTTGACCCGGAAATCGACGCGGATATCCCCGCGCTGCTCGGCGCTTCCGCCGCGCTGGCGATTTCCGGCGCCCCTTTCAGCGGCCCCATCGGCGCGGCGCGCGTTGCCTACCTCGATGACCGCTATGTGCTGTGTCCAACGGCGACGCAGTTGAAGGAAAGTCGGCTCGATCTGGTGGTGGCGGGTACGGAAACCGCCGTGCTGATGGTGGAATCGGAAGCGAAAGAGCTTTCCGAAGAAATCATGCTGGGCGCGGTGATGTTCGGCCACGAACAGATGCAGGCCGCGATCAACGCCATCAACGAACTGGTGGAAGAAGGCGGTAAACCGGAATGGGATTGGCAGCCGCCGGTGAAGAACGACCCCTTGATCGCCCGTGTCGACACGCTTGCGCGCGCCCGGCTCGAAGAAGCCTACAACATCGTCAGCAAGCAGGCGCGCAGCCAGCGCGTGAAGGAAATCAGGGCGGAGGCCATCGCCGCGCTGTGCGTGGGCGAAGAGGCCGCCGACGAAGGCGCGGTATCCGAACTCTTGTTCAATCTGGAAGCCGCCATCGTGCGCGGACGCATCCTTTCCGGCGCGCCGCGCATTGATGGCCGCGATACCCGCAGCGTGCGTCCGATCCGCATTCGCACCGGCGTGTTGCCGCGCACCCACGGTTCCGCTCTGTTTACCCGCGGCGAAACGCAAGGGCTGGTGATTGCCACGCTGGGCACCAACCGCGACGAGCAGATTATCGACGCGCTGGCGGGCGAATACCGTGACCGCTTCATGCTGCATTACAACATGCCGCCGTTCGCCACCGGCGAATGCGGGCGCGTGGGTTCGCCCAAGCGGCGTGAAATCGGGCATGGCCGTCTGGCCAAACGCGCCTTGCTGGCGGTGTTGCCCAGGCCGGAAGAGTTTTCCTATTCCATGCGTGTGGTTTCGGAAATCACCGAATCCAACGGTTCTTCCTCGATGGCTTCCGTCTGCGGCGGCTCGCTGGCGTTGATGGACGCGGGCGTACCGCTGAAATCGCATGTGGCGGGCATCGCCATGGGGCTGATCAAGGAAGGCAACCGCTTTGCCGTGCTCACCGACATCCTGGGCGACGAAGATCATCTGGGCGACATGGATTTCAAGGTGGCCGGAACGAGGCAGGGCGTCACGGCGCTGCAAATGGACATCAAGATCCAGGGCATCACCCGGGAAATCATGAAAATCGCGCTGGCGCAGGCCAACGAAGCGAGGATGCACATCCTCGGGCTGATGGAGGCCGCCGTTGCCGGGCATCGGGAAGAAATGTCCACCTACGCGCCGCGTCTTTACACCTTCAAGATCAACCCGGAAAAAATCCGCGACGTGATCGGCAAAGGCGGTTCGGTCATCCGTGCCCTGACGGAGGAAACCGGTGCCACCATCGACATCGCCGACGACGGCACCATCACCATTGCCGCCACGAGCAACGAGGCCGCCGCCGACGCGCGCGCGCGCATCGACCTCATCACGGCGGAAGTGGAAATCGGCAAGATCTACGAAGGCGCGGTGCAGAAAATCCTCGACTTTGGCGCTTTCGTCAATCTCCTGCCCGGCAAGGACGGCTTGCTGCACATCTCCCAGATTGCCAATGAGCGTGTCAACCGGGTGGAGGATTACCTGAAGGAAGGCCAGGTGGTGCGTGTCAAGGTGCTGGAAGTCGACGACCGCGGACGTGTAAAACTTTCCATGAAGGCGGCGCTGGTGGAAGAAGTCCCGCAACAGGAACAACCGCAGTAATTTCGTTTTACTGCCTGAAAAATGGACGCCCGATGTTTCCGGCGTCCATTTTTTTATGCGGCAGCCTTGGGACCGCGTTATCAGGGACAGGGCAGGAGCATCGAATCATGTGGAATCGGAGCGGGGTTATCGACGGGCTTGGGGGAAAAGCGGTTCCTGATAAAAATCGATGCGACGGATTTCCCGGAGACGGTTATTTTCGATCCTGCCCTCCACGATTTCGTAGCCCATCAGCGCGAACAGGCGGTTGGCGATGAACAGAGGACGGGAATTGCCATACCAGTCCATGCAGGAGGCGACGCAATGATCATTGGTTTCGCCTTTGTCCTTTGCCGCAAGGCTGCCCAGTTCGGAGAGCTTGCCGGTGAGGACGCTTCTGGTGCCGGGAGGCGTGTAGCGCAAGAACACCACGCCGCTGGAGGTTTGCCGAAGCTGCCGCCAGCCCTGCGCGTCGCCGCCAGTGAAAGGCAAGCCCAAAAGTCCGCCCGTGGCGTCGGGTTTGTAGAAGAAGCCGTGACTGCGGATTTCGCCCTGCGCGGCATTGGGCAGTTTGAAACTGTCACCCACCCATGAGACGTGGTTGAAAGCGTGAGGCGAAGCGGCAAGGAGCGGCGTGAAATAAAGGTCGGTGTTTTTCGTGCCGACAAGCAGCGGCATTTCGCCCAGCGCTTCAATGCGATCGACGCTGTGCGGCAGCGGAATTTTTTGCAGGGGCGCGGGCGCTCCCTCGACATGCTGCGATTTCCAGTGGAACACGTAGGCGGCGGAAGGGGCAGTTTGTGCTTTGCGTCCCCACCAGGTTTGCCCCGCGCCATACACCAGGACGTCGCCAATATAACGATTTCGGAGGCTTCCCCCGTTTTCCGGCGCGACAAGCGGCGTGTAGCTTTCCTTTGCGGCAGAATCCGCGCCATCGCCAAAGGCGGCGAGCGGCACACGCAGGAAAGCCAGATTTTGTCCGCCCTGTTCCTCTGCCGACCACATGGAAGCCAGCGGCCCATCGGCGCGCAGCAGCACGTTGAGATGCGCGTCTTCGCTTTCCAGAAAAGAAAACTGGTCGATGGGACTGCCGAGGACTTTTAAAGCGGTCGGCGCGGCCTCGTGCGTGAGCGGCAAGCGGAAAACCGAGGCGCCGACCGGTTCTTTTCCCGTGTCGCCACGACGCCAGGGCGCGGTCCAGATATAAACCGCGTTCCTGGCGACATAGAATTCGCGCCCGGCATATCCCAGTATCGCCGAAGCCGAGCAATTCAGCGTACCATCGGCAATTTCGCAGGCGGTGACGGTATGCAGCGCGATGTCTTCATGGCGAGGATCGAGATCGTCCGTTGTGCGGTAAATGCGGGTGGCGGGCGCAATTCGCCTGAATTCAGCGGATTCTTGCTTGTCCTGCCAACGGCGCAATGCGGGCAGACTCTGCATGGGATCGGAATAAAAATTGAGGTAAAGCGGCGCGTAAAAAATCAGCGTATTGCCGATCAGCCGGCTAGCGTAATTGCGTGAGGAATAATAGTCGTTGGAACGCAGAATATAGGTGGATTGGTAGGTGAGCTTGCCGTCATCCCCAATCCTGAACAATACCAGTTCAGTGCCGCCTTTCGCGTAGCTGTAACCAATGACGACAACGGTCTCGCCGGAAATCAGCAATTCGTCGTACCAGCCTCCCCTGCCGTCGGAGTTTGGCGCAAAGGCATCTTGCATGTCGACGGGATTCAGGGCGTCATCGCCGATTCTCACGGTAAAGAGTCGTCCCCGGCGCAGGATGACCAGATGCTCTTTGTGCAGCTTGACAATGCCGCCTTCATCAACGCCCGCGCTCTGCGTATTGGTAACCGATTCCTGCTGTGGCGCGAGGACTTTTGCCGCTACTGCCCTGTCACTGTCCTCATAATCGCCGCTGACGGCATCGTAAGCCTTTTTTTTCGCTTGGAGCCAGGCATGCAATTCCGCCTCTGAACGAAACGCCTGCAAACGCTTTCCCGCTTCGCCGCCAATGGAAGAGATCGGCGGCGGGGTGACGCTGGGAGAAGCAAAAAACGTCACCATCAAGCCAAGCAGCACAAATCCCCCCATGATGCCGAACGCAAGCGACGAACGCGCCATGATCTCTTCCCGCGCAAAGTTGAAAAATATGCATGCTACGCTGAAGCTTGCCGCCTGTCATCGTAAAACCAACTCCGGTTTGAAACCTCGCCCGTTGATAAGGCGCAATGGAGTTGGAGCGACAGCCCTGAAGGGCTGTCGCTGATTTTTGCTGAGCAGGTTCTGAATGCAAGACGAGCGTGCTGTCTTCTGTTTCCGGCCTTCTATTTCCCAAATTACGCGAATGTGACAGAATGCGCCCCTGCCGTCGCGGGCTTTTGTCCGGCGAAGGTTCCCGCCAGACCTTCGCGGGCCGCGCTTGCCGATCGTGACACGGCAGGGCGGTAGCGTGCCAAAACGTCGGGGAGCGACGGTTTCCGGCGGGGAATGCGGTTGTCCGCTTGCCCGCCATCTTGTCCCATCCGCGCCGTGGAGGCGCGGCGTCATGGAAGAACGGCGCGTCACAATGCACTGGCATCTCATTCACACCAAGATCCGGCTGGAAAGGCGGGCGCTGGAAAATCTCGAACGACAGGGTTATGAATGCTATCTGCCGCTCTT
>JAIRLE010000071.1 GCA_031259605.1 Zoogloeaceae bacterium
ATGGGCTTTCTTTGCCTTCCGGATTTCCCGCCGATGGTCGACATGCCGCAGCACGCGGCGCAGGTTGCCGCGCTGAAAGGCATGATCGAGGGAAAATTCCTGTGGGGCGATCTGGTGGAATTCAACTATTTCACTCCCTATTGGCTGGGATATGGAACCTGGCTGCTCCTGGCCATCCTGTTCCCCATGACAGTGGCGACAAAGCTCATGCTCTGCCTCACCTTTGTCTCGTTCGTCCTGGGGTTTTCCTTTCTGCGCCGGAAATTTGGCGCCCCCGAAAGTCTGGATTGGCTGCTGATTCCGGCATTTTTCGGACTTCCCTATGAATGGGGATTCCTGACTTTCCTCCTGTCCGCGCCGATTGGCGCGTTGTTCTACCATGCCAACATAAGGCTGATGGAGGATGAGAAATTTCCGGCGTCATGGGTATTGCTCCTGGGGGTCATCCTGGCGTTTGCCCACGGGCTGATGTTCGCCTTCTTCCTGTTTGTCGTGGTCATGCACCTGGCTTCCAGCGAGGGAAAATGCCACAGGAAAAGAAGCATCGCCGTCCTGTTTGCCCTGTTCGTTCTCATGCTTCTGTTCATGGTGAAGGGCGACAAGCTGGCCGCGTATGATTTGGCAATGAACAATCGCCTGCGTTTGCACGGAGTGTCCGCCAAATTCTCGAATCTCATGAAAACCGTTCCATCCGGATTTTCCCCGGAAGGCGCTTTCTTCCTGTTTGTGGCGATATTGGCGGCGCCGTTTGCCCTTGGATGCAAATTTACCAGAAAGGCTCCCGCTTTCTCGATGTTGATGTGTTTTCTCCTGGTATTCGCGTTTCTCCCGAGTTTCATGTCCAGAACCGGGTTCATATACCAGAGATTTTCCCTTTTATTGATTCCGGCATATTTGTTGTGCTTCGAGAAAAAAGAAGTTCCGTTATTGAAGGAGGGATTGGCGAAGGGTTTTCTTTGCGTACTGATGCTTCTGCTGATGTACAACCCATTGTCAAACCTGGTTTATTTCAGGAATGAATCGGCGGCGTTCAAGTCCCTGCTGGACGAACTTCCAAAAGGAAAAAGAGCGATGTCCCTGGTTACGGGCATCGACCGCCAGGATATTTCAATAAATTTTCTCCATTTCCCGGTATGGTATCAGTCCATCGGCGATGGATGGGTCGATTTCAATTTTGCCTGGTATTACCCGCAGCCAATACGATTCCGTACAGATAGCGTTCCCGAAATCAAGCCGAATTTCGAGTGGAACCCCGCGTTGGTTTCCATCCTGAAAAGATGCGACATCTACGATATGATTTTCGTTCGTGCCAAGGGAATTCCCTCCCTGGAAAACACCGCTTGCCATCTTCACCAACATTACAAAACCAATGGAAACTGGCATGTTTTTTTGAAAAATACGCAACGTGACGGCGTCGGAAAATGAATGCCGCCAGATTGATGATAGGCGTTGGCACATGGGGAATGCTGATCTGCGGCGTTCTTTTGAACGCGACGGCACAGCTCATGTTGAAGGCGGGCACGACAAAGATCGGGGTTTTGTGGACAGGGAATCACAGCCTGCTCCACGCCTTGTTTCGCATTGCCTTCCAGCCCTTCATTCTTGGCGGTCTCGCGTGCTATGTGGCAAGCGTAGCCCTGTGGATCATCGTTCTTTCCCGCGTCCCGGTCAGTGTCGCCTATCCCATGCTGTCCATTGGCTATATCGTCAATGCCCTTGCCGCCCATTTTCTGTTTGCTGAAACGCTTCATTTCTCGCAAATCGCCGGAATCGGCGTCATCATCATTGGAATTTTTCTCATGACCAGGTAAGGCGCATCATGCATTCCTCAAAGTCCATATTGGTTACCGGCGCGGCGGGATTTCTGGGCAAGGAAATTGTCCGGCAATTAAATGCCGATTACCGAATCCTCACTACGGATCTGACCGGAAACATGGATTTTCCGGGAGATCTTGCCGATCCGGGATTCGTTGAGACATTGCCGGAGGCCGATATCATCATCCACTCGGCAGCCGTGCAATATGTCACGCCAACCCTTCCTTTCTTCCGGCGCGCGCCCTGGTTTCACCGCAACAACGTTGAAGCCACCAGAAATCTGACCGCACGCTACTCCGGCAAGGCCGGTTATTTTTTGCAGGTCGGCACCTCGATGATGTACGACCAGACTGGATTGGCAACCTACCGGATTGATTCTCCCCTGAAAGGCGTTGGAGTTTATAGCCGCTCGAAACTTGCCTCCGTCCGCTTGGCGCAAGGCATGAATAACCCTGTCGGCGTAATGATTCCCTGTATTATCGGCGGATGTGGAAGAGAAGGCCTGTTCCGGAGATTCGTCGAAACCATGACGCGCCAGGGATTTTGTCTCTTGCCGGGAAGCTGCAATCATTTAACCCACATGGTTCACGTGGAGGATGCCGCCTCGCTGATTCATTGCATGGTGCAACAGGAAGCCAGGGGGTTTTTCAATTGTGCGGGACCGGAGCCATTGAGCATCAGGCAATGGATAGAAATCATCAAGGATGAACTCCATCTCGGGACGATCCGTGATATACAGATACCATATTCATTCATTCGCGTCGTCGCCTGCGCGACAGGTTATCGCATCCTCGCGCGAGAACAGCAACTCATGCTCGGGCAGTCCCACGTATTGTCGGTCGACGAATCGCTCGCGCTGGGATGGAATCCTCATCATTCCAATGAACGAATCGTGCGCGACATCGCCCGCCATGTCGCTGCGCTTCCCAATCGCACGTAATCCAGGCGCCTGGATTCCCGCGCATCGGCATCAAGCGCATCCGCGCCCGATGAAACCCCGCATCACTGCCTCCTGCCGCCAGCGGCCGGACAACATGCCGGATGTTCTTTTCGAGAAGGTCTACAGCCAGGCGGCGGCATGGACAAGCTGCGGCAAGGGCGGATAACGCCCCCAGGAGAGCGCCTTCACGTCGCCATCCAGAAAACGCAGGCCATCAGGGCGGCAATGACGAGACTCGCGCGGTCGCGCGCGGCGAACACCACCGGGTCTTCATGCATCATGCCGCGGTGCGCGAGAATCCAGACGCGGCTGATCCAGGTCAGGAGCAAAAGGCAGGAAATCCAGAGGTATTCCGGATGGCGATAATATTGCAGCGCCGCCGCGTCATGGACGTAGAGCGCCAGCACGATCACGGCGGTATAGCCGGAGGCTGCGCCGAGCGCCGCGATCATCGGGAAATCGGCGGCATGGTAGCCGCGACCGGGTACCTTGCCGTTTTCCTCCATCCCTTGCATGGGGAACAGTTCGGCATAACGCTTGACCAGCGCCAGGCTCAGGAAAATGAAGGTCGAAAAGGCGAGCAGCCAGAAGCTCAGGGGAATGCCGAGCATGACAGCCCCGGTGACGATGCGCAGCGTATAGAGCGTCGCCAGCGCGATCACGTCGACGATCATGAGGCGCTTGAGCCACATCGAATACGCCAGGGTCAGTGCGTAATACGCCAGCGCGGCGAGCGTAAACGCGAGCGGAAGCCGCCAGAGCGCCAGGCCGAAAGCGACGCACAGCAACAGGGGGAAAGCGGCGAGGCCGGACAGGGGCGAGAGCCGTCCGGAGGCGAAAGGCCGGAGGCGCTTCCGGGCATGCAGGCGGTCGTCGCGCAGGTCGAGGAGATCATTCAACAGATAGACGCTGGAAGCGCAGAGGCTGAAGCAGAAAAACCCGAGCAGCGCCTGCAAGAGCAGCGGCGTTTCCATATAGCGGTGCGAGGCCAGCAGCGGCACGAAGATCAACAGGTTCTTGAGCCATTGATGCAGGCGCAACGCCTTGATCCAGTCCACGAGTTGCGTCCGCCGCTGACTGACGACGCCCTCGAAGTTATCCAGGGCGCGCGCCTTGCGCTCGATGCGGGGTCTGGCGTTGGCGACCCATGTTTTTCGGGCGGCCCGCCAGACCGGCAAATCGTCCCCCGAATTTCCCAGGTAATCGAATCCGCGCTCGCCATACCTTGACAGCAGCGCGTCGCGCTTGGCCTTGCCCGCCAGGTTCAGCGTCGGCCCGCTTGCCAGGACTTCATCGAACAGCCCCAGATGACGGGCGACCTGCCCAGCGAGCTTTTGGCAACTGGCGGTCGCCAGCGTCACCCGCCGCCCCGCCGCGCGCGCGTCCCGGATGAAGGCGAGCACCTTTTCATCGTAAGGCAGGGCGGCGACATCGATTTCCGCATGCGCCGCCAGTTCGTGCTTGACAGCCGCCTTGCCTTTCATCAACCACCAAAACGGCAGCAGAAGCCGCCGCGGATGGCTGCGCGCGAACAGCAGGCCGCTCTCGACCAAAAGATCGGATCGCAACAGAGCACCGTCCAGATCGACCACCAATGTCATGTTCGTTCATCCTCCCGGGAGAAATGCGGTTCAGTGTCGTTGACTTAGAAATGAGAATCGTTATCATACACGAACTTTTCTCAAGGCAAACCGTTCAGTCCAGAAAAAACGCTTCGGCGCATACCGTTCATGCAAACCACCACGCAAACCCGCCTCCTTTCCGGCCTTGCCGTCCTGGCCGCCCTCCTCCTCTACGCGCGCGTGCTGGGCTATGGCTACCTGTACGACGACATGTTCATCTTTCAGGGCACAATCTCCACGCTGCTGGACGCCTTCGATCTGGACGCGCTCTTCCGGCCTTTCCTGACCATGAGTTATTTTCGTCCGCTGACCTTGTTTTCCTTCTGGCTGGATATCGCCCTGGTCGGCGATCGGCCGGGATTCCTGCACGCGGTGAATCTTGCCTTGTTCCTGGCGAATATTCTGTTGGTGTTTTCCATCTGCCGCCGTCTGGCGGAAATCGCGGGCAGACCACACGCCGCCTGGCGCGCCTTCGCAGCCGCACTCATTTACGCGCTGCACCCGGTCATGGTGGAAACAACGACATGGATTTCCGGACGTTTCGATATTTTGGCAACCACGCTCATCCTGGGCGCGACGCGGGTTTATTTGAGCCGCCACCCCGGTCGCCTGCTCCTTGCCGCCTTTGCCCTGCTGGCCTTTCTCGCCACGCTCGCCAAGGAAACCGGCGTCATGCTGCTGCCGGGCATCTGCTGTCTGGCGCTGGCCATCGCGGTCACGCGCCATGAAGCGCCGCTTTCCCGCGCGCATCTGCGCCAGTGCTTCACCCAGAATGGCGCGATCCTGAAAACCGCTCTGGCGGTCGTCCTGCTTTATGCCGCCGCGCGCCTGACGTTCGAAGCCAATCCTTATCTCGATTACGCGGTCTCGGTGGGACGCGAGAACGACTACGCAAAATATCCTCCCCTCCTGCTGGCGCTGGAAACCCTGAAATTCTACTTTCACCAGGCGCTCTTTCCTTTCGCCACGATGATGCCGCAACATCCGGTCAAGGACGTAATCGCCCTGTGGAGCGTGACGGACATTCTCGGCAACCTTGTCACGCTTGCCGCCCTGGGCGCACTGCTCTTTTGCGCCCTGCGCCGCGCCAGCGCCGCCGCCTGGATATTCCTTGCGGGGATGGTCTATCTCGTTCTGGTGTTGCATATTTTCCCCATACGGATTGGCGGCAACCTGGGGAACGAACGCTTTTTGACCACGCCGCTGGCCTTTTGGGCGATCGCCGCCGCACTGACGCGCTGGGAAGCGATTTTTGCCACGCCCGTCATGCAAAGACTGGCTGCGGGCATGAACGTGCTTTCCCCGCGCCTCCTCGCGCAGATTGTCGCGGCGGCCTGGCTTGCCATGCTCGCCTGGACGACGCACACGACGATTCCTTTCTGGCGGGACGGCGTCACGCTCTGGAGCTGGAGCGTGCAGGCGTTTCCGCATGACGCTTTCAGCCGCCAGAATTATCTGGGCAACGTGCTCAAGACCGCCCCGGAAGCGGCAGAGAAAGCCGGGGAATATCTGTTCCAAAAAAGCGGCTACCTTTCCGCCAAGGAAGCGACCGCTCTTGCCAACACCTTTCTGATAATGGGCGACAGGAAAGCGATTCGCTACCTGGAAGCACTTCGCAAGGGAATGAAAAACGACTCCCTGAACATTCATCTGCAACCCGACGCGGAATCCCGGCGCGCAAAACTTTCCGAAGAAGAAATACGTCTGATTTCCTACTATTACCTGCTGTTCTCGATGAGCAACTTCATTCTCCAGAAAAATCCGTTGGCCGCGCTGCAAGAAAACGAAACCGCCGTTTGGTATCTGCGGGGCAAGGGAGACCTGACGCCAAAGGATACCTATGCCTACGATTCTCGGAGAGCCGCCTATCTCTACGGTCTCGGCTTTTTCGACGCCGCCAACCGCCTGCGCGACAAACTGGCGGAAGTGCGCGACGTCGACAAGGAAGCCGTCAACAAATCGCTGGAGCCTTTGCTGGACGCCTATTGCAAACCCGCAGAGACCGCAACGGGAAACCCGTCCGAAGCGGAAAACACGCCCAAGACGGAAACCATGACGTCGCGCGTCTGCGAACAGGTCAAAACGGCAATGGCGACGACGACAGAGAGCTGAACATTCCTGATCAAAACGCCAGGAGCGCTTGATTGGCCATGCTCCGAACCCTTGGCGCCGCAGGCAATGACGGGCGCGGCGCTTGCGCCGAAAACGCCGCAATACCCGTCACTGTACGTAACAACAGTGATATTGATTTTCATTTACTGATACGCTACCCTGCCGCCGTGATCCACTGATTTTCGGGAAACCATCATGCAACATATCAAAACGCCTGCCGGAGCTTCTTCCGCGCGCAAATTCCTCGCGGCCCTGGGCGGGCTGTGGGTTCTTCTGGGCTTTTCCGCCACCACGCCTGCCCAGGAAGTCAATCTCTATTCAGCGCGGCACTATGAGTCGGACAAGGCGCTCTACGCGCTCTTCGAGAAGGAAACCGGCATCAAGGTGAACGTGGTGAGCGCCAACGCGCCCGAACTCATCGAACGCATCAAGCGCGAAGGCGAAGCCACGAGCGCCGATCTCTTTATCACCGTCGACGGCGGCGTGCTGAATACC
Organism: Zoogloeaceae bacterium; assembly: GCA_031259605.1. Classification (GTDB taxonomy): domain Bacteria; phylum Pseudomonadota; class Gammaproteobacteria; order Burkholderiales; family Rhodocyclaceae; genus Azovibrio. The sequence goes on from JAIRLE010000071.1 coordinate 6,985, forward strand.
GCCAAAAACGCGGGCATCCTGCAAGTCATTCCCTCGACGCTGGCCCTGCAAAACATACCCGCCGCCCTGCGCGACCGTGAAAACCACTGGATCGGCATCACCACCCGCGCCCGCATCATCGTCTATTCCAAAGCGCGGGTACGCCCCGAACAGCTCTCCACCTACGAAGACCTGGCCGCCCCCAAATGGAAGGGGAAGATCGTGGCGCGGCCATCTTCCGCCCTCTACGATCAATCCCTGCTCGCCTCATTGATCGCCCTGGACGGCGAGGAAAAAGCGCTGGCCTGGGTCAAGGGCGTCGCGGCGAATTTCGCCCGCCCGCCCAAGGGCAACGACCGCTCGCAAGCCAGGGACATCGCCGCTGGACTGGGCGACGTGGCGCTGATGAACACCTATTACATCGGGCAGATGCTCCATTCCAAGGACCCGGAGGAAGTCCGCGCGGCAGAAGAAGTGGGCCTTTTCTTTCCCAACCAGGAGACCACCGGCACGCATCGAAACATAAGCGGCGTGGCGCTGACGAAACACGCGAAGAACCCGGAGAACGCCATTCGCTTCATCGAATTCCTGACCGCCGTCCCGGCACAGGAGCGACTCTCCGCCGGCAACTACGAATTCCCGACGAATCCGAAGGCCAGAAAACATCCCCTTTTGGAAAGCTGGGGCACGTTCCGGACGCAGAACGTCGACTTCTCCGAACTGAGCAAGCATAACGCCAAGGCCATCCGCTTCTTTGCCGAAGGGGGATGGAAATAAGGGCAAGCGTCTTGCCCGCTTCGCTCCGCTGGGTGTCTGGAAACGGCTGGACGACGATCCGCGCAGCCGTTTTCCTGTGTGTGCTGTTGCCGTTTTTGGCCCTCGCGGGCGGGCTTTTTTCCCCGCCCGGCGAGCATTGGCCTTACGTGCGCGACTACCTGCTGCGCGCCTATTGCACGGAAACGCTCCTCGTCACGCTGGGCGCGGGAGCATTCGCCGGAGCGCTCGGCATAGGGCTGGCCTGGGCCGTGAGCATGCACGATTTTCGCGGCCGCCGCTTCTTCGATCTGGCGCTCGTGCTGCCGCTCGCCATTCCACCCTACATCGCCGCCTATACCTACGAAGGGCTGCTGGGCTACACCGGCGTCATCCAGGTTTTCCTGCGCCGCCATTTCGAGCTTTCCCTGGCGCGCCTGACCACGGAAATCCCGGCGCAAGCCTGGGCCATCTGGGTGTTCGGCGTCACCCTCTTCCCCTACGTCTATCTCCTGACCCGCGCCTTCCTGCGCCATCAGAGCGCGGCGCTTTTCGAGAACGCACTTCTTCTGGGCGGAAGCGCGCGCCTTTTCTGGCGCGTGGGTTTGCCCCTCCTGTGGCCATCGGCGACGGCGGGCGTCATCCTCGTCTGTCTCGAAGTATTGAATGACTTTGGCGTTTCCAGCCACTATGGCCTCACCACCTTCACCACGGCCATCTTCGCCGCCTGGTTCGGCATGGGGGACGCGGACACGGCCATTCGGCTCTCGCTGATCCTGCTCGGCCTCGTCTTCTTCACGCTGCTCATACGCAAGGCGCTGCACAACGCCCGGCGCTACCATGTCGTCTCCAGTCAGGAAAAATGGCTGTCTCCCCACCGCCTCCGGGGGCTACCCCAAGCAGGCGTCATACTGTTCTGCAGCCTTGTCTGCCTTGCCGGATTTCTCGCGCCCCTGCTGCAAATGCTCCACTGGCTGCGTCTGAGTTGGCGAGGCGCGTTCACCGCCGATCTGGGAAGCGCGCTTTGCTATACCCTGGGCGTATCGGGCATGGCCGCCCTTCTCGTGATGCTCGCGGCCACGGGGACGGCGAACGCCAACCGGCTTTTCCGGAGTCGGCTTTCCACACCGCTCTCCCAGGGCGCGACCTTGGGGTACGCGATTCCCTCGGCAGTGCTCGCCATCGGGATCATCGGTTTTTTCACTGGCGCGGATCTTTGGCTCGCCTCGCGTTTTCCCTTCCTGCCGGAGCGTTTCCTGAGCATGAGCAGCTTTCTCCTGGTTTTTGCCTACGGCATCCGTTTTTTCAGCATCGGCTACCAGTCCGTGGAAGCGGGCTTCGCCAAGATTGGCCGGGTGTACGCCGAAGCTTCACGCACTTTGGGCCGGAACGTCACCGCCACTTTCTTCCGGGTGGATCTGCCCATGATCCGCCACGCCATCCTGGGCGGTTCGGCGCTCGTCTTCATCGACATCCTGAAGGAACTGCCGCTGGGTCTCCTGCTGCGTCCCTTCAACACGGAAACCCTGGGCACCATGGTTTACCATTTCGCCAACAATGAGGCGCTGGAAGAAACCGCGCTGCCCTCCCTGTGCATCGTGCTTTCCGGAGCGGCCTTCCTCTTGTTGACGCAATTCTGGGAAAAGGGAGAGGAAAAACGTGTTTCTGGAAATTGACGATCTCTACTTCGCCTATCCGGGCAAGGGCCATCCCTGGGTGCTGGCAGGCTACCGTCTCGGCGTGGAAGCCGGGGAACGGGTGGGCGTCTCCGGCCCCAGCGGCCAGGGAAAAAGCACCCTGCTGCGCCTGATCGCGGGTCTTGAACGCCCGCAAAAAGGCCGGATCGTCATCGACGGGGAAGTCATGGCGAGCGCAAAGCGCCATGTAGAGCCGGAAGCGCGCCAGGTGGGCATGGTGTTTCAGGATTACGGCCTGTTCCCGCATATGACAGTGGCGAGAAACATCGCCTATGGTCTTTGGCGGCAGGACAAGAAGGCGCGACGCGCGCGAGTGGACGCCATGCTGGAACTCATTCGCATGACAGAATTTTCCACGCGCTATCCCTATGAAATCAGCGGCGGTCAGCAGCAGCGCGTCGCCCTCGCCCGGGCGCTCGCGCCCAACCCCAAGCTCCTGCTCCTGGATGAACCCCTGAGCAACCTGGATGCCGCCCTGAAAACGGAAATCCGCGAAGAAATGCGCGCGCTCATGCAACAAAGCCGCGTCACCTGCCTTTTTGTTTCCCACGATCTCGACGACCTCGACGTGGTGTGCGAACGTATCGTGCGGATGGGAGATGATAGGCGCGATTGAAAGAAGAAGGACAGTTCCAGAAGCGCCCATGCGCCTTGTTTTGAGCGGCAGCTACCGTAATGGAGATCGGCGGCACCGGTCAATCCTGCGTACAATTGTGGGAGAATCGCGGGCCGGTTTTCCCGATGGTCATTTTGTGATCAGGCGAACTCAGTGTTACGAAGATCGACTGGAAAACCGGGAAGCGTCACGCACGAAACCTCGCGCGCGTAGCGTTCCAGCACCTCAGCGACGGTGGTGCAACGCCGCACGTCCTGCCCGCGCCGCGCGCCCATACTACGTGCCCGAATTTCTTCCTCCGCCGCCCACGCAATCGCATCGCGTTTTACCCGAAATGTCGCAGATTTCCGCCAACCGTTTACGAAAATTTCCGCGCGCCATTTGTCTCTGTATTTTCGAATCGATGCCATCCCACACCCTCCGCCCACTACGCCGTCATAAACCGCGTGTAAATCTGTGCGTAATTTGTGCGTAGTGAATAGTAATTTAAGTGAATTCCACATGCAAAATTATTTTTTCATCCGCTCCTAATCCGTTGATTTTTAATAATTTATAACTCTGCGTTAAATCCCGTTAAATCCCAATGGTGCCGGAAATAGGATTCGAACCTACGACCCCATCATTACGAATGACGTGCTCTACCAACTGAGCTATTCCGGCGGGAGCGCGGATTATAGAGTCTGGCGCGGCGACGCGCAATGTTTGTTCGGGAGGGAATCGCATGAATGCTCACCCTCTCCCGCAAGCGGGAGAGGGTGGCCCAGTCCCAGCAAGAAATTAGCGGCAG
>JAIRLE010000103.1 GCA_031259605.1 Zoogloeaceae bacterium
GCTCAATGCCATCCTGTACATTACCGAGCATGGCTGCAAGTGGCGCGGACTGCCGGAACGCTTCGGGCGCTGGCACACGGTTTATACCCGGATGAGCCGCTGGTCGAAAACGGGCGTGCTGGATCGGCTCTTTGAGCGACTGCAACAGGCGCGACTTATCCACATCAAAATCGAAGCGGTGTCTCTGGACAGTACCTCGGTCAAAGCCCACCCTGACGGCACGGGCGCGCTCAAAAAAACGGCCATCAATCCATCGGAAAATCCCGGGGCGGATGGAACAGCAAAATTCATCTGGTTGCCGCGGATGCCCGGACGGCCATGGCGTTTTCGCTGTCTGCCGGACAAGCGCATGACGCGCCGCAAGGGCGCAAGCCGCTGGAACGACTTGGGCCAACGATCCGTCCTGTTCATCTGTTGATCTGTTGATGGATCGCGCCCGCGAAGGAGACGAAACTCGGCAACGGGCGCTTGATCTGGGGTACCTTCCTGTCGTGCCGCCCAAGCGCAACCGGCTTGCCCCTTGGCGGTACGAGCGCGTGATGTGCCGCCGCCGCAACGAAGTCGAGCGGCTGTTCCGTCGGCTCAAGGGGTTCCGGCGTGTCTTCACTCGCTTCGAGAAACTTGATGTGATGTTTCTTGGGTTTATCCATTTCGCACTGATCGTCGATGCTTTGCGATAGTGTGAACACGCCCTAATTTATCGGTATTGCTTAAATCGGAAGGAACGATGGTATTCTACCGGGCGTTGTCAGCGCTCGCAGAATCGAAAGGATTGAGAGACAGGGGGGGCACGAAGCAGATCGTGCTTCGTTACGCCACACTCTACAATGAGCATCTGCCCCAGGCCGCCCTCAATAGCCAGACACCCATGAATGCCATGAGAATGTGGCGCGCTTCACATCCTCAGATCTTCAAATTCGAGCCTGGATTGAATCGTCCGGGATGCGACAGGTAGATGCAGTCCCCGGCATCAGGCGGGCGTGTTATTCAGGCAGCAATTGAAACAGGATTTCAACGATCAGACACATCGTTCATGGTGAAATTGTCGCGACATGGATGACATTGCATTTGCCTTGCCGCACGACCATGCGGCGTGATTCTCGCTTCTTTCCAAAATGCCCGCGCCGTCAGGCGCGGTTACTGTCCGCGAAGGCTGGGCTACAATGTGATCTTCTGTTTTTTGTTGACGGTTCATGACTGAATGTGGCGCCGCCGTTCCCCGCATTGCCCGTCTTCCCGATGTATTGATCAGCCAGATAGCGGCGGGGGAGGTCGTGGAGCGACCAGCTTCGGTACTCAAGGAGTTGCTGGAAAACGCCCTGGATGCGGGCAGTACGGCGATTACGGTGCAACTGGAAGCGGGCGGCGCGCGGCTGATGCGGGTCAGTGATGATGGCTGCGGCATTGCGCGCGAGGATTTGGCGCTGGCGCTCACCCGGCATGCCACTTCCAAGATTCGTTCCCTGGAGGATCTGGAAGACGTCGCCAGCATGGGTTTTCGCGGTGAGGCGCTGGCGTCGGTGGCGTCGGTGGCGCGCCTTGCGTTGACCAGTCGCGCCAGGGGTGACGCTCATGCCTGGCGGCTTGGCGCAGAGCCTGACGCGAAAGTGGAACCCGCTGCCCTGATGCATGGCAGCGTGGTGGAAATGCGCGATCTGTATTACAACACACCGGCACGGCGCAAGTTTTTGAAGTCGGAAGGTACGGAGTACGGGCATTGCGTCGATGTCCTGAAGCGTATCGCGCTCTCGCGGCCGCGGGTCGCTTTCCGTCTGGCGCATAACGGGCGCATGAGTCTGCATTTTCCCAAGGCGGAGGTATTGGCGCGGGTGCGTGCCGTTCTGGGCGAAACCTTCATCGGCACGGCGCGCCACGTGGCAGCGGAAGCAGGGATGCTGGCGCTTTCCGGCTTGGCGCAGGACCCGGTATTTACTGGCGGCACGGACGCGGGACACGCCAGGAACCAATATGCTTTTGTCAATGGGCGTTTTGTGCGCGACAAGCTGCTCGCCCACGCTATCCGCGAGGCTTATCGCGATGTTTTGCACGGCAGCCGTCAACCCGCGTATTGTCTTTTTCTTTCCATCGATCCGGCTGCGGTGGATGTGAATGTGCATCCGGCAAAGACGGAAGTACGCTTCCGCGATGCCCGTGGTGTGCATCAGTTCGTATTCCATGCGTTGCAACAGGTGCTGGCGGCCGGACGCGAGGGCGGAACGCAGTCCCAAACACCGCTTGCGATCGCGGCTGTTGATGACAGGAGGTTTTACCAGCCGGGTCTGCGGATGCGAGAGACCACGCCGGAGGCGTATTTTCGCTTTACACGGGAGGCCACGGAAGACGAACGGATGGGCGCGTCCTTGCCGGATACTCGCACGGATGCGGCGCGGGACGCCGTGGCGACGGACGACGCGCCGCCGCCTCTGGGCTATGCCCTGGCGCAGCTTTCCGGCATTTATATCCTGGCGCAGAACGCCACGGGGCTGGTGCTGGTCGATATGCATGCCGCGCATGAGCGCATCCTGTACGAGCAATTGAAAAACGCGCTGGATCAGCGGGCGATGGGCGCGCAAAAACTCCTGTTGCCCGCCGCGTTCAAAGCCTCGCCGCTGGAAATCGACACGGCGGAAAATCACGCTGCGACGCTGGCGGAACTGGGGTTCGAGCTGGGGCTGGCCGGCCCTGGAGAACTGGTGTTGCGTGCCGTACCCTGCCTGCTGCAAGGCGGCGATCCGGTCAAGCTGGCGCGCGCCTTGCTGGCCGAACTGGAAGAACGCGGCTTCTCCCAGCGCATGACCGCCTATCGCAACGAACTTCTGGCAACCATGGCCTGTCATGGCGCGGTTCGGGCGCATCGACAACTGACCCTCGCCGAAATGAACGCCCTCTTGCGCCAAATGGAAAGCACGGAACGCAGCGGCCAATGCAATCACGGCCGCCCCACCTGGACGACACTCTCCCTCGCCGAACTGGACCGGCTATTCCTGCGGGGGCGCTAAAGACAGGAGTCAGGAGATCGAGGACAGAACAGAGCGGCGTTTTCCGCGCAAACGACGCCGCCTGGACAAGCGTGGCGCAGCCGAGATTCACGAGGCGGCCTTCGGCGAGGAGGATGAGGCGTTTGCCGTCCGGGAAGAGGATGTGGTCGACTTGCGGTTTGATGTTTTCCCAGGGGTATTGTTTGAGGCTGGCGACGTCGATTTCGGAGTCGAAGTGGCCGATGTTGCA
>JAIRLE010000168.1 GCA_031259605.1 Zoogloeaceae bacterium
GATGCTCCGGCCTGCTCCCGCGCTGAAAATTCACCCGTCCGTCACGCGAACAGGATAGAATCATGCGCTTTCGCTTCCTTGTGCTCCCTGCGGTCACGCCATGGCCATGCATTTTGAAAAACTTGAAAACATCAACGTCGCGGCGTTCGACACCATGCCGACGCCGCGTGAGCTGCACAAACGGCTGCCCATCAGCGAACGGGCGAGCGCGACGGTTGGTTCGGCGCGCAAGACGTTGAACGCCATCCTGGATCGCCGCGATCCGCGTATTTTCGTGGTGGTCGGCCCCTGCTCCATCCATGATCCGGTGGCTGGGCTGGATTATGCCCGTCGGCTGAAGGCGCTGGCCGATGAGGTTGCCGGTACGCTATTCATCATCATGCGCGTGTATTTCGAAAAGCCGCGCACCACCGTGGGCTGGAAGGGCTACATCAACGATCCGGACATGGACGATTCCTTTCGCGTCGATGTGGGCATGGAAAAGGCGCGCGAGTTTCTTCTGCAAGTCAATAACCTGGGCCTGCCCACCGGCACCGAGGCGCTCGACCCCACGTCGCCGCAATACCTGGGCGATCTGATCACCTGGAACGCCATTGGCGCGCGCACCACCGAATCCCAGACGCACCGCGAAATGTCTTCCGGCCTTTCCACGCCCGTGGGCTTCAAGAACGGCACCAGCGGCGACCTGGGCATGGCGGTGAATGCCATCCTTTCCGCTTCCCGTCCGCATTCCTTCCTGGGCGTGGATACGGAAGGGCGCGTCGCCATCGTGCGCACGACTGGCAATCCTTACGGACACATGGTCTTGCGCGGCGGCGATGGCAAGCCCAATTACGATACCGTCTCCATCGCGCTGGCGGAAGAAGCCCTGAAGAAGGCCGGGCTGCCCGCCAATCTGGTGGTCGATTGCTCACATGCCAACAGCCATAAAAAGCCGGAAATGCAGCCGCTGGTGCTTGCCGACGTGATAAGCCAGATTCGCGCCGGCAACCAGTCCATTGTCGGCGTCATGATCGAATCCAACATCGAGGCGGGCAACCAGCCCATCCCCGCCGACTTGAAGCAACTCAAATATGGCTGTTCCGTCACCGACGCCTGCGTGAATTGGGCAACGACGGAAAAAATGCTGCGCGACGCGGCGGGCGCGCTCAAAAGGAACAGAGGACAGTAAGGTTTGCGGCTTTGCCGTATGGAACGATGCCCTCTCCCGGCCTTCGATCCGCCCTCTTCCCTCCCGCTTGGCGGGAGAGGGTGCGATGCCCTGCGGAGCGGCGGCGACGGATGCTTTACGCTCTCCATCATCCGGACAGGGCAACGAGAGAACAGCAAAAATCAGCGACAGCCCTTCAGGGCTGTCGGTCCAACTCCATTGGGAAGGGGTTTCTCTCCCCTCGAGAATGGCTGCGGTCGAAACCCCGGCCTCGGTCGGGGTCTCGACCTTCGCGCCTTTCTTACGGGCGGGGTTTCAAACCGGAGTTCGTTTTACGATGAATACACTCATTCAATACCGGCAGGAAGACGGACGGGCGACGGTCACGCTCGACAATCCAGAAAAACTGAACGCCGTCAATTTCGCCATGTGGCGGGAGTTGCGCCGGGTCATCGAGGCAGCTTCGGATGACGAGAACGTGCGTTGCGTGGTGTTGTGCGGCGCGGGCGAGCATTTCGCGGCGGGCGGCGATCTGGGGGAATTCCTGACATTGCGCGCCACGCTGGAACAGGCGCTGGCCTATCACGAGGAAGTTGCCGGGGCGCTTGCGGCCATCCGCCATTGCCAGCATCCGACGCTGGCGATGATCCGCGGCGCCTGCATTGGCGGCGGGCTGGAAATCGCCGCCTGTTGCGACATTCGCATCTGCGATGCGAGCGCCCGTTTTGGCGCGCCAATCAACAAGCTGGGCTTTTCCATGTATCCCGGAGAAATGGCGGGTCTGCTCGATCTGGCGGGTCGGGCCACCGTGGCGGAAATATTGTTGGAAGCCCGCATCCTCGACGCCGAGGAGGCCGCGCGCAAGAACCTGGTCAGCCGCGTGGTCGCGCCGGAGGATTTGCGTCCGGAAGTGGACGCCGCCGTGCGGCGCATTCTCGCGGGCGCGCCCCGGGTCGCCAGTTGGCACAAACACTGGATGCGCCGCCTCGCGCACGACGCGCCGCTCACGAATGAGGAAAAAATCGCCGCCTTCGCCTTTCTCGACACCGAGGACTACCGCGAAGGACTTTCCGCCTTCATGGAAAAACGCAAGCCGCGCTTTACCGGCAAATAGATGCCGCGACATGCTGACGAACCGGCAACGCAGGGCAGCCGCATGAATGCTGTCATCGTATTTTCAGTCCGCGCCACCGCCTGCTCGGCGGATAGCCCAAACTGCCTTGCCGTACCGCCGACGCGGGTCATGGACGCTCATCATCCGGGCGATGGACTGTGCCCGGCCTGATCGGCGCTCATGTTGAAGGCCACGGACACAACTTCCGTAGGTATTGAAAACACTTTGTTTTTCAGGTAAGTTCCGCGCCGCGTCCGCGCCGCGGTTTCCAGAGCTTCCTGGCGGGCGATTCGTCCATGAGAAAGCCGGGCAAGTCGTCGCTTCGCTTGTTTTTCACCGGAGTCGGCATTCCGTCCCTGTTTGAGTATCCGCCCATGCCCGTCAAAAAACTTACCGATCTCGACCTTTCCGGCAAGCGTGTTTTCATCCGCGCCGATCTGAATGTCCCGCAGGACGAAGCCGGCAACATCACCGAAGATACGCGCATAAAAGCATCGCTGCCGTCGATTCGATACGCGCTTGATCAGGGCGCGGCGGTGATGGTGACTTCGCATCTGGGACGTCCCACGGAAGGCCGTGTCGGGGCGGAAGACAGTCTATCGCCAATTGCCGTGCGCCTTTCCCAATTGTTGCAGAAACCGGTGCGCCTGCTACAGGACTGGGTGGCGGGCGGTTTTACGGTCGCGCTTGGCGAAGTCGTGTTGCTGGAAAACTGCCGCTGCAACGTGGGCGAAAAAAAGAACAGTGAAGCGTTATCGAAAAAAATGGCGGCGCTCTGCGACGTGTATGTCAATGACGCTTTCGGCACCGCGCACCGCGCCGAGGCCACCACGCACGGCATCGCCCGTTTCGCGCCACTTGCCTGCGCGGGCATCCTGATGGGCGCGGAAATCGACGCGCTCTCCAGGGCATTGCGCAATCCGAAGCGGCCGCTGGCGGCTATTGTCGGCGGCGCGAAAGTCTCCTCGAAGCTCACCATCCTGAAATCGCTGGCGGAAAAAGTCGACCAGTTGATTGTTGGCGGCGGCATCGCCAATACCTTTTTGCTTGCTTCCGGCAAACGTATCGGCGAATCGCTCGCCGAACCCGATCTGGTCAAGGAAGCCCATGCCATCATGGACATGATGCGCGCGCGCGGCGCGGAGGTGCCGTTGCCGATCGACGTGGTGGTGGCCGATGAAGTTTCCTCGCTGGCGCGCGCCAATAAAATCGCCGTGGAGAACGTCGCGCCGCATGACCGCATTCTCGACGTCGGCCCCAAGAGCGCCGCGCATCTGGCGCAGATTGTCGCCCATGCCGGGACGATAGTCTGGAACGGCCCTGTCGGCGTGTTCGAGTACGCGCAATTCGCGGGCGGCACCAAGATGCTCGCTTCCGCCATCGCGCACTCGGAAGCCTTTTCCATCGCGGGCGGCGGCGATACCCTGGCTGCCATCGCCAAATTCAACATCGCCGCCGATATTGGCTATATTTCCACCGGCGGCGGCGCGTTCCTGGAATTCCTCGAAGGCAAACCCCTTCCCGCAATCGAGGCGCTTGAAGCGCGATTTCCAGCGTAAAACCAACGCCGCCTCGAACATCACAAGGCGTCTGGAACAAAACGTCCAAGGTCGCTATCTGTCAAGCCTCGCCTGATCGTCCGCCGGGATAAATCGGATGGCATTGGGTGTTTTGTTTTTCCATGCTTCGAACGCTTGTACCGGAGTTCGATGTTCCAGGGCGCGTCGTGGAATGTGATGGTGATAGACGGCCAAATGGCGCATGAGGGTGGTTTCCAGTTCGATCGCGGATTGGAAGCGGGTTTGTTGCAGGATTTCCTGGATACGTCCGTTCATGCGCTCGACCATGCCGCCCGCCCTTGCCGCAGGGAGGGCAACCACAGGGGTTGCCCCTGCCGCAACATTTTCCAGGCGCAATCATGCAGGCACCTCCACAGGAATCATGACACAATTCGTCCGTTCCTGCGCCTTCCCTGCCGGTTGGAATATCGGAGAAGACACGCAGGGAGGGGGATTCCAGGCCGTCGTCTTGCTGGATGTCCTGGAACACATCGCTGCCCCGCGCCTGTTCTTGTCCGCCATTTACCGGTGTTTGCGTCCGGGAGCGTGGCTGGCGGCGCAGGTTCCCAATTTCAGGAGTTTGCTCCTCGTCATCGAAGGCGCTCGCAACAACAACATCTGTCATGGGCACTGGAGTTATTTCGAAAGCGCCACGTTGATCCGGCTATTGAGCCAAAACGGATTCGAATTGCGCTTTCTGGAGACCTACATCAGCGAGCTGGACAGGGTTCTAGCCTACCCGGACACGGCGATCGCCACAGCATGGAAGGAACTGCCGGGCATCCCGCTGGAAGCGCCGCGTTCGCAATGCGGAGGTCGGGAGTTCGATCCTCCTCTTCTCCACCAAAATGTCATCCGAAGCAGTCCGATGAAAACCGGAAACTTCAGTGTCATACAAGGTTTCCGACCTTTTCCTATCCAGCGCACTCCGGTAAAATCCGGCAACCATGACGAACATATTGCAATGAACGCCAATCCGCCACCCGTTTTCGTCACCAAGCCGTCTCTGCCGCCCCTTGAGGAATTCATCCCCTATTTGCGGGAAATCTGGGATTCCTCGATCCTGACGAATAGCGGCCCATTCCATCAACGGTTCGAGGCGGCGCTGTGCCGATATCTGGGCGTGGAACACGTGAATCTGTTCGTCAATGGGACGGTGGCGCTCCTCACCGCCCTGCAAGCCTTGCGCATCGCCGGGGAAGTGATTACCACGCCCTTTTCGTTCGTGGCCACTTCCCATGTCCTGTTGTGGAATGGCGTCAAGCCGGTTTTCGTCGACATCGGCGAAAATACCATGAACATGGATCCCGGCAGGATCGAAGCGGCAATCACGCCCCGGACGACGGCGATCCTGGCGGTGCATTGCTACGGGCGTCCCTGCGACGTGCACGCCATTCAGGATATTGCCGACCGCTACAACCTGAAGGTGATCTACGACGCCGCCCATGCCTTTGGCGTGAAGGATGAAGCGGGCAGCATCCTGCGGCACGGCGATCTTTCGGTCTTGAGCTTTCACGCCACCAAGGTGTTCAACACCTTCGAGGGCGGCGCGATCGTCTGCCCGGACGAGAAAACCAAGAAACATATCGACTATCTCAAGAACTTCGGCCATGCCGACGAAGTGACGGTTGTCGCCAACGGCATCAACGGCAAGATGAACGAATTTTGCGCAGCCTTGGGGCTGTTGCAACTGGAACACGTCGACCGGGCGCTGACCGCGCGCAAGGCAATCGACGCCCGCTACCGGGAAAAGCTTGCCGACACGCGGGGCATTCATTGCCTGGAGCGCGAAAAAAACAGCAACCATGCGTATTTTCCCATTCTGATCAAGGAAGACTATCCCGTCACGCGCGATGAATTGTATCGGTGCCTGCAGGACATAGGCATACGCCCGCGCCGTTATTTCTATCCGCTGATTTCCGAGTTCCCCATGTATCGCGGCCTGGATTCGGCGCGCGTCGACAACCTGCCCGTCGCAACCCGCTTGGCGCGGCAGGTCCTGTGCCTGCCGATCTACCCTGGCCTGGAACTGTCCGTGGTCGATGCCATTTGCGATTGCATTGCCGGGCGGGGTTGAAATATCAGGAAAGCGGGGGCGGTTCGGGAAACCGTCCGCTTTTACCTTCCCCGAAGGATAGCTTCCTTGATCGGATCGTGCAAAAAAGAATGGAAGGCGTGGATGGAAAAACCTCGGACAGTTCTGTATCATGTAACGAATGATTCCCGCCTGAATCTTTGGTGATAAATGCACACGATTCCCGACCTTTCCCATATGCTGCAAGAAGCCTGTTCAGGCTGTAAGGATTATTCCGAAGGAATCCTGGCGGGAATTCGCGCCTTCCCTCATATCATCCTGCATGGGGCAGGCCCGTTCGGGCAGGAAATCCTGGAATTTCTCGAAATGGCAGGGGTTGCGAAAGCAAAAATATCATGGTGGGATTACAGTTACGATAAACCGGTAAAAATAAAGGGCATCCCGGTATTTCCGCCTTTTACGGGAAATTTTCCGCCCGATGCCACCTTGGTCATTCACTCTATCCGCAGTGTGCCACCGGAAAGCCAGGCTGTGCCTGAAGGGTATTCCCGGTTGGATGGTCGAATGATGTATGATTATTTCATGTGCCCTCTCAGGGTGGGAGGAGGAGATGTCTTTTGTTCCTTGTGTACAAGAAACCAGAGATGCGGCGCGGTACGTTGTCCCAAATTGGAAAACAAGTCATTCAGCGCAAATGACGAAAAACAGGATATTTGGGTGCTGAATATTCTCACATTTATACTTGGACAAAAATGCACTTTGTCGTGCAAACATTGTATTCAATACATCAATCATTTTCCCCGAAAAGAGAGAATGCTGTTTCCGGCGAGACAAATCATCGAGGATATTGACCAAGCTTCTGCGGCATACAATTTCATACGGGTTGCCATGATCGTGGGTGGGGAGGCATTTCTGCACCCCGATCTTCCATCCATCGTAAGCCACGCGTTAGATAAAAATAATTTTGGCATTGTCAAGGTGCTGACTAACGGCATATGCGGCATAACGGATGAAATGATCGATATTCTGAAGCATAAGCGATGTATGTTGCAATTTACGGATTATACCGAACGACTTACGGAAAAACAGCGCCGACTGTTCCAGACGAATGTTGACAAGGTGGCCAAGGCAGGTATTGGACATTATGTAATAAAGGAAACATGGACGCTTCCCTCCCTTCTTGTTTCTCGTGCACGCAGCAATGAACGGCTGCGGGAAATGAAGGCCAACTGTGATAGCCACAAGAATTGTCGCCAGTTTGCCAATGGTGTTTACTATTCGTGCCTCCCTTCCATGAGCATACATCAACACCATCTAGCGGACTACGCATGCGACAGGGTGATTACCAATGAATGCGCTAATGTCGAAGATTTGCGCGACAAGATTGCCAACTGCGACAACCAGCCTTTCTATGAAAGCTGCCGACATTGTGATTTGGCCGGTAAGTCGATACTGGCGGGCGAACAGGGAATAGATGTTCGTTATTTGCACATTGGGTCGAGATGAGATTGTTGCGATTCTCACCATGGCGCAGGAAAAAAGGATGAAAAAGGACTTGCGCCGCGAATTGGAAACAATCGCCATGCTTCAGAATCCGGCTTGGGAATATCTCAAGTCTTCCTCTCTGCCATTGGTGCTTTGGGGTGCGGGTGGCGGTGCCAGATCGGTAAAATTACTATTGGATATGCAGGGCATCACGATTGATTTTGTGGTGGTGGATGCCCCTTTTTATCGACCGGGAGAATTTTTTTTCGACATTCCCATTTCCCGTTGGGAAGATGTGCAAAAGTGCCGGCAAATGAATGTGGTGATCGCTTTCATTACCCAAGCCGCAGAAAAAATGACAGAACTCCGCGCGCTTCCCGAAGTTGGGTATTGTCTGATGACCGATGCCTCGTCGTTTAAGTTCGATCCGGATTTCATGGCACAAAATCATGCCGCGTTGGAAACATTGTTTCATGCTTTATCCGATGATTTGTCACGGCAGGTTTTTCTCGCTTTTTTACGAGCGAAAAATCTGCACAGCGCGGAAGAGCTTCTGCGTTGG
>JAIRLE010000078.1 GCA_031259605.1 Zoogloeaceae bacterium
ATATCCGCAGGTATTTTGCAAGTCTTTTCCACGACCCATGGGCAATCGCAGCAAGAAATCAGCGGTAGCCCTTCAGGGCTTCCGCTCCAACGTCATTGGGAAAGGGTTTCTTTCCCCCTCGAGAATGGCTACGGTCGAAACCCCGGCCGCGGCCGGGGTCTCAACCGTCGCGCCTTTCTTACGGGCGGGGTTTCAAACCGGAGTTGGTTTTACGATGAACAGGAGGTTCTGATTCCTGACTACTGACTACTGACTCCTGTCCTCTGTCACGGCTTCGGCGTCCCTTGGCCCGGTCAGTTCCGTGCGCAGGCCGGGATAGCGGCCCCGCAGGACGAGGGTGTTTTCCAGGCGCTTGTCGTCGCCGAGAAACAGCCGGGCGTAGCCGGAGAGCGCGCCGCCGGGCGTAACGCTGATTTCGCTCTCCTCGCTGTGCATCACGCTGGAGCGCGCTTGCAGGCGTTCCAGCGCGAAGCCTTGCGCGTCAAGGCGAAAGACGGCGGAAAGTTTCTGGAACTTGGTGGCCGCATTGCGATTGTGGGTCAATACGCCCTGGCTGCCGCTATAGACCAGGCGCGTCAGATCGATGCCCCGCAAGACGGCATTGTCCGCGCGCAGTTCGCCGCTGGCGTCCAGGTTCTTGCGCCAGAGCGCCAGCGTGTCGCCCCGGGTACGGAAACGCAGCGAGCCGGAAAGCTCGCCATTCAGGCCAAGATTGACGCCGCGCGCGCCGGGTTCGTTGGCAATGCCCCAAGCGCGCATGAGTTCGGCTATCTGCAAGCGGCTCAACGCGCCCTGTCCTTGCAGACTCTCCACCAGACCGTCACGCCGCCAACCCGCTTCCAGCCGCCCCTTGTAATGACCGCCCAGCAGAAAAAGAAGGACATCCTCCATTTCTACCCGATCCGCATACAGGTTTCCCTTGCCCTTGACGTTATCCAGTTGCGTCGGGAATCGCGCGGAAGGCAGCCAGTTGCTGGCTTCCAGCGTGAAAGCCGCCAGCGCGGACGGCGCGTTGCCCCGCGCTGCGGGCGGCGGCAGGAATTCCAGTTGACAAAAAGGTTCGGCGCTCTTCAGCGTGGCCTTCAGCAAGCTGCCCTCCGCATCACGGCGCAGCTCGCCGTCAAAGGCCGCCAGCGGATTTCCGCCCAGCATCAGCGTCAGACGCTCAAACCGCAACCACTCCGGCGCGCCGCCGGACATTTTTCCCAACCAGCCGATGACGGCGGCGACTTCCAGCGTTCCCGACCTCAATTCCACCGGCTTGCCGGAACTTCCCGGCGTCTCGAAAAACAGCCAAGAAAACACCCCCGGCAAATAAATGGATTCCACCTGCCCGTCCTGCCGGGTTTCACCAAAACGCACCTGACGCAATTCCAGCCGCCAGTTGGAAAAATCCGGCATGATTCGTCCAATGCCAACCGGGACGCCCAAGGTGCGGGCAAGCCGCGCCTCCAGCTCCGGACGCTTGCTGTCATACGGGTAGAACAGGATGGAAGCCGCGGCAAGAATGACGCAAAGCGCGCCTACGCCCAGCGCCGTCAGTGACCAGCAGAACCAGACATAGGCGCGTGGATGCGTCTCGCGCAAGGACTTGCGCGGCGTCGACGAGCCAAGCTCGGGATCCGGATCGGGGTCGGGAATCGGCGTGGGCAGCACCAGCGTCTCCGCCCTGAACGCGGCGGACGCGCCCTTGCCTTTGGCGGACAGAGCGGTGGAACGAATGACTACCGGCGGCTGCGGTGGAGATGGAGGCGGAACTGGCGCGGGACGCGCGGGCGGCGGCGAGGGAGGCGCGGGTGGAGGAGGATTCGGCGCAGGCCGCGCGGGCGGCGGCGGAACGGACGCGCCCGACAGGATGGTCTGCGCCGACGAAAGACCGGTCTCCTGCGGGCGAACCACGTTTGGGCGGGCGGGCGAGGCGGAAGCTTTCCGCGCCGCCTGCGTGTTTTTGGGTTTTTCGCCAAAGGTGGAAAAATGGGAAAGCGGAGAAGGCGGATGCGGCGGCGCGTCGGGCGGGGGCGCGGCTTCCGCGATGCGGTCAAACTCGATAAGCCCGCTTTCTTCCAGCGCCGCAATGGCTTCCGCCGTCGTCTGGAGATCGCCGATTTTCTCGCTCAAATCCTGCACCGACGCCTTGCCGTCAATGAGCACCAGTATCATGCGCTGCTGACGCTCTTCCACCCTGGCGCGCTGGACAATGGCATCTTCGCCCGCTGGCGTTTTCCTGTAGATGTGCCTGCCCAGCGCGGACATTCTGTCACTGTCCGCGGGCGCGATACCGGAAGTCGTGGTCTCTGCCGTTTTTTTTGTCATCACATTTCCTTCGCTGGCGCAACGCGCAATCCCCGTCGCCGCGCGAATGCCGTGCGACGGCATCGCGGGAGTTGACGGCAATTGACGCCTTCTTATAGAATCCTGCCCTCTTTTCCCCGATAGCTCAGTCGGTAGAGCGCCGGACTGTTAATCCGTAGGTCCCTGGTTCGAGCCCAGGTCGGGGAGCCAAACACACCAACGCCACACTCCGGGACGGCGTGCGCGAAGATTCGGTTGCAAATTCTTTTTTGCATTCTTCTCTTTCCCCCTCTTTCTCTCCTCTTGCAAACCCCGCTAGGCTAAAGCGACTGACCGCAATGGTCAAGCCAGGAGACAAAGAACCGAGCGCTTGCTTTGTGGCCTGCGGTCAGTAGATTGTTGCCGCATGGGGCGGCTCTGCCCTCCGTCCCAGAGCAATCGCGTGAATGCCGCCGCCGTATTTTCGGTTCGTGCCACCCCCCAGTCATGTTTTTGCAGGCTGGCGATGCCGTCGCGGACGGATTCCAGGGTGATGCGGATCTGGGTGTTCGGGGATTGTTGCTGGAGGGTGAAGGGGGTGCCGGTTCCCGGAGTCGCTTTCGCTGTTCCTTGCCCCGATAGGCACTATCCCCATAGAAGCTGGTTTCATCGTAAAACCAACTCCGGTTTGAAATCTCGCCCGTAAGAAAGGCGCGAAGGTTGAGACCCCGGCCGCGGCCGGGGTTTCGACCGTAGCCATTCTCGAGGGGAGAGAAACCCCTTCCCAATGGAGTTGGACCGACAGCCCTGAAGGGCTGTCGCCAATTTTTGCTGCCTGGCTCCATAAAATGACAAAAAAATTGCGCGGGTCGCGCGCGACGAATGCGGCGCATGATCCCGGCAGATGAAAAGTAGGGCGTCGCGGCGGTTTCCCTGGTAGGCGTCCGAGCCGAAAAGCCCGAAAGCGAGACCGCAAGCGACGCGCCAAGGGGGCGGGTGCCATCAACCGCGCCGCTCGGGGAAAAACGGGCGGAAAGGCGCGCCGCCCGATGGAAACGCGCGTCTTGGCGACGGTTGGCGCGTCCCAAAGGAGGCGTCCTGTTCCGGCAGGGCGTGAATGTTGTAGAATCGGGACTGTTTTCATGAACGGAGCACCCCGATGGAATTTCCGACACCCCCCACCCGCGCAATTGACCTTTCCTCCGCGAAAACCCGCCAACAGCGCGTCGGGACCCTGTTGGCGGGCATCCTCCTCGCGCTGGCGACGCTCCTTCTGGAAGGATGCGCGGCGCTCGCGGGCGCATATTGCGGTCCCTCGTGCCAATGACCATCCCGGGCGCTTCCTGAGATACCTCCGGGCGCGGAAGATATTTCTCTTCCGCCCGCGCCGCGAGCGTGAAAGGCAGTAACAACGCCACGCAAAACACGCGGCGGGATAATTTAAACAGCATGAAATGTCCTTTCAGGAATTTTTCTTTCTCTTTTTGTTTGCGACCGCCATTTTCCCCCGATTCATTCAGCGCCGCCCGCGCTCCTAATATCGATGCCGGGAATCTCCGGACAACAGGGCTTCACGTCCTTCCAAACGTCCCGCGTTATACGGCGGTCAGCGCGGCGCAATTTTCAGGCAACCGCGGCATTCCGTCCGGGAAGACCGGAGAGGAACCTCCCGGCTTTCCGCCTTCCCGACTCCATGCCATAATCGCACCCTTCACGACAAGCTGACTTTCCCGCCGATGGAAAAATTCCTCCCCTTTACCGGCCTCGTCGCGCCGCTGGACAGGAACAATGTCGATACCGACGCGATCATCCCCAAGCAGTTCCTGAAGTCCATCCGGCGTTCGGGCTTCGGCCCCAACGCCTTCGACGAATGGCGCTATCTCGATCGCGGCGAGCCGGGCATGGATAACGCCGCGCGTCCGCAAAATCCCCATTTCGTCCTGAATCAGGAACGCTATCGCGGTGCTTCCATTTTGCTTGCCCGCGCCAATTTCGGCTGCGGCTCCAGCCGCGAGCACGCGCCCTGGGCATTGGCGGATTTCGGCTTCAGGGTGATTCTCGCCGAATCCTTTGCCGACATCTTCTTCAACAACTGCTTTAAAAACGGCCTCTTGCCGCTGGTCTTGCCGAAAGAAGAAATCGACGCGCTCTTTGGTCTCGTCGAATATACGCCCGGCTTTGCCCTGACCGTGGATCTGGAAAGGGAGACGCTCACGCGCCCGGACGGCGTGACGATTGCCTTTGCGGTCGACCCGTTTCGCAAGGAATGCCTGCTGAACGGCTGGGACGACATCGGCCTGACCCTGCGCCACGCGGAGGAAATCCGCGCGTTTGAAACGCAAAGAAAGGAGAAGTTTCCATGGATGTTCGCTTGAAAAGCATTTTTTTACGCGCGCTCGTTTTGTTCGCGTTCTTGCTCGCCTCCAGCGCGGGCGGTGCCCAGACCTGTTCCGATGAGACCCTGAAATCGCTGGCGGTCGATGAGGTTCAGACGCGTTTCGTGAAGGAGCGGGGCGACACTTTTGTGGAGACCATCGGCATCCTGCGGAACACGGGCGAGGAAAAGGTGGAGGATATCCGGATCGCGACGCGGCATCTGGACGCGGATGGGCGTCTGATCGGCGTGCAGCTGGATTACTTGTATGGTTTTCCGCTTGCGCCGGGAGAAGACCTGGCGTTTCGTCTCATTGATGTCGCCAGACACCCGCAATCCGCTTATGCGTCGCACGTGACGCGCGTCGCGGGGGCGGATTGCGCGTACAACGCGCTTGCGCCCGCGTCCGGAAAGACGCCAGACGCCACGCCATCGCGGTGGGGCAAGCGCTTATGGGATATGCTGGTTCAATGGGGGCCGATCCTGCTGCTCATCGTGGTTCTGATCATCGTGACCCGCAAATATTCGGGCGCTCGTTCCCCCTTCGTTCAGGTGTATGAACGCCAGTTCAAATTGCTGGAACGCCAGATTGGACTGGTGGAGCGCCAGCTTGAATTGAGCGCGCAGAACAACGCCCTGTTCGAGCGCATCGCAAAGGCGCTGGAAGAGAGAAACAAGTCATGACGAAAAAAATCCTCATTCTCCCCGGCGACGGCATCGGCCCGGAAATCACGGCGGAAGCTGCGCGTGTGCTGGGAGCCTTGGGTCTGGGTTTCGAGATGGAAACGGCGCTCCTGGGCGGCGCGGCAGTGGACGCGACCGGTGAGCCGTACCCGGAAGCCACGCAAAAGCTCGCGGCGGAGGCCGACGCGGTATTGCTCGGCGCGGTGGGCGGTCCGAAATGGGATACCCTGCCGCGCGAAAAACGCCCGGAAAGAGGCTTGCTCAGCATTCGCAAGCACTTGAATTTATTCGCCAATTTGCGTCCGGCCATCCTCTATCCGGAATTGGCGAATGCCTCCACCCTGAAGCCGGAGATCGTCTCCGGTCTGGACATTCTCATCGTGCGCGAACTGACCGGCGATATTTACTTCGGGCAGCCGCTCGGCATCAGGGAGCGAAGGGGCGAACGCTTCGGCTTCAACACCATGCGCTATACGGATACGGAGATCCGCCGCATTGGCCGCGTCGCCTTTGAAGCGGCGAGAAAGCGGAACAAGAAACTGTGCTCGGTCGACAAGATGAACGTGCTGGAAACGACGCAGCTCTGGCGCGACGTGATGAATGAACTCGCGCCCGAATACCCGGACGTGACGCTCTCCCACATGCTGGTGGATAACGCCGCCATGCAGCTCGTGCGCGCGCCCCGGCAATTCGACGTGCTGGTGACCGGCAACATGTTTGGCGACATCCTGTCGGACGAGGCGTCGATGCTTACCGGGTCGATTGGCATGTTGCCTTCGGCATCGCTGGATGAAAACGACAAGGGGCTGTACGAGCCTTCGCACGGCTCCGCGCCGGACATCGCCGGGCAGGACGTGGCGAATCCATTGGCGACCATCTTGTCCGCCGCCATGCTGTTGCGCTACACCTTCAACGAGGAGGAAGCCGCGCGGCGCGTGGAAGATGCGGTCGAGAAGGTGCTGGCGCAAGGCTTTAGAACTGGAGATATTTTCGAGGCGGGGATGACGAAGGTCGGCACGAGGCAAATGGGCGAAGCGGTGCTGGCGGCGCTGGGGTAAGCATCATCTCGGGTTGCTGTGTGAAATGTTCGATTTTCCTTCTCCCTCTCATCCGCGGATGACGGCAGGGGCGGCCATTGTGGTCGCCCGCCCTTGCCGCGGGGAGGGCAACCACAAGAGTTGCCCTGCCGCAACATTTTCCAGGGGCGGTCACGGAAGCGCCCTGCGGGAATCGTAAACAGGTTCTGAAAGCAAAGACGCCCGCAGACATCCGCCTTGCGTACCCACATGTCCGCGTCGGCGGATGGGCAGACAAGGGCGGGCGGTCGCTGTGCGGCCTGCCCGTAACCTGAAGCCGATGGCTTCGCGCCCTCTGTCTTCAATCCTCTGATCAGGCCGTCAATCCCATTGTTTCTTCCACGTCCAGCATCAGGTTCATGCACTGGACCGCCGCGCCGGAGGCGCCTTTGCCGAGGTTGTCGAAGCGGGCGGCGATGAGCATCTGCGTCGCGTGGCCAAAGACGAAGATTTCCGCCCGATTGGTGTCGTTGCAGGCAGTAGCGGCAAGGCAATCGTTTTCCAGGAAGCTCGACGCGTCCAGCGGCATGACCTTGATGAACGGCGCTCCGGCATAGTATTCGCTGTAGAAAGCGTGCAGATCGGCGGGGGTCGCGGGTCTGGAGAGCAGGCGCGGAAAAATGGGAACGCTCACCAGCATGCCCCGGGAAAAATTGGCGACGATGGGCACAAATAGCGGCGGCTGCGCCAAGGCGCTCATGCGCTGCATTTCCGGCAGGTGCTTGTGGGTCAGTCTCAGCGCGTAGGCGCACGGACTTTGCAGGGAAGACGGCAGGGGCGTCGATGTTTCATAGCGGGCAATCAGCGCCTTGCCGCCGCCGGTGTACCCCGTGACGGAACAGGCGCTCGCCGGATAGTCGGTAGGGACGATGCCCGCCGCCACCAGCGGATGCAGGAGCAGGATGAAGCCCGTGGCGTGGCAACCGGGCACGGCAACCCGTCTGGCGTTTCGTATCCGCTGCCGCTGGCCGCCGTCGAGTTCCGGCAGACCGTACACCCATTCGGGATGGGTGCGGTGCGCGGTGGAGGTATCCAGTACGCGAGTGCGGGCGTTGTCCGGGCGAATGAGGGCGACGGATTCTTTTGCCGCCGCGTCGGGCAGGCAGAGAAACACCAGGTCGGCGGCGTTGAGGTATTCGCCCTTGATCGCCGGATCCCTGTGGGCGGATTCGGGGATGTCGAGCAGCTCGATGTCCGGGCGCCCGGCAAGGCGTTCGTCGATCTTGAGGCCCGTCGTGCCGTGCCGCCCGTCAATGAAAACCTTGTGAGTCATGGCGATTCCCCAACAGGAAAAAGAGTATGAACGCGCGTATTGTAGCGCATGGGCGGAGGGTATTCGCCATGCCGCCCAGTGGCGTCGCTCCATTTTCTATTTGACGAATTCGCGTTCAGGCCGTAAATTGTCGGGGTTTTCGCCGCACCCCAACAGACGGCGGGTTTTACAACATGATAAAGACGCTCTACCAGCAATTATGCGCCGCCGCGCTGGCGGCATGTCTCGCCGCCCTGTTCGCGGGAGCGCGCGGGGCAGTTTCGGCAGCCTTGGCGGGCGTGGTTTGCATTTTGCCCGCTGCCTGGTTCGTGTTGCGCCTTTCCTTCAAGGCAAGGCGTTCGGGAGGCGTCTCTCCCGCCGATTTTTTCATCGGCGAGTTCGTCAAGATTGCGGCGACGCTTGGCCTGTTGATGGTCGTCGTCAAGGTCTACGCGGTGCACTGGCCTAGTCTGCTGTTTGGCATGGTGGTGGTGTTACAGGCAAGTTTTTTGGCTTTTTGGAAGAAATCTTGACATGGCTACGGAAGAAGCGATTGCGGAACACGCCCCGACGCCGGGCAACTACATCATCCACCATCTGACCCATCTGAACAGTGTGGGCGAAAAGCAGTCCGCCGTCGTGGACTTGACGATTCTCAATTTCGATACCCTGTTCTATTCGGTGACGCTGGGGCTTTTGACTGTCTTTTTACTGGCGCGCGCTGCCCGCCGGGCGACCTCCGGCGTACCGGGACGTTTTCAGGCCGCCGTGGAAATCGTGGTGGAAATGGTTTCTGATCAGGCAAAGAGCATCATTCACCACGCCGAATCCCGTCTGTTCGTCGCGCCGCTGGCCTTGACGGTGTTCCTCTGGATTTTCCTGATGAACGCCATGGATTTGCTGCCCGTCGATTTGCTGCCGCGCATCTGGCAAGGCATTTACAGCGTGGGTGGCGGCGATCCCGAACACGCCTATCAGCGCGTCGTCGCCACCGCCGACCTGAACGGCACCCTGGGGCTTTCCATTGGCGTGTTGCTGCTCTGCTTCTGGTACAACGTGAAGATCAAAGGGCTGGGCGGCTGGGCGCACGAACTCATTTCCGCGCCTTTCGGCGCGCACTGGGCGCTGGCGCCGTTCAATCTCGCCATGCAGATCATCGAATTCATCTCCAAGACGCTCTCGCACGGCATGCGGCTGTTCGGCAACATGTATGCCGGCGAATTGATTTTCATGCTGATCGCGCTCATGGGCAGCGCTTGGGCGCTGGATTCCGCGCTCGGCTGGGGGCTGTGGATCGGGCAGGTGGTGGCGGGCACGGTCTGGGCGATCTTCCATATCCTGATCATCACCCTGCAAGCCTTCGTGTTCATGATGTTAACCTTGATTTATATCGGGCAGGCGCATGAAAGTCACTGAACGAAGTTTTTTTTCCCTTGTTTTTTTTCTGAGGAGTCATCATGGAAGTCATTAGTTTCGTTGCGTTGGCCGCTGGCCTCATCATCGGCCTGGGCGCTGTCGGCGCCTGTATCGGCATCGGTCTCATGGGCGGAAAATTCATCGAAGCGTCCGCGCGGCAGCCGGAATTGATGAACGCGCTACAGACCAAGATGTTCGTGCTCGTCGGCCTGATCGACGCGGCCTTCATCATCGGGACGGGCGTGGCGCTGTGGTTTGCCACCGCCAATCCTTTCCTGGCGCAGATCCCCGCCCTGTCCAACTGATTTCGGCCTTGAGCCGTTATTTCGAAAAGAGACGTCACCGTGAATCTGAATTCGACACTGATCGCGCAGATTGTTGTGTTCTTCATTCTGGCGTGGTTCACCATGCGGTTCGTGTGGCCACCCATCATGAAGGCACTGGATGATCGCGCGAAAAAAATAGCGGACGGTCTGGCTGCGGCGGATCGCGGCAAGCAGGAACTGGAACTGGCGAGCAAGCGTTCCGCCGAAGCGTTGCGCGCGGGCAAGGAAAAATCGGCTGAACTGCTGGCGCAAACGGAAAAACGCGTGACGCAGATCATCGAGGAAGCCAAGGCGCAGGCCAAGGTCGAAGCGGATCGCGTCATTGCCGGTGCCAAGGCGGAGATCGAGCAGGAAACCCTGCGCGCCCGCGAAAGCCTGCGTGACCAGGTGGCGGCATTGGCGGTGGCGGGCGCGGAAAAAATCCTGCGCCGCGAAATCGACGCCAAGGCGCATGCCGGGTTGCTGTCCGCGCTCAAACAGGATCTGTAAATGGCTGAAACCGTCACCATCGCCCGTCCCTATGCCGAAGCGGCGTTTCGCGTCGCCAAGGACGCAGGGGCGCTGGGAGCTTGGTCCGGTCGTCTCCAGCGTCTGGCGTTCGTCGCCCGGAACGCGGAAATGGCCGAAGTGATCGGCAATCCCAACCTGTCCGCCGGGCAGATCGCGCAGTTGTTCATTTCGCTTGCCAGCGACGATGACGCCACGCTCGGCAATTTCATACGCATCCTTGCGGAAAACGAGCGGCTGGCGCTGTTGCCGGAAATTGCCGCGCTGTTCGAGGCCAACAAGTCTGCCGAAGAAGGCATCAAGGAGGTGGTGATTCAGACCGCCTTCCCGCTTTCCGAGGCCGACCTCAAGGCGCTGGTTTTGCAACTGGAAGCGCATTTCAAAACAAGACTTGCACCCGCCGTGGTGGTGGATGCGGAGTTGGTTGGCGGTGTGCGCGTGGTGGTAGGCGATCAGGTGCTGGACGCTTCCGTGCGCGGCAAGCTCGAAACCCTGTCTGTCGCGCTCAAGAATTAGGAGATCTAAATGCAGTTGAATCCGTCCGAGATCAGCGAGCTGATCAAAAGCAAGATTCAAAACCTTGGCGTGAAGGCGGAAATCCGCACGCAGGGTACGATAGTTTCCGTGACCGACGGCATCTGTCGCGTACACGGCTTGCAGGATGTCATGCAAGGTGAAATGCTGGAATTCCCCGGCAATACCTTTGGCATGGCCTTGAACCTGGAACGCGATTCCGTGGGTGCCGTGGTGCTGGGCGAGTACCGGCACATTTCCGAAGGCGATACGGTCAAATGCACCGGGCGCATCTTGGAAGTGCCCGTCGGCCCGGAACTTCTGGGGCGCGTGGTCAATTCGCTGGGGCAACCCATCGACGGCAAGGGGCCGCTGAACCACAAGCTCACCGACAAGATCGAGAAGGTCGCGCCCGGCGTCATCTGGCGCAAATCCGTCTCCCAGCCGGTGCAGACAGGGCTGAAATCCATCGACGCGATGGTGCCGATTGGCCGCGGCCAGCGCGAACTCATCATCGGCGACCGCCAGACCGGCAAGACCGCCGTGGCGATTGACACCATCATCAACCAGAAGGGCGCAGGTGTAAAATGCATTTACGTGGCCGTGGGGCAGAAGGCTTCCACTATTGCCAACGTGGTCAGGAAACTGGAAGAGCACGGCGCGCTTGAATACACCATCATCGTGGCCGCTTCCGCTTCGGAAACTGCGGCCTTGCAATATATCGCGCCCTATTCCGGGTGCACGATGGGCGAATATTTCCGTGATCGCGGCGAAGACGCGCTCATCATCTATGATGATCTGACCAAGCAGGCCTGGGCCTACCGTCAGGTTTCCTTGCTGTTGCGCCGTCCGCCAGGGCGCGAAGCCTATCCGGGCGACGTGTTCTATCTGCACTCTCGTTTGCTGGAACGTGCCGCGCGTGTCTCCGAAGCTTGGGTGGAACGCTTTACCAACGGCGAGGTAAAGGGGAAGACCGGTTCCCTGACCGCGTTGCCGGTGATCGAAACCCAGGCGGGCGATGTTTCCGCCTTCGTGCCGACCAATGTGATTTCCATTACCGATGGGCAGATTTTTCTGGAAACCGACCTCTTCAACGCGGGCATCCGTCCGGCGATCAACGCCGGGATTTCGGTTTCCCGCGTCGGCGGCGCGGCGCAGACCAAGGTCATCAAGAAACTGGGCGGCGGCGTGCGCCTGGCGCTGGCGCAATACCGGGAATTGGCGGCCTTTGCCCAATTCGCTTCCGATCTGGACGAAGCAACCAGGAAGCAACTGGAACATGGGCGCATGGTGACGGAACTCATGAAACAGCCGCAATACGCGCCCATGCGTATTTCTGAAATGGCCGTGACCCTCTATGCGGCGGACAGGGGCTTCTATGAAGATGTGGAAGTCAAGCGCGCGCTGGAATTTGAAAAGGGGCTACTGGCCTATCTGAAACAGAATGCCGCGCAGGTGCTGGAAAAGATGGAGGCTTCCAAAGATCTGGACAAGGAAACCGAGGAAGCGTTGGCGGCCGCCATCACGGCTTTCAAGGGTACTTGGGTCTGATACGAGGAGAGCGCCATGCCGAGCGGCAAGGAAATTCGCAACAAGATCCGGAGCGTGGAAAACACGCGCAAGATCACCAAGGCCATGGAGATGGTAGCTGCCTCCAAGATGCGCAAGGCGCAGGAACGGATGCGCGCCGCCCGTCCCTATGGCGAGAAGATCCGGCGTGTGGCGGCCAATCTTTCGCACGCGCTCACCGATTACCGGCACCCTTTTCTGAACGAACGCGAGATCAGGAATATCGGCCTCATCGTCATTACTTCCGACAAGGGGTTGTGCGGCGGACTGAACAGCAATGTGCTGCGTCAGGTCTTGAGCCGGATGAAGGAGTGGGATGCCGCTGGCTTCCGGCTTTCCGTCACCTGCATCGGCAACAAGGGTTTTGGCTTCATGCAGCGGGCGGGCGTCAATATCGTTTCCCATGTCGAAGGACTGGGCGACGCACCGCGCCTGGAAAGGCTGATAGGCCCAGTCAAGGTGCTGCTGGACGCTTTTATCGCCAATGAACTGGACGCGGTGTACATCGCCAACACCCGTTTTGTGAACACCATGAAGCAGGATCCGAACATCGAGCAGTTGCTGCCCTTGTCCGGCAATGAGGTCGGCGCAGGCCATTCCCAATGGGATTACCTTTACGAGCCGGATGCCAAGACCGTGATCGACAGCCTCTTGGTGCGTTATGTCGAGGCGCTGATCTATCAGGCGGTAGCGGAAAACATGGCCTCCGAACAATCGGCGCGCATGGTGGCCATGAAGTCGGCTTCCGATAATGCCAAGAATGTGATCGGTGAGTTGAAACTGGTCTACAACAAGGCCCGCCAAGCTGCCATTACCAAGGAATTGTCCGAGATCGTCGGCGGCGCTGCCGCTGTTTGATCCGGTTTCAGGATTTTTGATGACTTTTGAGACGATTGGGGATTTAACATGAGTCAAGGTTCAATTGTGCAATGTATCGGTGCGGTGGTAGACATCCAGTTTCCGCGCGACCAGATGCCCAGGGTTTACGATGCGCTCACGCTGGAGGAATCCAGCGCGCACGACAGTCTCGAAAAGGGACTGACCTTTGAAGTGCAACAGCAGTTGGGCGATGGTATCGTGCGCACCATCGCGCTCGGCTCTTCCGACGGACTGAAGCGCGGCATGGCCGTCTCCAACACCGGTGCGCCCATTTCCGTGCCGGTCGGCCATGGCACCCTGGGGCGTATCGTGGATGTGCTGGGGCGTCCCATCGACGAAGCCGGCCCCATCGAGGCCGACGAAAAACGCCCCATCCATGCCGAAGCGCCGAAATTCGACGAGCTTTCTCCTTCCGTAGAACTGTTGGAAACCGGCATCAAGGTGATTGATCTCATCTGTCCGTTTGCCAAGGGCGGCAAGGTCGGCCTGTTCGGTGGCGCGGGCGTGGGCAAGACCGTGAACATGATGGAACTCATCAACAACATCGCCAAGCAGCACAGCGGCCTGTCGGTCTTCGCAGGTGTGGGCGAACGCACCCGTGAAGGCAACGACTTCTATCATGAAATGAAGGATTCCAACGTGCTCGACAAGGTGTCGATGGTCTTCGGCCAGATGAACGAGCCGCCGGGCAACCGCCTGCGCGTGGCCTTGACTGGTCTCACCATGGCCGAACGTTTCCGCGACGAAGGCCGCGACATCCTGTTCTTCGTCGACAACATCTATCGCTACACCCTGGCCGGCGTGGAAGTTTCTGCCTTGCTGGGCCGGATGCCTTCCGCCGTGGGCTACCAGCCGACGCTGGCCGAGGAAATGGGACGCTTGCAGGAACGCATCACCTCCACCAAAGTAGGTTCGATCACTTCCATCCAGGCCGTGTATGTGCCGGCGGACGACCTGACCGACCCATCGCCCGCCACCACCTTCCTGCATCTGGATTCCACCGTGGTGCTCTCGCGCGATATTGCTTCCCTGGGGATTTACCCGGCGGTGGATCCGCTCGATTCCACTTCCCGCCAACTGGATCCGCTCGTCATTGGCGAGGAGCACTACAGCGTGGCGCGCGCCGTGCAGACGACGCTGCAACGCTACAAGGAACTCCGGGACATCATCGCCATCCTGGGCATGGACGAACTCTCCCCCGAAGACAAGCTCGCCGTGGCGCGCGCGCGCAAGATTCAGCGCTTCCTGTCGCAGCCCTTCCATGTGGCGGAAGTCTTTACCAATTCGCCTGGCAAGTATGTGTCCCTGAAGGATACGATCGCGGGCTTCAAGGGCATCGTAAACGGTGATTATGACAATCTGCCGGAACAGGCGTTCTACATGGTCGGTTCCATCGAGGAAGCCGTCGAAAGAGCCAAGACATTGCAGTAAACCCGTGAGAAAGGGAGCCTGAGATGGCCATGACCATACATGTAGACGTTGTGAGCGCCGAAGAGGAGATTTTTTCCGGCACCGTCGAGTTCGCCGTTTTTCCCGGCGAATCCGGCGAGTTGGGTATCATGCCCCGGCACACTCCCCTGCTGACCCGCATCAAGCCCGGCACTGTACGCCTGAAGATGCCGGATGAAGACCGCTTCGAACTGGTTTACGTTTCGGGCGGCATGCTGGAAGTGCAGCCACAACTGATCACCGTGCTGGCGGATACTGCCATCCGCGCCGCCGATCTCGACGAAGCCAAGGCGCTGGACGCCAAGCGCCACGCCGAAGAGGCGCTTGCCCAACGTTCCAGCAACATGGATCTGGCATCCGCCGAAGCCGAATTGGCCCAGGCCGTCGCGCAACTCCAGGCCATCAACAAAATGAAGAACAATATTCATTAGGATGGCTGGTCTGCCGCTCGTCAAGGTTGATTCGTTTCCCGCAGCGCTTCTTTCTCGCGGCGGTTGGTTTTCGGGTTCCAGAGGGCGAAGGGGCGTAGCCCCATTGGTCAAGGGCGGGGTTAACACCCCGTCCGCGAAGTCAAAAATTATTCCTGTAGATTTCCATCGGAGTTTTCATGGCAAATGAATTGGATGAGCTGACCGGTACGGTCAATGCGGCGGGGCGCGACATCAATGTGGTGGATAAGCAGCTTCCGGTGACCGTGGGTTTTGGTTCGGCGCTTTTCGAGATTGTATTGTGGCTTTTGGGGATTTTTCCGGGACTCATCTTTTTGTTCATGAAAATCAACGCGGCGGCCTATCTGCGCAAGCTGCAACAAAAGATACAGGCGGATGCCTCGCAAATCGACAACTATCTGGAGCAGCGGGTGCAAATTTTGCAAAATGTCGTGCCGCTGGTGGCCAAAGCCGTTGACTTGGACAAGGAAGTGATGACGGCCACGGCTGCCCTGCGCGGCGGTACGCATTCCGATGGCGCACGCAATGATGTCTCCGGTCAACTTGATATGGCATTTGGTCGCTTGTTCCCGCAGGTGGAAGCCTACCCGGAACTGAAGGCGCACATGGCCATTGCCGATGCCATGCGGCAAAACAGTTACCTGCAAAAGGAGATTACGGCGGCGCGCGCACTCTATAACGATACGGTCAATCAATGGAATGCCGACATCCAGGCATGGCCCACCAAAATGATCGTGGCTGCCCGCGCCGGTTACACTACGCGCATCCCCTTCATCACCTCGATGGCAACCAAGGAAATGGCGCGAAGTACCTTCTTTTGATAATGGAAGACGAAATTTTCGAGCCGCTGGCACGTTATCGCGACCAGTATCGGGCGGAGCACGCCAAAAACACCGCTGATTTTTTCGAGGGACTGGTGGCGGAGGCCGGGGTGGATGAAGCTGAAAATGCGGTTATGGTCGCCGAAATCTGTTCATTGGAAGGGGCGCACGGCAAAAAAACGGGTCATCGAAGACTTTGGCATTCCCTGCGCGTTTTGCTTGTCCTTTTGATGCTGGCGTGTCTCGTTGCGACAATCCGGTTTGTTTTGCCGCTCACCGACAATTTCAATGTGAAAAACGCTGCTTTGGGGGGCGCCTGTTTCCTGGGGGCGATGTGTTTTATCTTTTTGTGGATTAAAAAGCTCAACCCGAGAATCCGCAACCTGGATGAAGCGCTGCATCATCTGGAAAGCGAACGGGACGCCGTGTTGCAAAAAGCCTGGGCGCAAATGTCTCCCTTGAATC
This sequence comes from Zoogloeaceae bacterium, assembly GCA_031259605.1. Lineage (GTDB taxonomy): Bacteria > Pseudomonadota > Gammaproteobacteria > Burkholderiales > Rhodocyclaceae > Azovibrio. Next base: position 16,052 of record JAIRLE010000078.1, read on the forward strand.
AGTGCTACGACTGGGATATTGCGGCAAAAATCTCCAAAAAGACGGTACCTGTCCTTGATTTCGATCTCAATTTTTCCTGTGGACGGCTTTCGGAGTTGCGCGAAAATTTCGGGTGGGACGATAGCTTCAATCAGGATAAATCCGTCGTATTTTCCCAAAGCGGCAATATCAATGGCAATCCCTTTGTCCTGATCGATACCCTGGATTATCGCATGGGACAAAAAACCTATTCCGGATCGCTTTCCATTTCCTGGCGGGAACAGGAGCGAGACGCGAATGGAAAATTGCGCTGGGTCACCCGCCACGAAACCCTGAACGCTTCGGTTACCAAGCCCTGTCCAGCATATTCCCGGAGGCAATGCCTGATTTATGGCAACGAAGCGGCGCCGCATCTTTCTTTTTCTCGCGGCCCCTCGGATCTTTCCGGTCTGGAAGACGGATTTTTCAGCAACCTGAAGAAAAAAAGAGCGATCAGGAAACTGGAATCCTTCTCCCGAAATCTGAGCGACGATTCCAATTTTACCCTCATGGCAAACCGTGAGTTTGACGCGCTCTTTCACGCCAGGGATCGCAATCACGAAGTGCAGTTCCGTTTGCTGTTTACGCCTTTGGCGCAACAGCAAATGGTGGATTTGCTCAACGATAAAAGTGTCGGATTTGGCGATGATTTCAGCTTCATCAAATCACAAATGCTCAACTGGATATACCCTGAGCATTTGCGTGATCTGGATATGAGTGTGAATCCCGCGATTTTTTACCATTATGATCTTGCCGAAGCCCGTCGGGTTTTCAATCAATATCACAATACCTGGTTCAAGGCGCTATATTTTTCCCTTGCGCCGCTCCTTGCCATTCCCCTGTATCAGCAACATCGTTCTCATACCGATATCTACAAGGATGTCCATGACAGACGCGCGGCTTTCTGGGAGCACGAGGCCATTGCCAATTTCCATGGTGAAGATGTTTTTTGTCATCCCGATTCGATCACGCGTAACATCCTGAAAACCGAATGCACGGCAGCCGATGAAGATAGCGCTACATTGGCCGTGACCGCATATGGTTTCAGCGGCCATGAACGCACGGATCATATCAGTGTGCGCGGAGGGGACGGACACACGCACGATGTGCCCGTGCACTGGCTTGAATATCTCCCCGTGCAACGTACCACGCCCTTGGTGTTGCGTGAAACGGAGAACCTTTCCAGGAAAGCATTTGCGCAACAAAGCCACGGCGCGGCGGATTGGCAAGCTTTCTTCCAGAAGGGAAAAATCGACCCGCAGCACGCGTTCTTTCGCCGCTCGATTGTATCCGGCATTCCCTCTTCGGAAAAATAATCGGACTGACAAAACGGGGCAATCGCATGAATGCCGCCATCGTATTTTCAGTTTGCGCCACCATCGCCTGCCGTCCGCTCTCCCGCTTTGCGGGAAATGACATTGCACTTGCGGCGTAGCCGCAAAAAAATCAGGGCATCTGGAACAAAAGCGCCCAGAGGAAATATACCCTCCCGGCGCTTCACGCCACCCCTTTGCAGGGCGCAAGCTCTCCCGCGAAGCGGGCGAGGGGAGAACCCGCGCCGCCGCCAGCCATTGCCGGACGCCGGCCTACCCGCAGCTTCCTACCGCGCCGCAAGCGGTGCAGAAGTCGCAGCCGTCTTTTTTGATCATCGTGTAGTTGCCGCATTCGTTGCAGAGTTTGCCCTGGGTGGGCAGCACCTTGTTGCTGACTGGGTCTTCCGGGGCTTCGAGAATGCCCATTTGTTGCAGGGGCAGGCCGGATTCGTCGAGGATGCCGAGCATGGCGTAGCGGTGGATGATCAAGCGGGCGATGTAGGCAACGGTGGAAGGGAAGGTCTGTTGCTTCCTTGAGCCGGGGACGTAGGCCATGAAATCGCCCAGGGGTTCCGGATAGTCGAGCAGCTTTCTCAGCTTCATGCCAATCCAGGCGGGGTCCATTACGCGCATGTCGAGTGACAGGAGCTTGCAGAGGCCATCCAGGGCGCGCGGGTAATTGCCGGAAAGCCACATGGAATAAGGACGCGTCACGCCGTCGGGCAGGGCGATCTCTTTCAGCCCCAGGACAAAATCCTCGTTGGTGGAAGGATTGCGGATGTCCACGGTCCAGGAGAGGGTGCCGTCAGTGCCGGTCTTGGGCTCCTTGGCGGAGAAGAGGGCGTCGACTACAGGCGTGGCGCTTTTGTGGTTGAACGCGCCCAGTTGTTCGCAGCGCCAAAGGATGACTTGCGCCATGGCGGAGACGACGGAAGGCACACGTTTTTTTTCGCCGTGCGGCGGCATGGGCGCCTCAAAGGAATCGCCGGGGGTTTTGGCGAGGCTCTCCAGTTTCATTTGCAGCCAGTCGCGGTCATTGGCGCGCATATCCATGGAAAGCGCTTTGGCGACCGCGCCCAGTCCGCGCGGTTCGGCAGGGCCGTTGGCCCAGACCTCGAAAGGCCAGGCATGGCCTTCCGGTTCGACGTGGCCGATAAATAGCGCGAATTTGCCGATGGGTGAATCCAGCATGTACGTCCAGCAGAGGTTGCCTTCCGGCAGACTGGGACGCCCCGGCCATCTGAGGCTGGCGAGCACGGGCGCGGGCAGATGCTTGATGGAAAGCCGCCGGTTGGCGTCAGAGACGAAATCCTGCGGCGATCTGGCGCTGTCCTCGGCTTCCGCCTTGGGCGGTTCCACGGAAAGCACTGCGCCGAGTATGCTGTTCGGGCGATAGGTCGCCAGTCCTTTCAGGCCGGCCTTCCAGGCGTCCATGTACAAATCCTGGAAGTCGTCGTAAGGATAGTCGGCGGGGACATTGACCGTTTTGGAGATGGAAGTGTCGATATAGGGCGCGACGGCGGCCACCATGTCCTTGTGTGCGGCGGCGGAAATTTCCAGCGCGGTAACGAAATAATCGGGCAGTTTTTCGCTGTCGCCGCCCATGTGCCGATACAGCCGCCAAGCGTAATCCTCGACCGAATGTTCCTTGATGGCGCCGTCGCTCATACGTTTTTTGCGGCTGTAAGTCCAGGAAAATGGCGGCTCGATGCCGTTGGAAGCGTTGTCGGCAAAAGCGAGCGAAATGGTGCCGGTGGGGGCGATGGATAAAAGATGCGAGTTCCTCAGCCCGTGTTCGCGGATTTTGCCCTTGATTTCCGCGGGCAGACGCGAGGCGAAATTGCCGCCGGAAAGATACAGTTCGGCGTTGAAGAGCGGGAATGCGCCGCGTTCCTTCGCCAGTTCCGCGGAATACAGATAAGCGGTATCGCGCATGAATTCGCTGATGCGAGCGGCGAAGGCGCGGGCTTCCACACGGTCGTAGCGCAGCCGCAGCATGACGATCGCGTCGCCCAGGCCGGTGAATCCCAGTCCGATGCGACGTTTGTTGGCGGCCTCGTTGCTTTGCTGGGCGAGCGGCCAGTGGGTCGCGTCCAGGACGTTGTCCAGCATGCGAATGGAAACGCGGATGACTTCGGCGAAGGCGTCGAAGTCGAATTCCGCCTGTTCGGAGAAGGCGTCGCGGATGAACAGCGTCAGGTTGATGGACCCCAGGCAACAGCAGCCGTAGGGCGGCAGCGGCTGTTCGGCGCAAGGGTTGGTGGCCTCGATCACCTCGCAATAATTCAGATTGTTGTCCCGGTTCATGCGGTCGAGAAACAAAATGCCGGGTTCGGCGTGGTCGTAGGTGGATTGCATCACCTGTCCCCACAGTTCCCGCGCCCGTGTGCGGCGGTACACCCACAGGCCGTCGTCGCGCTGGAACGCGCCCTCGGTCTTCATGTCGGCGTTGGGTTCGGCGCGATGCGTCAGTTCTACCATGCCGTCGGCTTCCACTGCCTGCATGAAGGCGTCGGTGACGCCGATGGAAATGTTGAAATTGGTGAGATCGCCCTGATCCTTGGCGTGGATGAAATCCTCGATATCGGGATGGTCGCAGCGCAACACGCCCATCTGCGCGCCGCGCCGCGCGCCGGCGGATTCCACCGTTTCGCAGGAACGGTCGAAGACGCGCATGTAGGAGACCGGCCCGGAAGCGCGCGATTGCGTCCCTTTTACCCGCGCGCCGGAAGGACGGATGCTGGAAAAATCGTAACCGACGCCGCCGCCGCGTCGCATGGTTTCCGCCGCCTGCGCCAGAGCCGTGTAGATGCCAGGGCGTCCATCGGTGGCTTCGACGATGGAATCGCCCACCGGCTGCACGAAACAGTTGATCAACGTCGCTTGCAAATCGGTGCCGGCGGCGGAATTGATGCGTCCGGCGGGAATGAAGCCGTTTTCCTGCGCCCAGAGAAAACGCGCCTCCCAATGGGCGCGATCCTTTTCCGGCTCGATGGCGGCCAGCGCGCGCGCCACTCGGCGGCGCACGTCATGGACATCCATTTCCTTGCCCTTGGCGTATTTTTCCAGCAACACCTCGCCGGAAATTTCCTGCGCCGGCAAGGGCGGACATTCGGGCGCGGCGGGAATGGCGGCAAGCGATAACTGTTCAGCGGCCTGGCTCATTTTCAAGTGTTCTCCATTACGAAAAATGCGGCTGCGGGGGAGATCAAGTAATTTTTATAACGCGCAAAGCTACTACATGTAGTGGCGAAGCGCAAGCATGACCACTACATTTAGTATTTGCGTTGTGCGTACGTGGCTTCGTTCGTGGTGCGCGGGAATTTCGCAAAATTACGCTTGCCCGATATAATCCGCAAGTTTCCGGGGAGCCGGTTCAGGTCTCCACGGATTTTTATCATGGATTGGGCCAAACGCATGATCAGAATCAAACGTGGACTGGATTTACCCATCAGCGGCGCGCCGCGCCAGCGGATCGAGGCGGGGCAGGGGGCGCGAAGGGTTGCGCTCATCGGTGACGATTATCCCGGCATGAAGCCTTCAATGGCGGTTCAGGTAGGCGATCGGGTCAAATTGGGGCAAGTCCTGTTTTCCGACAAGAAAACACTGGGTGTGCACTTTACCGCGCCGGGCGCGGGCGTCGTCAGCGCCATCCATCGGGGCGCGCGGCGCGCGTTCAACTCCATCGTCATCGATCTGGAAGGCGACGCTGCCCTTTCCTTCGCGCATTACGCGGACAGCGAACTGGATGCGCTGGATGCCGCGAAGGTCAGGGAAAACCTGCAACAGTCCGGGTTGTGGACAGCCTTCCGAACCCGCCCTTTTTCCAGGATACCCGCAGCGGACGCCATTCCCGCTTCTCTCTTCATCACTGCCATCGATACCCATCCGCTTGCCGTCGATCCCGCCATCGTCCTTGCCGAATACGCGGACGATTTTACGCGCGGTATCCGGGTGCTTTCCCGGTTGGGCAAGATTTTCCTCTGCGCCGGGGAAAAAGGCGACATCCCCGGCACAGATCTTCCCGGCGTGACCTTGGAACGCTTTTTTGGTCCGCATCCAGCGGGTTTGCCGGGAACGCACATTCACTTTCTCGATCCGGTCGACGCGCGCAAGAGCGTCTGGCATGTCGGCTATCAGGACGTGATCGCCATCGGCAAGCTCTTTGCCACCGGGCAATTGTGGGTGGAGCGGGTCATCTCGCTTGCCGGGCCGGTGGCGAAAAACCCGCGTCTTCTGCGTACCCGTCTGGGCGCGAGTCTCGACGATCTCACTGCGGGCGAGCTTCTGCCCGGCGAAAACCGCGTGATTTCCGGCTCCGTCTTCGGCGGACGCACGGCTGCCGGGCCGCTTGCCTTTCTGGGGCGTTACCATCGACAGGTTTCCTGTCTCGCGGAAGGTCGGGAGCGGGAACTCCTGCATTTTTTGCGCGCCGGAACGGACAAGCATTCGGTGTTGAATCTCTTTATCTCCTGTCTGGCGCGAGGCAGGAAATTTCCTTTCACCACCACCACCAACGGCAGTCCGCGCGCCATCGTGCCGGTAGGCAATTATGAGGCGGTGATGCCGCTGGATATTCTGCCGACGCAGCTCTTGCGCTATCTTGTCGTCGGCGATACGGAAATGGCGCAAAAGCTGGGCTGCCTGGAACTGGACGAGGAGGATCTGGCCTTGTGTACCTATGTTTGCGCGGGCAAGTATGAATACGGCCCCATTTTGCGGGATGTCTTGACCCGTATTGAGAAGGAGGGCTGATTCATGGGTTTGCGTCAATTGCTCGACTGGCTGGAGCCGCACTTTTCAAAAGGCGGGCGTCTTGAAAAGCTCTACGCGCTCTACGAGGCGACCGACACCTTCCTCTATCGTCCCGCCAGCGTCACCCGCGCCACCGCGCATGTGCGCGACGCGATGGATCTGAAGCGCATCATGATCGTGGTCTGGCTCGCCACCTTTCCGGCCATGTTCGCCGGCATGTGGAACGCGGGATTCCAGGCCAACAGCGCCTATGCCGCCCATCCCGAATTGCTGGCGGCGGCGCAAGGCACCTGGGAGGGCTGGCGGCTTTTTCTGATTTCATTCGTCGCCGGTTTCAATCCGGGGAGCCTGTGGGACAACCTGATCCACGGCGCGGCCTATTTCCTGCCCATCTATTTCGTCACTTTCGCGGTTGGCGGCCTGTGGGAAGTGCTGTTCGCGGTGGTGCGCGGACATGAGGTGAATGAAGGCTTCTTCGTGACCTCTGTGCTCTTCGCGCTGATCCTGCCGCCTTCCATTCCCCTGTGGCAGGTGGCGCTGGGCATCAGCTTCGGGGTGGTGATCGCCAAGGAAGTGTTCGGCGGCACAGGGAAGAATTTTTTGAATCCGGCGCTGGCCGGGCGCGCCTTCCTGTTCTTTGCCTATCCGGCGCAGATTTCCGGCGACGCGGTGTGGACGGCGGTCGATGGCGTGACCGGCGCGACGCCCTTGGCGCAGGCGGCGGAAGGCGGCATCGATGCCGTCGTGACCGGCGGCGTCTCCTGGATGCAGGCCTTCATCGGCATCCTGCCCGGCTCCATCGGCGAGACCTGTACCGCGGCGATTCTCCTGGGCGGCGCGTTGCTGCTGTTTGCCGGCATCGCCTCCTGGCGCATCGTGCTGGGCGTTCTCCTGGGCATGGTCGGCATGAGCCTCGTCTTCAACGGCATCGGCTCGGCGACGAACCCCATGTTCGCCCTGCCCTGGCACTGGCATCTGGTACTGGGCGGCTTTGCCTTCGGCATGATGTTCATGGCGACCGACCCGGTGTCGGCGGCCATGACCGACACGGGCAAATGGATTTTCGGCGCGCTGATCGGCGTCATGGTGGTGCTGATTCGCGTGGTCAATCCCGCCTTTCCGGAAGGCATGATGCTGGCGATTCTCTTTGCCAACCTCTGCGCTCCGCTCATCGACCATTTCGTGGTCGCGGCCAACATCAAACGGAGGGAGGCGCGTCATGTCCGGCAATAAGGAATCCATCGCGCGCACGCTCATCGTCGCGCTCGTCGTCAGCCTCGTCGCCTCGGTGTTCGTCGCCGGGTCGGCGGTGTATCTGAAACCCGTGCAGGAGGAAAACCGCCAGCTCGACCGCCAGCGCAGCATCCTGGCGGTTGCCGGGGTCGGCGGGCCGGAGCTTTCTTCCGGGGAAGTGCAGAAACTCTTTGAAGAACGCATCGAGGCTCAGGTCATCGATCTTTCCACGGGCGAAGTGAGCAAGGATTACGATCCCCTGAAGTTCGATCCCCTGAAGGCGGCGCGAGATCCCGCTTCCTCCGAGGTGCTGTCCGGCAAGGAGGATATTGCCGGCATCAAGCGGCGCGAGCAATACAGCACGGTTTATCGCCTGGTGAAAGCAGACGGCAGCGGCGAACTCGAAGCCCTGATCCTGCCCGTGCGCGGTTACGGGCTTTGGTCGACGCTCTACGGCTTTCTCGCCATCAAGCCCGATCTCAACACCGTGGTCGGCCTGGGGTTTTATCAGCATGGCGAGACGCCCGGCCTGGGCGGCGAAGTGGATAACCCCAAGTGGAAGGGGTTGTGGCCTGGCAAGACGCTCTTCGGCGCGGATGGCAAGCCCAACATCGAGATCGTGAAAGGCGGCGTCCAGCCGGACAGCGCGGGTGCCGCGCACCAGGTCGACGCCCTGGCGGGCGCGACGCTGACCAGCAAGGGGGTCGACCACCTGCTCGCCTTCTGGCTGGGCGAACAGGGTTTTGGCCCCTATCTTTCCAGATTGCGTCAAGAGGGAGTCTGACATGACCAAACAAGTCTCCACGCGGGAAATCCTGCTGAATCCCGTTTTCAACAACAACCCCATCGCCCTGCAAATCCTCGGCATCTGCTCGGCGCTGGCGGTCACAAGCAATCTCAACACGGCGCTGGTGATGGCGATCGCGCTCACCTCGGTGACGGCCTTCTCCAATCTCTTCATCGCCATGATCCGTAACCAGATTCCCTCCTCGATCCGCATGATCGTGCAGATGGTCATCATCGCCTCGCTCGTGATCGTGGTGGATCAGATCTTGCGCGCCTATGCCTTTACGCTGGCGAAACAGCTCTCTGTCTTTGTCGGCCTCATCATCACCAACTGCATCGTCATGGGACGGGCGGAAGCCTTCGCCATGCAGAATCCGCCCTGGGCTTCCTTCGTCGATGGCATCGGCAACGGCCTGGGCTATTCGCTGATGCTGATCGCGCTGGGCGTCGTACGCGAACTTTTTGGCGCGGGCAAACTCTTCGGATACGAAATCCTGCCGCTGGTGAAAGACGGCGGTTGGTACGCGCCCAACGGCCTTTTGCTCCTGCCGCCCTCGGCATTCTTCCTGATTGGGCTTTTCATCTGGGCCTTGCGGATGTGGAAGAAGAGTCAGCAGGAACCCGCGCCGTTTACGCTCGCGCCGCAGGTGAAGGAAGAGTGCGCGGAATAAGCAAAAATTAGCGACAGCCCTTCAGGGCTGTCGGTCAAACGCCATTGGGAAGGGGTTTCTTTCTCCTCCCCAATGGCTACGGTCGAAACCCCGGCCGCGGCCGGGGTCCTGACCTCCGCACCGCCCTGAAGGACGGGGTTTCAAACCGGAGTTAGTTTTACAATGAAGAAAAACAAGGTATTCGGCGCGGTCATCATCGGCGATGAGATACTCTCCGGAAAGCGCGAGGACGCGCATTTCGCGGCGATTGCCGCGCTATTGGCGGCGCGGGGGCTGCGGCTTTCCTGGGTGAGCTATCTGGGGGACGACCACGCAAGACTCGCGGAAGCCTTCCGGCGCAGCATGGCGGCGGGAGACGTGGTGTTTTCCTGCGGCGGCATCGGCAACACCCCGGACGACCACACTCGCCAGGCGGCGGCCGACGCGCTGGGAACAAGCCTGGAACTTTCTCTGGAAGCCAGGGCTGAACTGGAAGCGCGCTTCATCGGCGAACTGGGCGGCGAATTGACCGAAGCGCGTCAGCAACTGGGCGCTTTTCCCATTGGCGCGAAAATCATCCCCAACCCCATCAACCATGTGCCCGGCTTCATGGCGAGGGAGCATTATTTCGTGCCCGGCTTTCCCCAGATGGCGCATCCCATGATCGAATGGGCATTGGATACCTTCTATCGCCCGCTTTTCCGCCAAAACCCGTTGGTGGAAAAGGCGTTCCTGCTGACCGGGGAAAACGCTCACGAATCGGGATTGCTGCCCCTCATGGAACACATCGCGGCCGCCTACCCGGATTTGCGTCTGTTTTCCCTGCCCTCGCTCAATGGCAAGGAACGCCGCCATCTGGAACTGGGCGTGGAAGGCGAGGCGGCAGAAGTCGATTCGGCGATGGAGGAAATCCGCGAGGCCGTGACGGCGCTCGGCATCGACTGGAAATGGCGTGACGGAGTGT
>JAIRLE010000084.1 GCA_031259605.1 Zoogloeaceae bacterium
GGTCAGGCACATGGGCAGGTTGAACATGTTTTTCAATGCAATGCTCGATAGATTCTCTTTGCCAGCGCCGGACTGATGCCGGGCGTCTGGAGAAGTTGTTCTTCCGTCGCCGACATGACGCCAGACAAGCCGCCGAATCGCGCCAGGAGCGCCTTGCGGCGCATCGACCCCACGCCGGGGATGTCGTCCAGGCGGGAGCGGCTGCGCGCCTTGCCGCGTCGCGCCCGGTGGCCGGTAAGCGCAAAGCGGTGCGCTTCATCGCGGATTTCCACCACCAGCGCAAGCGCAGGCGGCAGGAGCGCGTCGGCAGCCTCGAATTGTAATGCGCGTCCATCGGAAAATACCAGCGATTCCAATCCCACCTTGCGCCCCTCGCCCTTGGCGACGCCTACCACCGGCAAATGCGACAAACCCATCTCCGCCAGCGCCGCCGCCGCCGCCGCCACCTGTCCCTTGCCGCCATCGATCAGCACCAGATCGGGCATGCTCCCCTCGCCTTCCGCCAGCCGGACGTAACGGCGGCTCACGGCCTGACGGATGGCGGCGCAATCGTCGCCGGGGGCAATATCCCGGATATTGAAGCGGCGGTAATCGGATTTTTTCATGCCGTCATCCCGATACGTCACGCAGGAAGCCACCGGCAACTCGCCCGCCGTGTGGCTGATGTCGAAACACTCGATGCGCGCGGGCGTTTCCGCCAGTTCCAATATCTGTTGCAGCGCGGCGAGACGCTCGCCCTGGCGGGCGCGTCCCTGGTTTCTGGCGGCAATGGCAAAACGCGCGTTTTGCATGGCCATGTCGACCCAAGCTTTGTGCGTGACGCTTTTCGCTTCCTGTAGCGGCACTGCCCGTCCGCTCACGGCGGCGAGCGCGGCGGCGGCTTCCTCCGGCGCTTCCGGCGGAGGAGAAACCAGCAAACAGGCGGGCGCGGGATGGCGGGCGTAATGCTGGCCGATGAAGGCGGCCACGGCTTCCGCCGCGGAATATGCCGCATCCCGCGCGGAAAACGCGCTGCTGCCGTCGGCAAAAACGCAGTGGTCGCCAAGATGACGCCCGCCGCGCACCATGGCCAGGTTGACGCAGAGTTGTCCGCCTTCGGCGCAGGCGACGACAATATCCAGGTCTTCGCATTTCTGGCTCTCGATGAACTGCTTTTCCTGCACCCGGCGCAGGGTTTGCAACTGGTCGCGGTAAAAGGCGGCGGTCTCGAACTCCAAGCGCGCGGCGGCGGCCTCCATGAACTGTTGCAGACGCGCGAAGACTTCGTTTTGCCGTCCCCGCAGGAACCATATGGCGTGTTGCGTGTCGCGCGCGTATTCTTCGCGCGTGACCAGTCCTTCCACGCAGGGGCCGCTGCAACGCCGAATCTGGTAGAGCAGGCAGGGACGGGAACGATTGGCGAAAACAGACTCTTCGCAACTGCGCAGACGAAAGGTTTTTTGCAGGAAATACAAGCCTTCGCGCACTGCCGCCGAAGACGGATAAGGCCCGAAATAATCCGCGCCGCGCTGGGGCAGGCCGCGAAAAAATCCCAGACGCGGAAAATCCTCCCGGCCAATGACGATATAAGGATAGGATTTGTCGTCACGAAAAAGAATGTTATAGCGTGGACACAGGCGCTTGATAAGGTTGTTTTCCAGAAGCAGCGCCTCGGCTTCGGAACGGGTGACGGTGATCTCGATGGCGGCGATCTGCCGCACCATCATGGCAATGCGCGGGTTTGCGAGATGCTTGCGGAAATAGGAGGCCACCCGCTTCTTCAACTGCTTGGCCTTGCCCACATACAAGGCCGTCCCGTCTTCCGCCAACATGCGATACACCCCCGGCAACTCCGGCAACGTGGGCAAAAAGGATTGAGCGTCGAACATGTCAGGGCGAAAGGCAAAAGACAGAGGGCAGATGATATGGCGACTTTCGCCGCCGGCGCAAAAAGCGGGGGAATATCTCCCCCGCTGCGCGAAACGGCGGCGGACTATCCGCCGTCTTCCGGGATCATCCCTTCTTGATCCAGCCCATCGGCTTGCCCAGCGGCAGCAGGGTGCGGCCAAAGAAGGTGTTGAGGAAAATCGCGCCGGAAGCGTAGAAGCCCAGAAAGGAGATCAGGAGTTCCGCCCAGGCAGCCATGGGGCCGAACAGTTCCTTGTTGATGCCGAGCAGTTGAAAACCCAGCGATCCGAGCAACACGAGGATCAGCACCATGATGGCGCCGAAGACCTTGTTGGCCTCGAAGGCGGCGACGGTGACGAAGCAGCAGAAAAACAGATAGCCGAAGCAGGCGAAGCCGAACTGTTTCAGGTCGGCGTTTTCCGGCACGGCACCGAACCAGCCGTTCTGGATCGCCCAGATCGTCGCCACGGCAATCCAGAACAGACCGAACGCGCCCAGCACAATCGCGCCAAAATAGCTGTTGCGTTTGAAGTCGATGGCGGCCGCCCATATCTGCGCGATGGCACCGAGGAAGATGGACCAGGGAATCAGATAAACGGAACCGGTCGTCCAGCCCATTTTTTGCGACGCGGCAACGAAGGTAATCAGCGACAGGCCGAATACGCCCAGCGCCGTTGCATCCGCCGATACGACTTTTATTTCTTGCGCGGTTTGTGTCATGTTGGTTCTCCTTGGTGATTTGTTTTCGGAATTTTCAAAAACCCCATGATTCGTTCGTTGGGGAAATGGCGGCCCGCAATTTGCAAGCCGGAAACGGTTGCCTGATCCTCCTTTCTTTCAATGTAAAGCCGACTCGAGTTTGAAACCCCGTCCGCAAGAGCCGGGGCCGGAATCCCTCACCGACGTCCGGGATATCGATCCGCGGTCACGGACGAGGGAAGAAAAACGTTTTCCTGCCGGTTTTTTGCCGTCAGGAAGCCGTCTTGAAAAATCAAGCGCGGCGATTTTGCTTCTCCCTCGCCCGCTTTGCGGGAGAGGAAACGGCAAACGCTTGCGCTTCGTCTGGAAAATTTTCTCTATCCCTGTTTTTTCAAGACAGCTTCTAAGAATGCAGCGCGCGTTTGTCGCAGGCCATCGCCGCTTCGTGCAGCGCTTCCGAAAGTGTCGGGTGCGCGTGGCAGATGCGGGCAAGGTCTTCGGCGGCAGCGGAAAATTCCAGGGCGGCAACGGCTTCGCCGATCAGGTCGGATGCGCCCGCGCCGATGATGTGCACACCCAGTATGCGGTCGGTATTGGCGTCCGCCAGCATCTTGACGAAGCCTTCCGTCGCGCCCATGCCCAGCGCCCGGCCATTGGCGAGGAAGGGAATCTTGCCGGTCTTGTACGCGAGGCCTTCGGCTTTCAATTGTTGTTCCGTCATGCCGATCCAGGCGATTTCCGGTTGGGTGTAGAGGACGGAAGGAATGAGTTCGAGATTGCAATGCCCGGCTTGTCCAGCGAGGATTTCCGCCACCATGACGCCCTCTTCCATCGCCTTGTGCGCCAGCATGGGGCCGCGCACCACGTCGCCAATCGCCCAGACGCCGGGAAGGTTCGTCCGGCAATGACCGTCGACCTCGATCATGCCGCGCGCGTCCGTCTTCAGCCCCACGGCATCCGCATTCAGTCCGTCGGTATTGGGAACGCGGCCAACGGAGACGATCAGGCGGTCGGCTTCGATCTGGTTCGTCTTGCCGTCCTTGTCGGTGCAGGCGATGGCAACGCCTTTCTTGCCCGCCTTGACCGCGCCAAGTTGGACGCCCAGTTGAATCCGCAACCCTTGTTTCGTGAAAATCCGCTGCGCTTCCCTGGCGACATCGATATCGGCGGCGGATAAAAAGCTGCCGCCCGCCTCCAGGATGCTGACTTCCGCGCCCAGCCTGCGCCAGACGGATCCCATTTCCAGGCCAATGACGCCCGCGCCGATAATCACCAGTTTTCCCGGCACGGCGTCAAACGCCAGCGCGCCGACATTGTCGCAGATGATTCGGTTATCGACGGGAATTCCGGGCAGATGCCGCGCCTTGGATCCCGTAGCGACAATCACCTCTTTGGCCTCGATTTCTTCCGCGCCTACCCGGATTTTCCAGCCCGCCGCGGATTGCCCGGCGAACGCGCCGTGTCCGGGCAGGAACGTCACCTTGTTTTTCTTGAACAGTCCCTTGATGCCGGTGGTCAGCCGGGTGACGATATCCGCCTTGCGGGCCAGCATTCTGGCGACGTTGATTTGGGGCTTGCCGACTTCGATGCCCTGTTCGGCAAAGGCGTGTCCCGCTTCCTCGAAGAGATGTGAAGTGTGCAGGAGCGCCTTCGAAGGAATGCAGCCGACATTGAGACAGGTGCCGCCCAGACGCGGTTCGCCCTTGGGGTCGGCATAGGGGTTGGATTCGCAACAGGCCACGGAAAATCCCAGTTGCGCGGCGCGGATGGCGGCTACATAACCGCCAGGCCCGCCGCCGATGACGAGGACGTCGAACGATTTGCTCATCTGGTTGTCTCCAGTTTGGGGATTGGATGCCAGGAGAGTTCAGGAATCAAACCCGCGCCCCTGACGTTATTTATCGTATTCGCAGCCTCGTATTCTACCCGAATCCCCCGCTCGAATCGACCCCCCTCTGCCAAACAGGCTGTCAGGCAAGCGCTCCTGAACACCATGAGAATGTGATAATCTCTGCCCCGGCTCTGGAAACGAGCCGGAATTTCAGGGACGGCGCAATGACAAACGAGCAACCAATGAACCGCCTGTATTTTGGCGACAACCTGGACATCCTGCAAGAACACATCAAGGACGAGACCATCGATCTGGTCTACCTCGATCCGCCCTTCAACAGCGCCCGCGATTATAACGTCCTCTTCGCCTCGCCCAGGGGCGAGCGGAGCGAAGCGCAGATCGTCGCCTTCAAGGATTCCTGGTCATGGGGAGAACAGACGAAACGGGAGTGCGCGGAGATCGTACAGGGCGGCAACACCCAGGTCGCCGAGATGATCCTCGCCCTACGCCGCTTTCTGGGCGAAAACGACACGATGGCCTACCTCGTCATGATGGCGCGGCGGCTCATCGAACTCCACCGCGTATTGAAACCGACCGGCAGTCTCTACCTGCACTGCGATCCGACGGTAAGCCATTATCTTAAAATCGTATTGGACAGCGTGTTCGGCGGCGGAACGTTCGCCAATGAAATCATCTGGCAGCGGTCAACGGGCAAGAGCCTGATGACCAAACGGTTGCCGAAGAATCACGATATTCTTTTCCTTTACCATAAATCGGATGTTTTCGAGTGGGACGATGACGCCATTTTTCAGGAATACGACGATGCGGCACTTCCCGAAAAAACAGCGACCAAATACAAATACCGCGACGAAGAAGGGAGACTGTACCGTTTGGACAGCCTCATCAACCCAAACCCAAACCGTCCAAACTTAACTTACGAATTTCTCGGCGTGAAGAAAGTTTGGCGCTGGACGAAAGAAAGAATGCAGAATGCGTATGAAGCTGGCCTGGTCATGCAGACCAAACCGGGCACAGTCCCGCAACTGAAACGTTATCTTGTCGAACAGCGCGGCGTGGCGATTTCCGATGTCTGGATGGACATACCTCCGCTCAATTCCCAATCCGCCGAGCGTTTGGGCTACCCGACGCAAAAGCCGCTGGCCTTGCTGGAGCGCATTCTTCGCTTATCCAGCAACGAAGGCGGCGTGGTGCTCGATCCCTTCTGCGGCTGCGGCACGGCGGTTCATGCCGCGCAAAAACTGGGGCGGCGCTGGATCGGCATCGACATCACCCACCTTGCCATCTGCCTGATCGAGAAGCGCCTCAAGGACGCCTTTCCCGGCATCGCCTTCGACGTACACGGCACCCCCAGAGACTTGGCGGGCGCGCGCGACCTGGCGCTGCGCGACAAGTATCAATTCCAGTGGTGGGCGTGTTCGCTGGTCAACGCCCAACCCTTCCAGGGACGGAAAAAAGGCGCGGATGGCGGCATGGACGGCCTCATCTACTTTCAGGACGAACCGAAGGCGCACAGGAAAATCGTCGTTTCGGTCAAAGGCGGAGGAAATGTCAATGTGGCGATGATCCGCGATCTAGCGCATGTCGTTTCCCGTGAAAACGCGGAAATCGCCCTATTCGTCACATTGACGCCCCCGACCAAGCCCATGCAGACCGAAGCCGTCAAGAAAGGCTTTTATACCGATCCGGCGGGCAGAGCGTTTCCACGGCTCCAGATATTGACCATCGAAGGCTTGTTGTCCGGCAACGAACGCCCCCAATACCCCGACCTTTCCCTGGGCGCGACCACCTTCAAAAAAACAAGAAAGGAAGAAAAAAGATCGGAACAGAAAGATTTGTTCTGAGCAAAAATTAGCGACAGCCCTTCAGGGCTGCCGGTCCAACTCCATTGGGAAGGGGTTTCTCTCCCCTCGAGAATGGCTACGGTCGAAACCCCGGCCGCGACCGGGGTCTCAACCTTCGCGCCTTTCTTGCGGGCGGGGTTTCAAACCGGAGTTCGTTTGACGATGAACAGGTTCTGAACCGGAAAGTCGCTAATCCTCTCCGATCACTTCCACGCCTTCCGGTGGGGTGAAGGTGAAGAGGTGCGCGGGAAGACGGAGATTTTGCCGGGGATTGTGGAAGCGGAAAGTCATGGTCTGGCCAAAAGCGTCCAGGAGTTCCATGCCCGCCAGTTGTCCGTTGGCGTGAAAGCCCACGCGGATAAGCTCGAAATGCTCCTTGTTCCTGGGATGCGCGTTTACCCATGCGATGCCTTCCGCGTCCGCGTTTTCCTCCTCCGCGAGATCGAACTGGCGCAGGATGTCACGCTTGCCCACGAGCAGGGCCACCGGTGAAGCGGAGAGGGCGGCATCCATTTTCTTGCGCGTGACCTGTTCGAGTTCCGGGTCGAACAGCCAGATGTATTTGCCGTCGCCAACGGCCAGTTGCGCGTAAGGCTCACGGATATCCCAGCGGAACTTGCCAGGCTTGACGAGCGCCACATTGCCTTGCGAATACTGCGGCGTCTTGCTGCTTGGCCCGCGCGTGGATTGGGAAAATTCCGCCTGGAAGCTCGTGGTCGCCGCCAGGAAACGCTCCAGCGCGTCAATGCCGCCCGCTTGGGCGAAAAACGGCCATGCCAGGAGAAAAAGCCAGAATCCGTAAAAAGTCTTCAACATGAAATCCGTCCCGAAAAGGGTGCCACTGAATGTAGATATATTTTTCCGATACCGCATGGAAAGTGTCGATGAAAGAACATCGTCATTGCAGGCATGGCGAAGCAATTCAGAAGACCGTTCGCGCCGTCCGCCAGGACTCATTCTTCCGGTGCCCTGGCCAGCACTTCCCGGCTGCCGCGGCCATCGACGGCGGATACCAGGCCGGCGCGTTCCATGGCTTCGATGAAGCGCGCCGCGCGGTTGTAGCCGATGCGCAACTGGCGCTGCACCAACGAAATGGAGGCGCGGCGGCTTTTCAGCACCACTTCCACCGCCCGGTCATACATGGGATCGCTTTCCACGTCTTCGCCATCCTCCATGCCGCCGCCCGCGCCATCGTCGTCATCCGGAGCGCCGACAAGCACGTCGGGCACATATTCCGGTTCGCCGAGCCGTTTCAGGTGTTCCACCACGCGATGCACTTCGTCGTCGGTGACGAACGCGCCATGCACCCGCACCGGATAGCCGGTGCCGGGCGCAAGGTAGAGCATGTCGCCTTGTCCCAGCAGGTTTTCCGCGCCCATCTGATCGAGCACGGTGCGCGAGTCGATTTTGCTGGAAACCTGGAAGGAAATGCGCGTTGGAATGTTCGCCTTGATGAGGCCGGTAATCACATCGACGCTGGGACGCTGCGTCGCCAATACCAGATGCAGTCCCGCCGCGCGCGCCTTTTGCGCCAGACGGGCAATCAGTTCTTCCACCTTCTTGCCCGCCACCATCATCAGGTCCGCCAGTTCGTCGATGATCACCACGATATATGGCAGCACGGCCAGCGGTTCCGGCGATGTCGGCGTCAGCGACAGCGGATTGAGCAACAGTTCGCCGCGCTTTTTCGCCTCGCGGACTTTGCCGTTGAATCCGGCCAGATTCCGCACCCCTAGAGCGCTCATCAGCTTGTAGCGCCTTTCCATCTCGCCCACGCACCAGTTCAGGGCATTGGCGGCCTGGCGCATATCCGTGACCACCGGCGCGAGCAGATGCGGAATACCCTCGTAGACGGAAAGCTCCAGCATTTTCGGATCGATCAGGATCAGGCGCACGTTTTCCGGTTCGGACTTGTAGAGCAGCGACAGGATCATGGCATTCACGCCCACGGATTTGCCCGATCCCGTCGTTCCCGCCACCAGCAGATGCGGCATCCGGGCGAGATCGGCCACCACCGGCAGGCCGCCGATGTCCTTGCCCAGAGTAATGGTCAGCGGGCTTGCCAGATCGTTCCAGACCTTGCTGGCGATGATTTCCGAGAGTTTGACTGCCTGGCGGCGGGGGTTGGGCAATTCCAGCGCCATGCAGGATTTGCCCGGCACCGTTTCCACCACGCGAATGGAAGTGAGCGCCAGCGCGCGCGCCAGATCGCGCCCCAGATTGACGATCTGCGCGCCCTTGACGCCCGTCGCCGGCTCGATTTCGTAACGGGTAATCACCGGCCCCGGCAGAGCCGCCAGCACCTTGACCTGCACGCCGAATTCCGCGAGTTTTCTTTCTATCAAGCGGGAAGTGAATTCCAGGGTATCCGCCGCCACGCTCTCTCCCTGCGTGGCGGAGACGACATCCAGCAAATGCAGGGGCGGCAACTGGCCGTCCGTCAGCGCCTCCGGAAAAAGCGCGGATTGCTTTTCCCGCACGATACGCTTTTCCGCCTTGCTGGAAACCTTTTCCACGGATGCGACAGGCTCTATCCACACCGGATCTTTCAATCCTCCCCGCCGCTTTTCCTCTTCCACCACGGCTTCCCGCTGTTCCGCCACGCTCCTGCCGATGCGCTGATCCTGCCAGCGCTCGTAGCCTGCCAGCGTCCACAGATATATCCGCTCCAGAGCCGCGCCCAGCCGCTCGAAAAACCACAGCCAGGACATGCCGACAAAGACGCTCCAGCCTACGGCTATCGCCACCAGCAACAGCAAGGTCGCGCCGGTATTGCCCATGAGCGCGCGCAGGAAACCCGCGATTTCCTGTCCGATGATGCCTCCAGGATTGCCGGGCAACACCGGAACATGCGCGTAAAAACGCAGGGCTTCCAGCGCGGAACTGGCGGAAAGCAAGAGGATGAAGCCGGCAATGGACAGGTAGAAGGCGCGGCAATCCAGCCCCTTTGCCCCTGTGTCGGCCTCTTCGCGCCCGCACTCCCGCGCCTCCGCCGTCTTTGGCGTTCCCAGTCCGTTCAACCGCCGGTAGCCCCACCAGACGAACATCAGGCACAACACGATCCACCACCAAGCGGAAAAGCCGAAGACGTACAGCAGGACATCCGATACCCACGCCCCGGCGCGTCCCGCCGGATTCAGGACAACCATCACGCCCGTCGCGTGCGACCAGGCCGGGTCCTCCCGATGATAGCCCCACAGGGACATCCCCAGAAACAGCGCCAGCGCGCCAACCAGCAGCCAGCGAGACTCTTGCAGCAAAAAGCCTATTTTCTCCGGCAACGGACTGGAAGCCGTTTCCTGCCTGCGAGAAGAAGTTGCCATGAACACATACTCCACATCGGTTTGCCTCGCGCCATCCTGTTTGCGGAAAAACGCGTATGCTTGAATTGCATCAGATTGAGCGAACATTATAAAACGTGAGACGCGCCAATGCCTGGCATGACAAGTCGAAAGCACCAAGCGATATTGGCCGGGGAATTCGGCTCTGGGGCGCTGGCGATGCTTACCGTGGCGCGGGCGGGTCAAATGCGCCACGCTGGGGCGGTTTTTTGCCGGCGGCGCGACGCGGTCTCGTCATTGGATTTACCCAGGGGATCGGCGCGGTAGCGTTTCACCCATTGTCGGCGTCCCTGGATATAGGCGCGGCCAATAAAAAACCCGGTTTTGCGCCGGGTTTATGCGCGAAGCACGGAATACGTTCGCGGGGTTTTGCTATTTTCTCTTGCTGTTGACCGCTTCTTTCAGCGCCTTGCCAGGCGTGAACTTGGGCACACGGCTTGCCTTGATCTTCAGCGGCTTGCCCGTTTGCGGATTGCGTCCCGTGCGCGCGGCGCGGTCGCCCACCCAGAAAGAGCCAAAGCCGACCAAGGAGAGACGATCGCCCTTCTTCAACACGCCTGTCACCGCCTTGATGGTCGCATCCAGCGCATTGCCGGCGGCAGCCTTGGAAAGTTTAGCTTCGGCAGCAATGGCGTCAATCAATTCCGATTTATTCACTTCGCGTAACCCCCTTCAGATTTGAAAAAAGAGAAACAAGTCTGTTTTTCGGGAAACACCTGCTTTTCCCCGAAACGACCAAGGCGCAAAAGCGCGTGGTCAGCGACGATACTACCCCAAACCGCGCCGGAGAAACAGTGGCGAGCCGTTTTTTTTCACAACATTCCGATGCCGCGCCCAACCCCCGCCCACCTTGGCGGCACTTCGTTTTATAACAACAAGGAATAAATAACAACTTATTTATTATTTTTTATCTTAAGCAAGCCTGAATAAACTTTTTTACATCCATTGAAAAAGCGGGGGGAGCGCCTCATGAATTTTCAGCAACTGCGTATCGTTCGGGAAACCATACGCCAGAATTTCAATCTCACCGATGTCGCGGGCGCATTGTTTACCTCGCAGCCTGGCGTTTCCAAGCACATCAAGGATCTGGAAGACGAGTTGGGCGTGGAAATCTTCACCCGGCGCGGCAAGCGTCTGCTGGGACTGACCGAGCCGGGACAGGAGCTTTCCGGCGTGGTGGAGCGCATTCTCATCGACACCCAGAACCTGCGCCACATCGCCGACCAGTTTTCCAACCGCGAAAGCGGCAATTTCGTACTTGCCACCACCCACACCCAGGCGCGTTACGCCCTGCCCGACGTCATCAAATGGTTCAAGGAAAGCTATCCACGCGTACATCTGGCGCTGTATCAGGGCAGCCCCAAGGAAATCGCCGACATGCTCGCCATGGGCGAGGCCGACATCGGCATCGCCACCGAGGGGCTGTCCGGCGAGGACAAACTGGCGACCTTTCCCTGCTACCACTGGCGGCACGCGGTCATCGTGCCGCAAAATCATCCGCTGGCGGAAATCCACGCCAGGGGCAAGCTGAGCCTGGAAGCCATCGCGGAATACCCGATCATCACCTATCACGCCGGATTCACCGGTCGCTCGCACGTCGACGAATCCTTCAACCAGGCGGGAATTGCGCCTGATATCGTGCTTTCCGCCATCGACGCCGATGTCATCAAAACCTATGTCGCCCTGGGTCTGGGCGTGGGGATCATTGCCAGCATGGCCTTCGATCCGGCACAGGATCGCGATCTGCTGCTGTTGAAATCCGACACGCTGTTTTCGCAGAACACCACGCTCATCGCCGTGCGCAAAGGCGCATGGCTGCGCGATTATGCCTACGCCTTCATCGAAAGACTTGCCCCCAACCTCTCCGCTGTCAGCATCCGGGAAGCCATCCGGCCAGAGTGAATGCAAGTCATGTTTTTGTACCGTCAGAAGTAATTTCCGTTTGCAAGGAAACGATGTTTTTTTCATCCCTGTGCAATTCCGTAACCTTGATGCCGCTGCAACCTTGCAGATCGAGCGCGAACAACGCCCGCGCCAGGGGATTGATCAGGCAGGCTTCCAGTTGGTTGCCGATGCCGCGTCCGCCATTGGAAAGATCGCCAACGCACCAGGTTTTCAGTTGCTCGAGGGCGGCGGGAGCGAATTCGAATTGCAGCTTATGTTCTTCCCGCACCCGTGCCGCCACGTTTTCCAGCATGCCGGCAAAAATGCGTTCCGCCACCGGCGCGGTGATGAAATTGAACACGACGATGTTGTCGCCAATGCGGTTCAGCAGTTCCGGGCGCGACAAACGATATTTGAAATAATCGACGATTGCGCCTTTTATCCGCGCTTCCACGCGCTCATAGGGATCGTCGGGCGTGACGTTCTGTACCCGTCGCCCGTTCTCGTCTTCGGTATGGATGCCGAGATTGGAAGTGAAGACCAGGATGGTCTCGGAAAAATAGGCGACATCGCCGCGCCCGTCGGTCAATCTGCCATCCTCGAGGATTTGCAGGAACTTGTCCAGAATGCGCGGATGCGCTTTTTCCACCTCGTCGAAGAGCACGACGGAAAAGGGTTTTTCGCGCACGGCATTCGTCAGTTCGCCGCCAGCCTCGAAGCCGACATAGCCCGGCGGCGCGCCCAGGAGACGGGCGCCGGTGTGTTCATCGGCGAATTCGCTCATGTCGAAGCGGATATAGGCGCGTTCGTCGCCGAACACCAGTTGCGTCAGGGTTTTCGCCAGCTCGGTCTTGCCGACGCCGGTGGGTCCCGCGAGAAACAACACGCCGCGCGGGCGGTTGCCGCCGCTTTTGGCATGCGCTCCGGTCAGTCCCATGACCGAACGCATGAGAATATCCACGCTCTTGGTCACAGCCTGTTCCTGTCCCTTGACCCGCCTGTCGATGAACGCCGCCGCGTCGCGGATGCGTTCGCGCATGTAGGGTTTTTTCCAGGGATTTTCCAGTGCCCCCACCTTGTAGCATTGCACGGCGTCTTCAACGTCGCCGTGGGCGATGTTCTGCCGATCGGCAAGCTGGGCGGCGTCGGAAAGCGCGGTGAGCGGCAGCCCTTCGGTGGCCAGCGCGAAGGCGCGGGCAAATGTTTCCCGCTCCTTGGCGCTGGCGGTTTCCGTTTCCTTGAAAAGCGTGAAATAACTGTTCGCCGCCATGACGCGGCTTTCAAAATCCGGCAGCGCCACATGCAGGCTTTCCACGCGCACGTTATCCAGCGCAAACCACGAAGGCAAATCCTGGGGTCGATTCAAAAGCCAAAGCACGGGATTGAAGCGCGGCTTGTGTGTTGCTTCCGCCTCCAAGCCGGAGCTTTCCTGCCGCGAATCCGGCAAATCCCCGGCTTCGCGAACACTTGCCCCGTCCGCTTCGCCGCGCGCGGCGCGGCGGCTGACAATCGGCACGGCATGCACCGCCAGGCGTTCGGCGGCGAGAAAAAAAGCGTGTTCCTCCGCGCTCAACTGGTCGGGATGACGGGTCAGGCGGGAAGCGAAATCGATCAACAACGCGCAACGCGCCTCGCGCATCCGCGTCAGGCGCTTCATGACGCCCGTCAACCGCTCCAGGCTCATGGGCATGAAGCCGTCTTGCAGCTTCAGTTCAAAAAGCCGGGTCGCCAGCGCCACAGTTTTCGCCTCATTGGGATAGGGACGCAAGCCCTCTACCGGATCGAAAACCAGCAAGAAACGGTAATCCTGGCGTTGCAGGGCAGTCCATAGGCAGCGCACCAGCGGCGCGGGCGTCAAGGTGCCGCCGGTCTGGGCGCTGGCGAGCGGCGTCAGGAAATGGTCGCGGATGTTGCCGGACACCACGAACTGCGGACGAATCGGCAATAACCGCTCCAGATCGCGCAACCAGCGCGGGAGAAGTTCGGTATGGACAGGAGAGGTCATGATGCGCGCGGAAGAAAAAGCGGATGATACAGGAGACGCCGTTGGCGCATGACATTACGCGGCAAAACTTCCGGCTACCGCAAAGGCAGGTTCTGTGTTTTCTTGCGGCGGCGCCGCTCTCCGTTTTCTTGCGTAAAGCCGGGCAAACGTTCGGCGGCAACTTCCTGCACCGGCAATTCGCCCGGCGGCAGGCGGCGGGTGACGTTCACTTCCATGCCGCGCGCCGCCAGCGTCGCCATGAGACGCGGAAATTCAGCGCACCAGCGTTCTTCCGCGATGAAATCCTGGCGTTTTTGCCCGGAAGACGCATAACGGTCTGCCGCCGCCGTCCTGGCGCGCACCACGTTGAAATTCAGGCTCCGATCTTGCGCGTTGACCCGCAGACGCACGTAATGCCCGCCCCAGCCAGGACGCTGGAAATGCACCATCCCGCCTTCGGCAAACAGGGTATCGCGCACTTCCTCGACCTGATAGCCCAAATCCCGCAAGGATTGCTCCAGCACCGTCGCTGCCGCCCTGGTCTCGCGTTCGCGCACATCCGCTTCCAGGGCGGCAATGCGTGTTCCAGCCTGTTCGCGCGTCGCCGCATCCAGCGGCAACAGCCCGGATGCCGCCGCTTGCAACGCAAGGCGCAAATCCACGTTCTCCGCATCGCCGCCAAAGGCTTCCAGCGCCGTCAGCGTCTCCAGCCACTTTGCCGCCTGCGCCGAATCCGCCGCTATTTGCGCCTGCGTCTGGCGATGAAACTGAATCTCCCGCCGCAATTCGTCCGCCAGCAATTCGGCGCGCGCCGGGGCTTTTGCCAGAATCACCGCCCGCGCCAACGTTTCCAGATGCGCGGGCAAGGTTTCGCCGGGTGCCACTTCCAGACGCGCCAGCGTCGCATCGACCCACGCCCGCCAGTCCGCCGCTTCTTCTTCCCCCCGCTTTGCCCGCCGCGTTTCCAGGTACAACGTCATGACGCCTTCCGCATCTGGCGCGTCGCCCGCCGCGGCAAGCGCCGCCTGCACCCGATCTTCGGCAACGGAAACCTTGGCACGCGCCAACAGGCGCGCTTCCATCCCGGCATAGAGCGCCTCCAGTTGCCGCACATGCGCCGCCCAGCCGGAAATATCCGCCGCCTTCGGCGCGGCGGGCATGGGCGCATCTTCCTGCAACAATCCGGACAAACGCGCGCAACGGAGGGACAAGGATTCCGCCGCTTGCCGCAAATCCGTCATTTGCGCCGCCCGCGTCGCGCTTGCCGCCTGCCGCCGCCGTTGCCGCTCCATTTCCTGCTGGCGAAAATGCGCCAGACGTTCCTCATAGGCCACGCCCATCTCCGCCGCCTCGCTGACCGCGCGCGCCGCCAGCAGGAGCACATCGCGCACCAAGGTAATTTCGCCGGTTTTGGGTCCGCTCATGTTTCAGGCATCAAAGATCAGAAGAAGCCGACGAAGGCGCGGCTTCGCGGCAGAAGAGCGTATCTTGCCATGTAACTTCTCCGGATCGGCATGGTCGGTTGCGGACGCCCGCGTCACGCTGGCAACCGGGAAGATTGTTGTCCCAATTGACGCCATCCGGGACGCATTGCCAGAAGCGATCCGTACCTTCGGCGCGGCAAAGCAGGAATGGAAAAGCCAGAAAGCCCGTCGCAGGTTTGAGGCTTTGCTGTCGGCGCAGGCGCTTCCATTGCGGGCGCGGGGCGGCGCTCGGCGGTCATGGCGACCGTCCTCGGCGGCGCGGACGTTTCCGGCGGCGGCGTTGTCCGCGCGGATGTGTCGCTGGTCTTTGCCTGCGCGGTCAAATGCGCGCCGCAGACCTTGCGGAATTTCGCTCCTTTGGCAAACGGAGTGCGGCAATGAGCGCAAAACATGATGCTGGTTTTAACGCAGGGACGTGCCGCACTCGCCGCAGAATACGTCGTCTGCGCCTACCGCCGCCGCGCATTTGGGACACGCGTTCGTCGCAAAGGCCGTCGCGGCCGCGACGGCCGGTTCAGCCTTGGGCGCGGGAATTGCGGGCGCGCGCGACGCGCCGGGACGGGTGTTATGTTCGATACGCACCAGCACCGGCACGATCATCGCCACGGAAAACAGCAGGGCCAGCGCAATCGTTATCCCAAACGCCATTGGCCGCTTGGCCTGGGCGGCGGCTTCCGCGGCACTCACCTGATTCAGCGCGTCGCGAAACTGGAAGCGGAAGATTTCCGTCAGGCGATCCGTCGATTTGTCGTTGGGCTGGAGTTTTTCCGCTTTTTTCAGATGCGCCACGCCAGCGGCAAGGAACCGCTCCCAGCCAGAGACAAAGTCCTCGCGCCGGTCTTCCGGAACTTCACTGACCAACCATTCGATCACATGGTCGGTCTTGGTCGTCAGCAGGTTGTGTTCCTTGATGACGGCCAGAATTTTCTCTCCGTATCTGTTGGTGACTTTCAGTTTTTCCTGCTCGGCTTCCCGGTCTATCGTTCCCATATCCCATAACCTTCTGGATGCCCTATCCCTGGTCAGGACATCCTCGGAAAACACGGGCGTATCGAATTGCGGCGGCCCAAAGGTTTTCAGAACGGCAAACAGGGAAAACACGCAACCCGCCAGGGCCAACCCCGCCAACGTCAGGGAAACCCATTTGGCGACAGGCAACAGAATATTTCTCATGGTGAATCCTCCTTACAGAAAACGGAAAGGCTTTGCTTATAACAAAAATCCTGTCCGCTTGCCAGAAATTCAGCCGGTTGTGGGCGTAATCGAGAGAGGAAATTCCGCCAAAAGCAAGGCGTAGGGGCAGTCCTTGTGGCTGCCCAAAAGGGCGACCACAAGGGTCGCTCCCGCTATTCATCCTCCATTTTTGATTGCACCCAGCCGGTTCGCGCAAGGACACGCCCAACGCCTGTCCGTCCGCCAAGGCGGCGGGATGCCGTCAGGATGCCCAACGCATCATCCCGCCATACGGGCAACGGTCATCCGGCGTTCCTCACGCGCAAGACAGACCGGCAACCGAATCATGCGTTGCCGCTGTTGCGCTTCTTGACGGTACTGACAAACAGGGTACGCAGACTGCGGATTTCTTCGGTAGAGAGCTTGCGTCCATTCAGGCTGGTCGAGACCATCGCCACCAGCCGACGGTCATATTCCGGCGGCACGAAGTTCTGGAAGGCAAAATGCTGTCCCAATTGCGTCATCTGATCCGGATCGACATACTCCAGAATCTCATGAATCGACAGTTCCGCCGCTTCGATGAATTCCTCGTCGTCCGCTTCCGGCTCCGGCAGGCCGTTCGGCGGCGCGGGCATGAAGGAACTATTGAGTTCCAGATGACTGGCGAACCAGCGATCTTCCAATGAGGTGACGGAATCGGCTTCCATTTGCAGGAAATCGCTGACATTGCGGGTAATATCGCCCGCGCCCAGCAAATGCACTCTTACGCCAAATGATTGCGCCACTTGCACGGCGACGCGCAGATCCTCGTCGCCGGTCATCAATACCGCGTCGGCAATGGCGCGGTTGCGCGCCAGATCGATGATGTCGGTGACAATCAGGGAATCCACGCCCTTTTGCCGTCCCATGCTGTTCAGTACGCCAATCCGCAATTTCACCCCCGGCAACATGGCAAGCGCCGATTGTTCCATCGACAGCCGTGGGCCGGGCGTAGCGTCATACCAGTAAGTCCGCAGCAGGGGCAGGTTATCCACCACCTGCCGCGCCCGCGAACACAAATCCGCAATCATCGCCGCCGGAGAAGACTTCAATACTACCTGCCGCCGCGATACATTCTGCCGGAAAGCAGCCTGCGCGCCTGCGGCGAAGAAATAGCCTGCATCCACAAAAATAGCATAACGATCCATGTGTTTATTCCTTTCTTTTGACAAAAATAAAACCCCTTTCGGGGCATCTGCTAACACCACACGCGCCTACTGTAGAGGCGCGAACCGTTATTCTATACACCCAACGCGCGTCAGGCAAATCCACCGGGGAATGTTATGATGGAAGAACCCAGTCGGCGAAACCGGAAAACCATGACACACCGCCCAACACGCATCGTCTTCCTTGCCTTGCTCACGCCCCGGAGGAAGAGACCATGAATCCCAAAAATGTCGACAAAACGACAACAGCCTTCCCGGAAGCGTCAAGACCCACGCTCGATAGGCGTTCCTCTACCCTGCTGAAGACCCTGATCGAGCATTACATTGCCGAGGGTATGCCGGTGGGATCGCGCGCGCTTTCCCGGTTTTCCGGCCTGGAGCTTTCGCCCGCCACCATCCGCAACGTCATGGCCGATCTGGAGGAGGCGGGCTTTGTGGCGAGTCCACACACATCCGCGGGAAGAGTGCCGACCACGCAGGGATTCCGGCTGTTCGTCGATTCCCTCCTGACCGTGCGGCCGCTGGAAGAGGTGGAAATCGCGGAAATCGGCGATTCCCTGCGTCCCTGCCCACCGCAACAACTGACCTCCAGCGCCTCCCGGCTGTTGTCGCAACTCACCCATTTTGCCGGGGTCGTCACCACGCCCAGGCGCGCCGCGCCGAAAATCCGCCAGATCGAATTCCTGCCGCTGTCGACCACTCGCATCCTGCTCATCCTGATTACCCAGGAAGGCGATGTGCAAAACCGCATCCTGTTTACCGGACACCCCTACGCCGCCGCCGATCTTGCCGAGTCCGCGCGGTATCTGAACCAGCACTTTTCCGGGCTGGATCTGGAACAAATCCGCAACCGGGTACGCACGGAACTGCACGCGCTGCACAGCGACCTGCAAACCCTGATGACCGCCGCGCTGGAGGCGGGCAGCGAGGCGCTGTCCACTGAGGAGGCGTATGTCATTAGCGGCGAAAAAAACCTGCTCGACGCCGAAGACCTTGCCGCCAACACCCAGCGCCTGCGCGAACTGTTCGATCTCTTTGAGCAACGCTCCAGCCTGATGCGTCTGCTCGAACACTCCTGCCGCGCCGAAGGCGTACAGATTTTCATCGGCGGCGAATCGGAAGTCATGCCGGAACTGGCATCGCTCGATGGATGCAGCATCATCGCCGCGCCTTATGAAGTCGATGGCCGCATCGTCGGTTCGCTGGGCGTCATCGGCCCCATGCGCATGGCTTACGAACGGGTCATTCCCATTGTCGACATCACCGCTCGCCTGCTTTCTGGCGCGTTGAGCGCGCAGAATCCCGCCGCGTGATCCCGATGAAGATCGGCGTCCTGCTCGTCAATCTGGGAAGCCCGGATGCGCCCACGCCCACCGCCGTGCGCCGTTACCTGCGCGAATTCCTTTCGGATCCGCGCGTGGTGGAAATGCCGCGCTGCCTCTGGTTGCCGCTGTTGCACGCGCTGGTGCTTCCCCTGCGCGCCCGCCGCTCCGCCGCAAAATACGCGCTGATATGGGGCAAGAATGACGCGCCCCTGCGCGAGCATACGCACAACCAGGCGCAATTGCTGCAAGCGGAACTTGCCGCCCGCAATATCGACGCCCAGGTTTTTGCCGCCATGCGCTACGGCCAACCGGCCATCGGCAAGACGCTCGACGCCATGCGGGCGGCGGGCGTAACAAGGCTCGTGCTCTTGCCGCTCTATCCCCAGTACGCCGCCAGCACCACCGCTTCGACGCTGGACGCCGTTTGCGCCTGGCTTATCCGCTGCCGCGACCAGCCGGAAATCCACAGCGTTCACGATTTTTGCGCGCATCCCGGCTATATTGCCGCGCTGGAAGCAAACGTGCGCCAGCACTGGCAAACGTACGGCGCGCCGGATGACAAGACCCGGCTCATCCTGAGTTTTCACGGTCTGCCGGAAAAGAGCCGCGCCCTGGGCGATCCGTATCATGACGAATGCCAGGAGACCGGGCATTTGCTCGCCCATGCCCTGCAACTGGAAAGCGGACAATACCGCATCTGCTTTCAATCCCGCTTTGGCCGCGCTGCCTGGCTGCAACCTTACACCGTCCCTACCCTGCAACAGCTTGCCCAATCCGGCGTCCGGCGCGTCGACCTGATCTGCCCCGGCTTCGTGGCGGACTGCCTGGAAACGCTGGAAGAAATCGCCCTTGCCGCCAAAGCCAGCTTCCTGGCCGCTGGCGGCAGGGAATTCCACTACATTCCCGCGCTGAACGCCTCTCCTCTCTGGATCAGGGCGCTGGCCGACCTGCTTTTTCCAGATTCGAGCGTCCCATGATTCCCAAAACAAGTGTTCCGGAGTAGAATGCGCCGCGTAGTTTTCCAATCAAAATTCAACGAACGGAGCAAGACAATGAAAAAAGCATTTCTCGCCACAATGATGGTCACCGGTCTTCTGATCGCGGGTCAGGCGCAAGCGGACGAAGCGCTGGCCAAGGCCAAGCTCTGCACGACCTGTCACAAGGTAGACGCCAAACTGATTGGCCCCGCCTACAAGGATGTCGCCAAGAAATACAAGGCTTCCGATATTCCCGCGTTGACCAAGAAGGTGCTGGATGGCGGTTCCGGCGTTTGGGGAGGGGTTCCCATGGCGCCCAACAAAAACCCGCCGTACAACGTCACCGAAGAAGAAGCCAAGAAGCTGGTGACCTGGATACTTTCCCTCAAGTAATCCTCCGCTTCCCGATACAAATGCCTTGCCCCGCCCTCCAGCGGGGCATTTGATTTTTACGGTTTTACCGGAGGCGCAACACCCTCCCGCGAAGTGGGAGAGGGTAAAACCCGCGTCGGCGCTTGCCTTTTCCTCGCCCAGACCTACACGGGGCGCAGCCCCCGGTTCCCTCCCCTCTCCCGCTTGCGGAAGAGGGGAAAGGGTATGCGGGAGAAAGTGCCCCGGCAGGGGCGAGAGAGGGTGTCGTCCCTGCCGGGGCAGACGCAAACCGGCAAAAACCTCAAGCCTGCATATACCGCGCCTGAAATCAGGGAAATCCGCTCCAGCCTCATTCGTCTGTCGTTTATACTCCGAACCTTTCCTTGTTTTCGATTCCAGACGCCTGACATTCGATCATGGTTTCCGTCGTACATTCCGTTGCCGCGCAAGGCGAAGACCCGTATTCCTTGCATCTGCTCGCGGATGGGCTGGAAGCGCATGAATCCGCCCGGCTGGCGGCGGCGCTGGATTTCGCGCGTGAGATTTACGCCGAGGCGAACCTGGGGAGCGGCGAAGGCGTCTGGCCGCATGCGCTGGGCATCGCGCTCATTGTCGCGGGATTGAAACTGGACGCCGATTCACGCGTCGCCGCCCTGCTCTTTGCCGTTCCCGCCCGCGACGAACGTGCCGCCGAGAGTCTGGGAGCGCGTTTTGGCGCGGATGTCGCCCGGCTGGTGCGCGGCATGTCCGGCCTGAACCGTCTGCGCCCCATCACCCGCAACTTTGTCGCTACCGACAAGACAGGCGGCAAGAACGCGCAGGAAACTCGCGCCCAGGTTGAAATCCTGCGCAAGATGCTGCTGGCGATGGTCGAGGATATTCGCGTGGTGCTGTTGCGTCTGGCTTCGCGCACCCAGACCTTGCGTTATTACACGGCGCATCCCGGCGACCTGCGGGTCGAAGTCGCGCGCGAGACGCTGGAACTGTATTCGCCGCTTGCCAATCGTCTGGGCGTCTGGGAACTCAAGTGGGAACTGGAAGACCTTTCATTTCGCTTCCTCCATCCCGACACTTACAAGAAAATCGCCAGAATGCTCGATGAAACCCGGCTGGAGCGCGAACAGTTCATCGCCGCCGCCATCGAGCGGGTCAAGCGCGAACTGGCCGATTTGGGCATCACGGCGGAAGTTTACGGGCGTCCCAAGCACATTTACAGCATCTGGAGCAAAATGCGGAAAAAGGATTTGGCGTTTTCCGATGTTTATGACGTTCGTGCCCTGCGCGTCGTTGTCGATAGCGTCAAGGATTGCTATGCCGCGCTGGGTATTGTGCACAACCTGTGGACGCCCATTCCCAAAGAGTTTGACGATTACATTTCCAACCCCAAGAGCAACAACTATCGTTCGTTGCATACCGCCGTGCATTGTCCGGACGGGCGTTCGCTGGAAGTGCAGATTCGTACCTGGGAGATGCATCGTCACGCCGAACTGGGCGTGGCCGCGCACTGGCGCTACAAGGAAGGCGGGCAACAGGGCGCGAATGACGATTACGACGCCAAGATCGCCTGGCTGCGCCAACTGCTCACCTGGAAGGACGAAGTGGCCGACAGTTCCGATTGGGTTCGCCACTACAAGAAAGCCGCGCTGGATGAAACCATTTACGTCCTCACGCCGCAAGGCCGCGTCATCGACTTGCCGCAGGGCGCGACGCCGCTGGATTTCGCCTATCGCATACATTCCGATCTGGGACATCGCTGCCGGGGCGCGAAAATCGACGGCGTGTTGTCGCCGCTGAACACAGCCCTGAAAACCGGCCAGCGCATCGAAATCGTCGCCGCAAAACAGGGCGGCCCGTCACGCGACTGGTTGAATGTCGCCGGCAACTACCTGCATACCAAGGGCGCGCGGGTAAAGGTGCGGCAATGGTTTGCCAGCCGGGCGCTGGAAGAGACCTTGAATGAAGGCAAGACGCTGATTGCCCGCGAATTGCAGCGTCTGGGACAAGGCGGAGCCAATATCGAGGAAGTCGCCAGGCGCCTGGGGTTTGCCAAGGCCGACGATCTCTTCGTTGCCGCCGCCCGCAACGAACTCAATCTGCGCCAGTTTCAGGCCGGCGTGCGCGGCGAGCCGCTTTCCGGAACTGCGCCGGAAATGGCGGTTGCCGTGCGCCGTCCGACGAAAGAACCCAAAGGCATATTGATTGTCGGCGTGGATCGTCTGCTCACCCAGCTTGCCCGGTGCTGCAAACCCGCGCCGCCGGACGCCATTGAGGGTTTTGTCACGCGCGGCAAAGGCGTTTCCATCCATCGCATCGACTGCCCCAATTTTCAGCATCTGGCCGCACTGCATCCCGAGCGCGTCATCGAAACCGAATGGGGCGGCGCGCAAACGGAAGACCTGTTTGCCGCCGACATCATCGTGGATGCCCATGATCGCCAGGGATTGCTGCGCGACGTTTCCGAAATTTTCGCCAAGGGCAAAATCAATGTCACCGACGTCAATACCCAATCCCGGCAAGGCAAGGCGCGCATGGCCTTTACGGTGGAAGTCAAAAACCTCGCGCAATTGCAGCGCACGCTGGATCTGGTCCATGACATCAAGGGCGTAGTCGCGGCACGACGGGGATGACAGGGACAGGGCGCGGCGCGGGGAAGGGTTGAAAGTGGCGGCTGAAGGGCGGTTTGCGAACCGCCCGCGTGAATGTTTTACCGTGTTTCGGGTTGGCCGTGTATGGCGACGAGTTGCTGGAATTCCTCCTCTGTCAGTTCCGGACGGCCTTTTGTCAGGGCGCGGGCGGCTTGGGCGAAGGGGGTGTTGGCGCGTTGCAGGGGGGAGCGGTAGCCGGAGAGTTTGATCGTTCCCGTCGCGCCGACGTAGGTCAGGTCGTTCAGGCTGTTATAACTGCCGCCGCCGTTCAGGGCGCTCATTGCCAGTGTGGAAACGGGCGTGGCCGTGCTGCTGGCGTTGTAGACGCGGATGGCGTTGCCGCGCGCGAACCAGAGGCGGTCGTTGTCCGGCGTGTATTGTGCCGACCAGTAATAGCCGAGGACGGCTGTCGCGGAGGTGGAGAAATCGTCGATCACGTTGAAATTCGCAATGACGAAATCCGTCGTGGACACGA
>JAIRLE010000116.1 GCA_031259605.1 Zoogloeaceae bacterium
CAGCCGGTCACTGTACTTTGCCTTCCTGCCTCCGCCCGGCTTGCGTTTGCAGCCGTGCCGCGCGTCCCGCCGATTCGCGGGCAACAGCGGCTCGACAGGCGCCCGGAATTTATCTGGAACGCTCCGCGCCGCGAATGGAAGCGCCGTCCGCAAGGATGACGAAGACGGTGGGACGGCGGTCGCAGCCGGGGATGGGAAGATTTTGCCAATCGCGGATGCTGCGGGTACGGATGGATTCGCCGGGCAAGGTAAGGTCGGTGGCGAGACAGAGCAGGGTGTCGGGGCGGGCGTGGCGCAGCAGGTCGGCAAAGAGCGCCAGGTTGCGGTAGGGCGTTTCGATGAATATCTGCGTTTGCCGGCGGGCGCTGGATTCCCTTTCCAGTTCGCGGATGGCGTGGCCGCGTTCTTCCGTCTTGGCGGGCAGATAGCCGTGAAAGGCAAACCGCTGACCATTCAGACCGGATGCCATCAGGGCAAGGAGGAGGGAAGACGGGCCGACCAGGGGAATGACGCGAATGCCCCCGCGTTGCGCCAGCGCCACCAATTGCGCGCCGGGGTCGGCAATGGCGGGACAGCCGGCTTCCGACATCAGCCCCAGATCATGGCCTTGCAACAGCGGGTGAAGCAGACCTTGCAGCGCGTTTTCCGGCGTGTGTTCGTTGAGTTCGGCAAGCGACAGTTCCCGCAAGGGGATGGGCATGTGCAGGTGTTTCAGCACGGCGCGCGCGGTTTTTGCCTGTTCGGTCACGAAATGCCGCAATTCCCGCGCCTTTGCCAGCGCCGGGGCAGGCAGGGCGGCATGGAGAGTTGCGGCGTCCGGCGTCATGGTGAGCGGGACGGGAAGCAGATACAGGGCGCCAATGTCACGCATTTTACGCACTACAATACCGCGACGCCTGCCGCGCGCAGCAGATCGCAAAGCGCGACGAGCGGCAGGCCGATGAGGGCGTTGGGGTCTGTTCCTTCCATTTTGGCGATCAGCGCAATGCCCAGCCCTTCGGATTTGGCGGAACCGGCGCAATTGCAGGCGGCGGGTTCGCGGACGAGATAATTTTCAATCTCGCCAGCCGAAAGACGACGCAAGGTGACTTGTGTGGCAACACACGCCAGACGGGCAATTCCTTCCGTCTCCTGTCCTTTGTCCTGCGTTCTCTGATCCAGCAGGCACAGACCGGTGAAAAAATCGACGCGCTTCCCGGAAAGTTCACGCAACTGGAGAGCGGCAGCAGCATGGCTGCCGGGTTTGCCGTAAAGGTTTCCTTCACAGACGGCAACCTGATCGCTGCCGATAATCAGCGCATTGGCAAACTGCCGGGGGTTGGCGGCAAAGACAGCGCGCGCCTTGGCTTCCGAGAGACGCAAGGCCAACGCTTCCGGCTCTTCTCCGGGGCGCGGCGTTTCGTCACAGTCCGGCGTCGCGACCTGGAAGGGCAGCCCCAGGCGGGCAAGAAGCTCGCGGCGGAAGGGCGAGGCGGAAGCCAGAATCAGCATGGGCGATGGCGAAATGGACATGGCAAGAGAATGAATGGAAAATTACGCCTTGCGCAGTTTTGACGAGCAGGGCCAAAAATAATATCATCGCCACCTTTATCGCAACAGCGCGTGCGTCTTTTCATGCTAGATGTTTACCGTTTTGTCCGCGAGGCGGGTCGTCACGAAGGGCGTCTGGCCATAGCGGAGTTGCCTCGCCTGGCGGATGCGCTGGCGCAAACGGAAGGCGAGGTGGATTACCGGATCGAAAGCATCACGGGCAATCAAGGTCAGGCGCGCTTGCGGCTACAGGTGACAGGGCGTTTGCTGCTGGTTTGCCAGCGTTGCCTGGAAGCGGTGGCGCATGATCTGGTCATTGACCGCCTTTTGGAACTGGCGCCGGAAAACAGTGCGCCCACCCAGGAAGAAATGGAAGACGACAGCGTGGATATTTTGCCGCTTGGCGGCGCGCTGGCGGTGGATGCGCTGGTCGAGGACGAGTTGTTGCTGTCCTTGCCCATCGTGCCGCGCCATGCCAAATGCGCGTTGCCCATGGCGGCGGCGGATGGCGGACAGGCACATCCGTTTGCCGCTCTGGCGGCCTTGAAGCATCATTAATTTGTCAGGAGTTTTTAAATGGCTGTACAACAAAACAAGAAGTCACCTTCCAAGCGCGGCATGCATCGCGCCCATGACGCTTTGCACACGCCGCCGCTGGCGATAGAGCCGGTTACCGGCGAAACGCACCGTCGGCACCATATTTCTCCCACCGGGTTTTACCGGGGAAAACAGGTTTTGCAGGGCAAGGACGCATAACTTTGCGGTATGCGCAAGGCGGGCGCTTCCGGCGGGTTCATGCGCTCCGGACGCCCGCCTTTCCTCCATGCGCGATTTCGTCCGGGCGCAAGTGGTCGCTGGCGGTCATGTCCACGGAGGCGTCACGCGCCAACCGGGACGCGAACCGAAACCGAGTGGAGTAGCCATGTCTTCTGACGCCATTACCATTGCCATCGACTGCATGGGCGGGGATTTCGGCCCGACAGTGACGGTTCCGGCGGCGCTTGCCTTTTTGCGCGCGCATGATGCCGCGCAGGTCGTGCTGGTGGGTCAATGCGCCGTGCTGGAGCCGTTGTTGGCGGGGTATCCGGAGGAGCTGGCGCGGCGCGCCCGCATCCTGCATGCCGACGAAGTGGTGGCGATGGATGAACCGCCGACGCTGGCGCTGAAAAACCGCAAGAAATCCTCCATGCGCCTGGCGCTGAACCTGGTCAAGGAAGGCGCGGCGCAGGCTTCGGTTTCGGCGGGCAATACCGGCGCCTTGATGGCCATGTCGCGCTTCGTGCTGAAAATGCTGCCGGAGATTGACCGTCCGGCGCTCTGTCCGGTCATGCCGACCATGAACGGGCATGTCTATGTGCTGGATCTGGGCGCCAACGTCGATTGTTTGGCGGAGCACCTGTTGCAGTTCGGCATCATGGGCGCGATGCTGGCCTCCGCGCTGGATCACAAGGCCGCGCCGTCCGTGGGTCTGCTGAACATCGGTGCCGAGGAAATCAAGGGGAACGAGGTGGTCCGGCAGGCCGGGGAACTCTTGAAGAATTCCGGCCTGAATTTCATCGGCAACGTCGAGGGCGACGGCATTTACCGGGGAGATGCCGATGTGGTGGTCTGCGACGGTTTTGTTGGCAACGTGGCCCTGAAAGTTTCCGAAGGGCTGGCGCAGATGTTGGCGCAGTCGCTGAAACAGGAGTTCCGACGCAATCTTCTGACCCGTCTGGCGGCCTTGGCGGCCTTGCCGGTGTTGAAGCACGTCAAGGCGCGTTTCGATCATCGGGTGTACAACGGCGCCAGCCTCCTGGGACTGCGCGGCGTGAGCGTCAAGAGCCACGGCTCGGCGGACGCCTTTGCCTTTGAACAGGCGATCGCCCGTGCCTATGAGGCGGCGAACAATCATGTGGTGGAACGCATCAGCGCCTGCCTGTCGGATTTGCACGCGCGCCAGGACGCGACGCCTGCCGCCGCCGGGGAGAACGCCTGATGTACGCGCGCATCACCGGAACCGGCGGCTACCTGCCGGGGCATCCCGTCAGCAACGACGACCTGGCGGCGCGCGGCGTCGATACCAGTGACGCCTGGATTGTCGGGCGTACCGGCATTCGCTTTCGCCATCTGGCGGAGGCGGGCGAGACCACCTGCCAGATGGCGGAAATCGCGGCGCGCGCGGCGCTGGAAGTGGCGCGAACGACGGCGGACGAACTGGATCTGATCATCGTCGCCACCTCCACGCCCGATTACATTTTCCCCAGCACCGCCTGCATGTTGCAGGGCGCGCTGGGCAACAGGGGTGCTACCGCCTTTGACGTACAGGCGGTATGCAGCGGTTTCATCCACGCGCTTGCCATCGCCGATAAATTCATTCGTTCCGGTTCGCACAAAAAGGCGTTGGTCGTTGGCGCGGAAGTGTTTTCCCGCATCCTCGACTGGCAAGAACGCGGCACCTGCGTACTCTTCGGCGACGGCGCGGGCGCGGTGGTGCTGGAGGCTTCCGCCACCCACGGCATTCTTTCATCGGCCTTGCATGCGGACGGCAGCCAGGCCGGCATTCTTTGTGTGCCGGGACAGATTTACGGCGGCAAGGTCTGGGGAGATCCGTTCCTGCGCATGGAAGGCCAGGCGGTATTCAAGACTGCTGTGCGCGTACTGGCAAGCGTGGCGGAAGAATGCTGCCAGGCCGCCGGGATTCGCAGCGGCGACGTGGATTGGCTGGTACCGCATCAGGCGAATATCCGCATCATCGATGCCACGCGCAAAAAAATGAATCTTGCGCCGGAAAAAGTGGTGATCACCGTGGATCGGCACGGCAACACTTCGGCGGCCTCCGTGCCGCTTGCCCTGAACGAAGCCGTGCGCGACGGGCGCGTCCGGCGCGGCCAGCGCGTACTGCTCGAAGGCGTGGGCGGCGGCTTTACCTGGGGCGCGGTGTTGTTCGAGTTCTAGGAAGCCGCTTATGATTTCGCGCCGTCGCGGCCTTCCGCTCTCCCGCCGCGCTTGATTTTTCAAGACGGCTTCCAACGTTCCGGGCGGACGGCGGTTCTTTACGGACGGCGAATGATGCTTCTTCGCGTTTAAGGAGATGACGGATGTCTTTTGCTTTTGTTTTTCCTGGTCAGGGTTCTCAGACCATTGGCATGATGAGCGCGTATGGCGACGCGCCGTGTGTGCGCGCCACTTTTCATGAGGCTTCCGCCGCGCTGGGCGAAGACCTCTGGCAGATGGTGGCCGAAGGCCCCGCCGAGCGCCTGGCGCAGACGGTGAATACGCAGCCGGTCATGCTGGCGGCGGGTATTGCCGTGTGGCGTCTGTGGCGGGAACAAGGCGGCAGGTTGCCGGCGTTCGTTGCCGGACACAGCTTGGGCGAATACGCCGCGCTGGTCGCCGCCGGGACGCTTGCCTTCGCCGACGCCGTGCCGCTGGTGCGCTTGCGCGCCCAGGCCATGCAGGAAGCCGTTCCCCTGGGTCAAGGCGCGATGGCGGCGATCATGG
The DNA here is from genome assembly GCA_031259605.1 of Zoogloeaceae bacterium. GTDB lineage: Bacteria > Pseudomonadota > Gammaproteobacteria > Burkholderiales > Rhodocyclaceae > Azovibrio. Next base: position 5,014 of record JAIRLE010000116.1, read on the forward strand.
GTCTGGGGGATGAAGACATCCGCGCCGCCTGTCAGGAAGCCGCGCAGGGCGAGGTGGTGGAAGCCGTCAATTTCAACGCCGCCGGGCAGACGGTAATCGCCGGACACAAGGCGGCGGTGGAACGGGCAATGGAGCACTGCAAGGCAAAAGGGGCGAAGCGCGCCTTGGCGTTACCGGTTTCCGCGCCCTTTCATGCTTCCCTGATGCGCCCGGCGGCGGAAAAACTGGCGGTGCATCTGGCGAAAACCGAATTCCGGACGCCGCAAATTCCGGTCATCAACAATGTCGACGTGACGACGGAAAGCGACCCGGAACGCATTCGTGACGCGCTGGTGCGTCAGGCTTTTCATCCGGTGCGTTGGGTGGAGACCATAAAGAAAATGGCCGCTTCCGGCGTCACCCAGGTGCTTGAGTGCGGCCCTGGCAAAGTGCTGGCGGGGCTGACCAAACGCTGCGCCGAAGGCGTCAGCGGCATTGCACTGGCCGATGCCGCCGCGCTCGCAACCTATCTTACGCTGGAGTAAGGAAAATGAACCTGCAAGGACAAATCGCTCTCGTCACGGGAGCTTCGCGCGGCATCGGCAAGGCGGTGGCGCTGGAACTGGGGCGTCAGGGCGCGACGGTCATTGCCACGGCAACCGACGATGCCGCGCTTGCGGATACCGACGCTTTTCTCCGGGAAGCGGGCGTAAAGGGGCGCGGCGTGTTGATGGACGTGCGCGATCTGTCGCAAATCGAGGCGGCGCTGGCGGCCATCGAAAAGGAATTCGGCGCGCCGACGATACTGGTGAATAACGCCGGCATCACCCGCGACAATCTCGCCATGCGGATGAAGGATGAGGAATGGGATGAACTGATGGACATCAACCTCAAGGCGGTATTTCGCGTGAGCCGCGCCGTCATGCGCGGCATGATGAAGGCGCGGCAGGGGCGCATCATCAATATCACCTCGGTGGTTGGTCACGCGGGCAACGCCGGACAAGTCAATTACTGCGCCGCCAAGGCGGGCGTTGGCGGCATGAGCCGGGCGTTGGCGCGGGAACTGGCAAGCCGCGACATCACCGTCAATTGCGTCGCGCCCGGCATGATCGATACCCTCATGACGCAAAGCCTGCCGGAAGCGCAAAGAGCCGCCCTGCTCGCGCACATCCCGCTGGGGCGTCTGGGACAGCCGGAAGACATTGCCGCCGCCGTGGCCTTTCTCGCTTCCCCCGCTGCCGCCTACATCACTGGCGCGACCCTGCACGTCAATGGCGGCATGTACATGTGAGTCCAGGGAAAGAGACAACAAGCGCCGCGCCAGCGGAAAAACCAGGGCAATCGCATGAATGCCGACATTGATCACGGCGCTTGGGACAACGCGCCTACGGTCAAACCCCTCTCCCGCGCGGCAGGCAAGGGAAAAAACGAGCATTCATGCGATTGCCTTGGCGGCAGAACAATACTGTCTTCCGTCTTCTGAAAATTTGGTAAACTGGCGAGGTTTTTTTATGTCCCCGATTCGGGAAGGAGTTTTTCAATGGAACAAATCGTAGAGCGCGTCAGGAAAGTCGTGGTGGATCAGTTGGGCGTGGATGAAGCCAACGTCAAGCTGGAATCTTCCTTCGTGGAAGATCTGGGCGCGGATTCCCTGGATGCCGTTGAACTGGTGATGGCGCTGGAAGAGGAATTCGAATGTGAAATTCCCGATGAGGAAGCCGAAAAAATCACTACAGTGGAAAGCGCGGTCAACTACATCGTGGCGCATCAAAAATAATCCGTCATTCATTCATCGAAAAACCCGGGGCCGACTACGCGCAAGTCGGCCTTCGTTTTAAACGCAGGTTTTCTTATTGGAGCGCAAGTTGGCACATCGCAGAGTAGTCGTAACCGGCCTGGGCATCATCAGTCCTGTCGGCAACACGGTCGAGGCGGCATGGCAAAACGTCCTGGCGGGACGTTCCGGCATCGTCGCCACCGGCAAGTTTGACGCTGCCGGATTTCCCAGCCGCGTTGCGGGGGAAGTCCGTGATTTCGATATCGATGCCTACATTTCCGCCAAGGAAGCGCGGCGTCTGGACACCTTCATCCATTACGGCACGGCAGCCGGCATCCAGGCGGTGCGTGACGCCGGCCTGGAAGCGAATCCTGCGGACGCGGAGCGCATCGGCGTTTGCGTCGGCTCCGGCATCGGCGGCCTGCCCATGATCGAAAACGGCGCCTACGGCTACATGGCCAGGGGGTTGCACAAGGTTTCGCCTTTCTTCGTGCCGGGCACCATCATCAACATGATTTCCGGCAACCTTTCCATCGTCTTCGGTTTCAAGGGGCCGAACATCGCCATGGTCAGCGCCTGCACCACGGGCACGCATTCCATCGGCGAAGCGGCGCGCATCATCAAGTACGGCGACGCGGACGTGATGGTCGCCGGCGGCGCGGAATCCTGCATTTCGCCGGTGTGCGTCGCCGGTTTCTGCGCCGCGCGCGCGCTGTCGTGCAGGAATGACGATCCGGCTACCGCCAGCCGTCCATGGGACAGGGACAGGGATGGCTTTGTCATCAGCGAAGGCGCGGGTGTGCTGGTGCTGGAAGAATACGAACACGCCAGGGCGCGCGGCGCGCGGGTTTACGCCGAACTGATCGGCTTTGGCATGAGCGGCGACGCCTATCACATGACCGCGCCCAACACCGACGGCCCGCGCCGCTGCATGCTGGCGGCGCTGAAGGACGCGGGCGTCAATGTGGACGAAGTGCAGTACGTCAATGCCCACGGCACTTCCACGCCGCTGGGCGACAAGAACGAAACGGAAGCCATCAAGCAGGCATTCGGCGCGGCGGCAAAAAAACTGGTGGTCAATTCCACCAAGTCCATGACCGGGCATCTGCTGGGCGGCGCGGGCGGCGTCGAATCCCTGTTTACCGTGCTGGCGCTGCATCATCAGGTTTCACCGCCCACCATCAACATCTTCACGCAGGATCCGGAGTGCGATCTGGATTACTGCGCCAACACGGCGCGGGGCATGAAGATCGACATCGCCATCAACAACAACTTCGGCTTTGGCGGCACCAACGGCTCGCTGGTGTTCCGGCGGCTTTGAGTTTTTCGCTCCGAACGTAAAGCGCGGTGCGGTTCCCGGTCGTCATCGAACTGCGCCGTTCCCGTCTCCTGTTGTGCGTGCTCGTTGCCGTGCATGTGTTGGCGGCGCTTGGCGTTTGCCTTGCCGGATGGTCTGGTGCCCTGTTCTGGGTCGCGCCCGGCGCGCTGGTGTTCCTGTTGTTGAGCGCAATTTACGCGGGCAACGATTTGCGCCGCTACCCGCAAACGCTCTGGCTCTATGCCGACGGCACACTGGGTCTGGTCTTTGCGGGAATGCCGCAACCGCTTTCTGCCGCGTTGCGGCCTGGTGTTCTGGCCTTGCCCTGGATTTGCGTTTTTTCCTGGCGGCTTTTGGAAGATGCGCCCGCCAATGGAATGCCCCGGCGCGGCGCGCTCACCCTGTTGCCGGACAGCGCCGACGCAAACGCGCTGCGCCGCTTGCGCCTCTGGCTGCGGCTGAAGGAAACGGAAATCCGGATGTAGCGCTGGCGCGCGGCAAGCGCCTTCGGTTGAAGTCGTGCAGACCGAAAAAACCTCTCCCGCTGTACCGCCCAGGGACATCGTCTCCATGTGTACGACGACATCCTCTGGGACATCGATCGCGCCCTGTCGAAAGTTTGATGCGCCAGGAGTCAGGGATCAGGGATCAGGAATCAGCCTCCTTCCTCACCGTCACAAGCGAGGCGGGCAGTGACGTGGCAATCCAAACGGCTCTTCAGGGGCTTTCACTATTTCGTATTGCAAAAGGGCGGTATGGATTATTGCGTCCGATGTTCCGCTTCACCGGCGGATTTTTTTTCGTCTTCAGTAGCAAAGTGACAGTTTATGTGTTACTATTAACTGTCACGAAAACGAATCTCCACGAAAAATGGACAGCAAGACCTTCACCCTCGACGAACTGTGCGCGTTGGCGGACATCCCCCGGCGCACCGTTCGTTACTACATCCAGTTTGGTCTCGTGCCGCGGCCTGTCGGTGCGGGGCGGGCGGCGCATTACACGGCGGGTCACCTGGACCGTCTGCTCCAGGTGAAGAAACTCGCCGACGCGGGGCTTTCGCTCGAACGCATCCGCGAAAGCCTGGGTGGAGAGGCGGTATCCATTCCGCCGCGCCGCCGTCGACCGGGCGATGTGGCGGTGCGCAGCCATCTTTACATCGCGCCCGGCGTCGAACTCCAGATTTCGCCGGAAGACGCCGGTCTTGCTCCAGAACAATTGAGAGAACTCGTCCGTTCGATCATGGAAGCCGTCCAACCCTTTCTTTCAACCGAGGAATAAATCATGTCGCATACAGTGGGTCTTGAGAGCGCCAGCGGAGAACCCGTTGCCCTGAAATCCGTCGTCATGGAAGGCCGTCTCGACGGGCTTTTCTTGCGCATGACGATCACCCAGGAATACCGCAACGAAACGGAGAAGAACCTGGAAATCGTCTACACCTTTCCGCTGGCCTTCGGCGCGGCACTGATGGGGATGGACGTCACGATTGGCGAGAAGACCTTGCAGGCGCACGTCGTCGAAAGGAAGGAAGCCGAGACGCGCTATGAAGAGGCCATCGAGGAAGGCGATACGCCGATCATGGTCGAGACCTCCACCGAAGGCTTGTACACGGCCAACCTCGGCAACATCCTGGCGGGCGAATGCCTGAAACTGAGCATCCACTACGCCCAACTGCTCCACTTTGAACAGGGACGGGTGCGGCTGCACGTGCCCACGGTCATCGCGCCCCGCTATGGCGACGCGCACGCGGAAGGCGGTCTTGCGCCGCACGAAAGCGCCGCCGTCGACCTGCTGGCCGAATATGCGCTTTCCGCGCGCATCGAGCTTGCCGGAGACATCGCCAGGGGCAAGGTCGCCTCGCCCAGTCACGCGGTCGAAACCCAGGTGAAGGAGGGCACCCTGGCCGTCACGCTGTGCCCCGGCGCGCGGCTGGATCGGGATTTCGTGCTGACCATCTCCGATCTGTCTTCCACTTCCTTTGCTGTCGTCGCGCCGGATCACGACGCGCAGGTCGTGCTCGCCACCTTCTGCCCGGAACTTTCCGAGCGCGCCGATCCCGTCGCGCTGAAAATCCTGGTGGATTGTTCCGGCTCGATGCAGGGTGACAGCATGAAACAGGCGAGGACGGCGCTCGACGGCATCGCCAGGCAACTCGACACGCGGGATTATCTTTCCTACAGTCGTTTTGGCAGTGAATGCCAACACGTGCTGGCGGCATTG
>JAIRLE010000022.1 GCA_031259605.1 Zoogloeaceae bacterium
TCGCCCCGCCAGTGGCGCTCCAGGGCGAACTTGAGTTCACGGTTTTCTCCCATGCGCGGAAAACCAAGGATGTGCGTGCGTAAGGTCATGAAAAACTCCATGAGGGTTGAAGGCAAGAAAAATGACCGTCCGCGGGACGCTTGCCTTTTATTGCGGAAGTTCGCAATATACACATCCTTGGATCGTTTAAAAACACTGAAATGGCGTATTCTTGCGAAAGAATGCGTGATAATTTGCAAATTTTGCGAATATCTGGTTGCCTCAATGGAGGGAAAAGAATGCGAAAAAGTTTCATCGGCGTGCGCTTAAAGCGTTTCCGCGAGGAGCGTGGCCTGACCCAGGTGGCGCTGGCGCGGGCGCTGGAACTCTCGCCCAGTTATCTCAACCAGTTGGAGCAGAACCAGCGACCGCTGACGGTCGCGGTGCTCTTGAAGCTCAATGCCGTGTTCGGTGTCGATGTCCAGCGGTTTTCCGAGGATGACGAAGTGCGTTTGCTGGCGGGGCTGAAGGAGCTTTTCAGCGAAACGCTGGCGGAAGAAGCGGTGTCGCTTGCCGAAATGGAGGAAATGGCCGCCCACATGCCGGGAGTTGCCCGGATGCTGATTCGCCTGGGGCAACGCCAGCGCGAAATCCAGGAACGTGAAACCGCGCTGGCGGTACGCCTGGGCGGCACGCCGCTCCCCAAACCCATGCCTTATGAGGAAGTGCGCGACTTCTTTTATGACCGCCACAATTACATCGACGCCATCGACACCCTGGCCGAGCGCGCTTTCACGGCATGGAACCTCAAGGCCGGAAATCCGCAAGACGCCCTGGAAGCGCGCCTGCGCCAGCAACACGGCATTCACATCACGCGAAAAACCGCTTCCCCGGAAGAACAACAGGACGGCGCGTTGCGCGCATTCGACCCCGAACAACGCGTCCTGAGCCTATCCGCCTACCTGCGCCCCGGCCAGATGGCCTTCCAGACGGCGACGCAACTGGCCTTCCTGGAAGCGGGCGACACCATTGCCGCCATCACCGGAGAAGCAAGGCTCTCCAGCGCCGAGGCGCGCCAGCTTCTGGGGATTGGCCTGGCCAACTATTTCGCCGGCGCCCTGATCCTGCCCTACCGCATGTTCCTGGAGCGGGCCGAACGTTCGCGCTATGACATCGAGCGCCTGGCGCATGAATTCGGCGTGGGCTTCGAGACGGTATGCCATCGGCTTTCCACGCTGCAACGTGCCGATATGCGCGGGGTTCCCTTCTTTTTTGTGCGGGTGGATCGCGCGGGCAATATTTCCAAGCGCCAGTCCGCCACCGATTTTCACTTTTCGCGCATCGGCGGATCCTGTCCTTTGTGGAATCTCTACGAAACCTTCGGGCAGCCCGGCCGCATCCTCACGCAACTGGCCGCCATGCCCGATGGCCGCGCCTATCTGTGGGTCACGCGCGCCGTCTCGCATGGCCGTCCTGGCTACGACGCCCCGGTGAAGACCTTTGCCGTCGGCCTGGGCTGCGACGTTCGCCATGCCGAGCGTCTCATCTACAGCCGCCGCCTCAACCTGAAGGAGCGCGAAAACTTCACCCCCATCGGTGTCGGCTGCAAGCTCTGCCCGCGCGAAAACTGCCTCCAGCGCGCCTTTCCCCCCATCGGCATGCCGCTCGCGATCGACGAAAACACCCGCCGGTTCGCGCCCTATGCGGCGTAGGGGACAGAGGACAGAGCGGTCGCTGGCGCGACCTTCGTCGCCGGAGATCAGGGGGCAGGCAAGACGCGCGAATTGCCCGGCATGGCGAGGACTCGCCGCGATCCGGGAATTCAGCGCGGCGCAAGTTGGCGATCCAGTTCGTACAGGCGTTCCGGCGTGCCGACATCCATCCATTGGCCGCCGTGACGTTCGCCGCTGACATGTCCTCCGGCGGCAGCCTGGCGGAGCAGGGGCGCGAGTCTGGCGGGGCGGTCGGGATCGAGATGGGCGAAAATCTGCGGCGTATAGAGACCGATGCCGGCGAAGGTCAGGCGATCGCCGGCGGCGTTGCCGACCTTGCCGTTTTTGTCCAGGCTGAAATCGCCTTGCGGGTGATGCGCGGGGTTATCAACCAGCAGCAGATGCGCCCAGTGCTCATGCAGCGGCAGGGTGAGCGCCTGCGCCGGATCCCAGTCGCAGAAGATGTCGCCGTTCATCACCAGAAAAGGCTGCGCGCCCAGAAGCGGCAAGGCGCGGGCAATGCCGCCCGCCGTTTCCAGCGCGCCGGGCGGTTCGGGAGAATAGACGATTTTCAGGTTCCAGGCGTCGCCGTCGCCCAGCGCGCTCTGAATCTGGCCGCCCAGATGCGAAACATTGATGATGACGTGCCGGAATCCGGCGGCGGACAGACGCTCGAGATGCCAGACAATCAGCGGTTTTCCGCCTGCCGGCAGAAGCGGCTTGGGGGTCGTGTCGCTCAAGGGACGCATCCGCTCGCCACGGCCTGCGGCCAGTATCATGGTTTTCATCGTAAAACCGACTCCGGTTTGAAACTCCGCCCGCAAGAAAGGCGCGAAAGCAGTATCCCCGGCCTGACGCAGCCATTCTCAAGGGGAGAGAAACCCTTTCCCAATGACGTTGGAGCGGCATCCCTGAAGGGCTGCCGCTAATTTCTTGCCGCTTCCGCCATTGGCGGATGACGTCGGAAATCAGAAGGCCGATCCGCTTTGGGATCGGGTGTTCTCCAGCGCGTCAAACAGGTTCAGCAGGGGGGTCAGCGCATTGTAGCGGCTTGCCGTCTTTTTTGCATAGGCGACGAAACGCGGCAGGTCGGCAAGGTAATGCGCCTTGCCGTCGCGGTAGTTGAGGCGGCAGAAAATGCCCAGCACTTTCATGTGGCGCTGCAGCCCCATCCATTCATAATCCCGCCAGAAGTCGCCAAAATCGGCGGGCACGGGCAACGCCGCCGCCCGCGCTTTCTCCCAGTAGCGCACCACCCAGTCGAGTTCCCGCTCTTCTTCCCAGGAGATGAAGGCGTCGCGGAACAAGGAGACGACGTCGTAGGCGATGGGGCCGTATACCGCGTCCTGAAAATCCAGTACGCCCAGCGCAGGCGTGGGCGCGCTTTCCACCACCATCAGGTTCCTGGGCATGAAATCGCGGTGCACGAAAACCCTGGGTTGCGCCAGGGCGCTATCGATGATCTGCCGAAAAAGGGTTTGCAGCGACTGTTGCTGCGCCTCGGAAAGCGTTTTTCCCAGATGACGGGCGATGAACCAATCCGGGAACAGTTGCAATTCCCGCCGCAGCAATGCCGCGTCGCAAGGCGGCAGCACATGGGGACGGGAAGCAAGCTGCCAGCGCGTCAGCACATCGAGCGCCGGACGCATCAGGGCATCGGCGCATCCGGGTTCGGACTGGAGCGCGGCGAGCAATCCCGCGCGTCCCAGATCGGAAAGCAGCAAAAAACCGTTTTCCAGGTCGGCGATTTCGATTTCCGGCACACAAATGCCCGCTTCGGCAAAAAGCCCGGCAACCTGGAGGAAGGGACGGCAATCTTCCTTGTCCGGCGGCGCGTCCATGAGGATGCGCGTACCGCCGTCCGGCAGCGTGAGGCGAAAATAGCGGCGAAAGCTGGCGTCGGCGGAGGCGGGGGCAATGCCAATTTCCGCGCCGGGATAGCGCAAGGCGACATGCCGGGCGATCCATTGCCGGATTTGTTGGTTGCGGGACATGCAAGGCAGGGGTGCATTCAGGTTAGAATGCACGATTTTAACATCGGGACGGTCAGCGTCCGCCCTTTTATTCGATGTCGCGTCGTCCCGCCAGACCATGAAACCAACGCATTGCCGCCCCATGGCGCTTGCCCTGTTCTGTCTCTTTGCCAAGGCGCAGATGGCGCAGGCGGCGGAGCCTGACGCGACCGCCGCCGCGCCGGAAGGCCGCGCGGCGCGGCGCGTGGAAGCGTCCGCCGGACTTTCCTCGCCACCGCCCGGAAACCGCGATACGCCCGCCGGCGGCGAAAACGAAGAATACCAGGCGGATGGCGCGGGGTCGGACCAGACCACGATCCTCGCCGATAAAATCAGCGGCCAGACGGACGAAATCACGCGCGCCACGGGCGATGTCCGCCTGCGTACCGATGACATCAGGATGTTCGCCGACAAGATGGATTACTATCCGCTGGAAGACGAAATCCGCGCCGCCGGTAATGTTCGCGTCGTCCAAGCGGGCGCGGAGGTCAGCGGGCCGTATCTGCAAATGAAAATCAGCGAGCGTATCGGCTATTTCGATAAGGCCAGCTACAAAATCAACCGTTTCATGGAACCTTCCAATGACAAACAGAATTACCTGCCGGGACGAACGGAACCCTTGCCCGCGTTGCCGCCGCGCTTGAGCACCGGTTACGGACAGGCGAAACGCATCCATTTCGAAGGCGAAAACCAGTTTCGCGTCGAAAGCGGCACCTATTCCACCTGCAAGCCGGATGCGGCGGCAAGGCAGGACTGGTTTGCCAAAAGCAGCGACATCAAGCTCGATTACGACGAAAACAACGGCGTGGCGCGCGACGCCACCGTGTATTTCAAGGATGTGCCCATCCTGTACGCGCCCTATCTTTCCTTCTCGCTCAACAATCAACGCAAGTCCGGCCTGCTTGCGCCGACCTTTTCTTCCTCTACGCGCACCGGACTGGATTTGTCCATTCCCTATTATTGGAACATCGCGCCCAATTACGACGCCACCATCGCGTCGCGCGTCATGAGCAAGCGCGGGCTGCAAGTTGGCGCGGAAGTTCGCTACAAGGACCATTACGCCGACAGCGAAGCGCATCTCGAATTTGTCCCCAGGGACAAGATGTACGCCGGACGCCGCTACGCCTACGATCTCCGGCACACGCAAAACCTGGGCGGCGGCTTTTCCACCCGCATCGACTGGGGCGGCGTTTCCGACGACGATTATTTCACCGACCTTTCCTCGCGCGTGGTGCAGACCTCGCAGCGGCAGATCACGCGCCAGTTCCGGTTGAACTACAGCCGCGACTGGTTTTCCGCCAGCCTGCGCACCCTGCGCTACCAGACCCTGAACCCGGACAACGACGACAGCGACTACTGGCTGGAGCAGCCTTACTTCCTTCAGCCGCAAGTGAGCCTCAAGACCAACCCCGTCGCCTTCGGGGCGCTGGAATTCGAGGCGGAAGGGCAATACACCCGATTTACGCATCCCACGCGGGAAGAAGGCGGACGCACGGTGTTTTATCCGCGGCTTGCCCTGCCGGTCATCCGTTCCGGCTATTACCTCATCCCCAAATTCGGCCTGCATGTGACGCGCTACCAACTGAACCAGCGCGCCGCCAATCAGCCGGAAAGCCTGCATCGCACCCTGCCGGTATTCAGCCTGGATGCGGGCATGACCTTCGAGCGCGAGGCCGCGCTTTTCGGCAACCGCTGGACGCAGACCCTGGAACCCCGACTGTACTATCTGGATATTTCCCATGAGGATCAGAGCCGCTATCCGCTGTTCGATTCCAGTCTGGCGGACTTCAATTTCGCCCAGATTTTCAGCGAAAACCGTTTTTCCGGTTATGACCGCATCAATAACGCCAAACAATTGACGGCGGCGCTGACGACCCGGCTGATCGATCCAAGGACCGGCGGCGAGCGCCTCAAGGCGATGGTTGGGCAGCGGTACTATTTCGAGCCGCTCAAGGTTGGCCTGCCGGGAGAAACGCTGTATCACGACAAATACTCCGATTTCCTCGCCGCCCTTTCCGGCCAGGTCGCACCCAAGACCTACGCCGATGTCGCGCTGGAATACAACATCAAGCACAGCACCACCGAGCGCGCCACCGTGAGCGCGCGCTATCATCCGGATCATGGCAAAGTCATTTCATTCGCCTATCGCTACAACCGCGGCATCAACTGGAGCACCCGCCAGCAGAATGTCGATAGCACCGAGCAGATCGACATCGCCGGACAATGGCGGCTTTCTGGCCGCTGGTACGCCGTGGGCCGCTACAATTACGCCTTCGACGCCTCGCGCCTGGTCGAAGGCATTGCCGGTGTGGAATACAATGCCGGCTGCTGGGTTGCCCGCCTCGTTGCCCAACGGCTGGAAACCACTGCCGGATCGCCCAATACCAGCCTGTTCTTCCAGCTTGAACTGAACGATTTCGGACGTATCGGTGCCAATCCCATACAAATGCTGCGCCGCAGCGTACCGGGGTACACCACCATCAACGAATTGCCGGAACTTTCTCCTGGCGAACTTCTCTCCAACGAGTAACCCTCATGTCCAGATTTTTCCCTCTCCTTTTCCTTGTCCTCACGCTGATTGCCGCGCCCGTTTATGCGCGGCCGCAGGTCATCGAAGCCGATCGTATCGTTGCCATCGTCGGCAGCGAGGCCATTACCCTGTCCGAACTCAGAGCGCAATTGCAGATGGTCACGAAGCGCCTGGAGCGTCAGGGTACGCCCCTGCCGCCGCAGGAGACGTTGGAACGACAGATGCTCGAACGCATGATCATGGAGCGCACCCAGATCCAGGCCGCCCACGAACAGGGCTTGCGCGTAAGCGACGCGCAATTGGAACAGACCGTGGCGCGCATCGCCGCCAACAACAAGATGAGTCGCGAACAATTCCTCCTCGCGCTGCAACAGGACGACATCACCCAGTCCCAGTTCCGGGAGGAAATCCGCAACGAGATGCTCATTACCCGCCTGCGCGAGCGGGAAGTCGATAGCCGCATCGTCATCTCCGATGCGGAAATCGACAACTTTCTGACGCAGGCGGGCGGCAAGCGCGAAGAACTGCGCATCGCCCACATCCTGTTGCGCGCGCCGGAAGCCGCCAGTCCCGAACAACTGCAAAAACTGAGGGCCAAGGCCGAAGATGTGGCAAAACGCGCCCAGCGCGGGGAAAACTTCGCGGAACTCGCCGCCGCCCACTCCGACGCGCCCGACGCCCTACAAGGCGGCGACCTTGGCTGGCGTCCCGAAGAATCCCTGCCCACGCTCTTTGCCGAAGCCGCAAAAACGCTGCAAGCCGATGCCGCGTCCGGCAAGACCAACGACATCGCCCTGCTGCAATCCCCGAACGGCTTTCATGTCATCAAGCTCCTTGCCCGGCGCGGCGGCGAGGAGGAAGACGGCGGTGTGCGCCAGACGCGCGCCCGCCACATCCTGATTCGCGTCGATGAACTCATTTCCGAATCCGATGCCCGCCGCCGCCTGGAAGATTTGCGCGAACGCCTGAAACACGGCGAGGATTTCGCCGAGCTGGCCCGCCTGTATTCGCAGGATGGCTCCGCCGCCAACGGCGGCGATCTGGGTTGGGTGAATCCCGGCGACACCGTGCCGGAATTCGAGCGCGCCATGGAGGAATTGCAAGACGGGGAAGTCAGTCCCGTCGTCCAGTCGCCCTTCGGCTTTCACATCATTCGGGTGGAAGAACGCCGCCTCCAGGACATGAGCCAGGAAAAACAACGGTTTGCCGCCCGCCAGGCGCTGCGCGAGCGCAAGATGGACGAAGCCTACCAGGACTGGCTGCGGCAACTGCGCGACAGAACCTACGTGGAATACCGCCTGGAAGAAGAATGACGCGCCCGTCGATTGCCGTCACCTCCGGCGAACCCGCGGGCGTCGGCCCGGAACTTTGCCTCATGCTGGCCGCCAACGATTGCGGTGCGCATCCTGTAGTGCTCGCCGACCGGAATCTTCTCCTTGAGCGCGCCCGCCGCCTGAATCTGCCGGTGGAACTGCGGGATTATGTTCCAAACCAGACATCCGGCGACTGGCGGCCGGGCGTACTTGACATACTGCATCGGCCATTGCGCGTTTCTTCCCGTCCCGGACATCTCGATCCCGCCAACAGCGCCTATGTGCTCGATCTGCTGGATGCCGCCCTGGAAGGCTGCCGGCGCGGCGCGTTCGCCGCCATGACGACCGCGCCGGCGCACAAGGGCGTCATCAACGAGGCGGGCATTCCCTTTACCGGGCATACCGAATATCTGGCGGACAAGACGCATACGTCCCGCGTCGTCATGATGCTGGCAGGCGACACCGGAAGCGGCGCGCTGCGCGTGGCGCTGGCGACCACACACCTGCCGCTCCATGCGGTTGCCCGCGCCATTACCCCGGAGACGTTAACAGCGGTCATCACCATCCTGCATCTGGATTTGCAAAAAAAGTATGGGATTGTTGCGCCGCGTATCCTGGTGGCCGGGCTGAACCCGCACGCGGGCGAGGGCGGGCATCTGGGAAAAGAGGAAATCGAGGTGATGGTTCCGACGCTGGAAAAACTGCGCGGGCAAGGCATGACCCTGATCGGCCCCTTGCCCGCCGACACGCTCTTTATTCCTTCGGTTTTGAGAGAAGGCGACGCCGTGCTCGCCATGTACCACGACCAAGGTCTCGCGCCCCTGAAATACGCGACTTTCGGCAAGGGCATCAACGTGACTTTGGGGCTACCCATCATCCGCACCTCGGTCGACCACGGCACGGCGCTCGATCTCGCCGGAAGCGGCCACGCCAGCCCGGAAAGCCTGTTTGCCGCCGTGCGAGAAGCCGCGCGCATGGGCACCGACGCGCGCCAGCGTTCCTGACTGCGTCCCAGGGCAATCGCATGAATGCCGACATTGTATTTTCAGTCCGCGCAGCCGCAAACATCAAGGCGTCTGGAACAAGGCGCGGGAGTTACCCCCCTCTCCCGCGGGCGGGAGAGGGTTTCGTCTCTGATTCCTGATTCCTGCCTCCGTCAGCGCCCAACTGGATTTTTTCTGTGAAATTTGGCCTTGAAATGCAGGCAGGGCGCGCCGCTGGCTTCGAGGACGACCAGGGCGGGGGAGCGGGCGCTCTTGAAGTTCATGGCGCGGCAGGCATAGGGCTGGCGGGCGTCATGGGTGATCGCGTGGTGCGCGCAGTCGCGGCAATCGGGCGTTCCAGGGAAGGCAAGCGGCATGGCGCGGGCGCGGCAGGCTCTATTTGCGGGAAAATTTTTCGCTCAGCAACGCCAGTTTTTCCGTCAGGCTCAATGTCGATGACGCGGCGGCGTCGCTTTCCGGCTTTTGTGGCGGCGGTTCCGCTTTCCGGCGCGGCGTTGGCGCCGCGGGCACTGGCGGTGCCAACGCGGACGTGACTTTCAATCGTCTTTGGCGCGCGGGCAGCGCGCTCGCGGCGGTTTCCGCCTGTTTCTTCAGGCGCTCCTGCAAACGTTCGGCCGCGTATTGGCGCTGGCTGTCGGTGATTTCGCCCGCGGGCGCACCCTGCAAATCGAGGCGTTGCCCGGCCTTTGCCATGTTGCGCAAGTAACGGTTGCTGTGCGTGTGAATGGCAAGGGCAATGCGCAACGCCTTTCTGGGCAGATCCGGAAATTCGGCGCGCACGGCCTTGTCGATGCCGATGGCCAGCGGCCCACCCGCGCGGAAAACGGGAAAGCGCGCATACAGCGTCTTCAAAATCTCCCGTGGGCCAGGATCGGGGACGGGCGGCGGCGCGACGAGCGGTTCGGCGGATGACGCGGCGGCAGGCAAGGGCGGCAGATTCATCGTAAAACTAACTCCGGTTTGAAACCCCGCCCTTCAGGGCGGTGCGAAGGTCGAGACCCCGGCCTGAAAAAGCCGGGGTTTCGACCGTAGCCATTCTCGAGGGGAGAGAAACCCCTTCCCAATGACGTTGGACCGGCAGTCCTGAAGGGCTGCCGCTAATTTCTTGCTCAGGGGCATCCGTATCCGTGAGGCAAAAAAAATCAGGTAAGCTTGCCGTGGCAGTGCTTGTACTTCTTGCCGCTGCCGCAAGGACAAGGATCGTTGCGGCCGATTTTGGGTTCGGCGTGGATAGGCTGCGTTTTCCTGACCGCCGGAGCGTCATCCGCTTCATCGTCATAACCGGCGTGGCGATACTGGACATTTTCCACTTCGTCGGGCTTGCTCTCTTCCACGTCGGCCTGCGAGCGAATCTGCACCGTGACCAGCACACGCGTGACTTCGCGGCGCACGATGTCCAGCAGGTTCTCGAACAGCTCAAAGGCTTCGCGCTTGTATTCCTGCTTGGGATTCTTCTGGGCGTAACCGCGCAGGTGAATGCCCTGGCGCAGATGGTCGAGCGCGCCCAGATGCTCGCGCCAGTGCGTATCCAGGCTTTGCAACATGATGTTGCGCTCGAACTGGGCAAAGATGCCCTGACCAACCCGCGTGACCTTGGCGGCATACGCCTCGTCGATGAGCGCGGCCAGACGCTTCAGGATGGCTTCGGCGGTCAGGGTGTTGTCCTGCTTCAGCCACTGGCCAACCGGCGCTTCCAGCAGGAAATCGCCCAGCAGGGCGCGTTCGAGGCCGGCAATGTCCCATTGTTCCTCGACGGAATCCTCCGGGATGAACTGGCGGAAAGTATCCGCCAACACGCCGTGCCGCATGGCGGTGATGGTCTCGGAAATGTCGTCGCTTTCCAGAATCTCGTTGCGCTGGGCGTAAATCACCTTGCGCTGATCGTTGGCAACATCGTCATATTCGAGCAATTGCTTGCGGATATCGAAGTTGCGCCCCTCCACCTTGCGCTGCGCCGATTCCAGCGAACGCGAAACCAGAGGATGCTCAATCGCCTCGCCTTCCGGCATTTTCAGCCGGTCCATAATGCCGCGCAGCCGTTCGCCGGCGAAGATGCGCAACAGGGGATCATCCAGCGACAGATAAAAGCGCGAGGAACCGGCGTCGCCCTGGCGTCCGGCGCGACCGCGCAACTGGTTGTCGATGCGCCTCGATTCGTGCCGTTCGGAAGCAATAATCCGCAAACCGCCCGCCGCCAGCACCTGTTCGTGCAGCACCTGCCATTCGGACCTCAGTTCCTCGATGCGCACCGCGCGCTCGACGGGCGTGAGTTTTTCGTCATCCTGCACGGCGGCAATCAGCTTGTCGATGTTGCCGCCCAGCACGATGTCCGTACCCCGTCCCGCCATGTTGGTGGCGACGGTGATCATGCCGGGGCGTCCGGCCTGGGTGACGATCTGCGCTTCGCGCGCGTGTTGCTTGGCGTTCAATACCTGATGCGGCAGGTTTTCCTTTTCCAGGAACTTCGAGAGCAGTTCCGATGCTTCCACGGAAGTCGTGCCCAACAATACCGGCTGGCCGCGTCCGTGGCATTCCTTGACATCTGCGACGATGGCCCGGTGTTTTTCGGCGGCGGTCTTGAACACCTGGTCGTTGAAATCCTGCCGCACCATCGGGCGATGCGTGGGAATGACCACCGTTTCCAGGCCGTAAATCTGGTGGAATTCGTAGGCTTCGGTATCCGCCGTGCCGGTCATGCCCGCGAGCTTGCCATACATGCGAAAGTAGTTCTGGAAGGTGATGGAGGCCAGCGTCTGGTTTTCATTCTGGATGGGCAGGCCTTCCTTGGCTTCCACCGCCTGATGCAGTCCGTCCGACCAGCGGCGTCCGGGCAGGGCGTGACCGGTGAATTCGTCGATGATGACCACCGCGCCGTCCTTGATGATGTACTGCTGATCCTTGTGGAACAGGGTATGGGCGCGCAGGGCGGCGTTCAGGTGGTGCATCAGGCCGATGTTGGCGGCTTCATAGAGACTGCGTCCGTCGGAAAGCAGGCCCATGTTGACCAGAATCTGCTCGGCGTGTTCGTGGCCTTCCTCGGAAAAATGCACCTGATGGCCTTTTTCATCCACCCAGTAATCGCCTTCGGCCTTTTCTTCCGGCGCGCGCGTCAAGAGCGGCACCACCTTGTCCATGCGCACATAGAGGTCGGTGCGATCCTCGGCCTGGCCGGAGATGATGAGCGGCGTTCTTGCCTCGTCGATGAGGATGGAATCCACTTCATCGACAATGGCAAAACTCAGGCCGCGCTGCACCCGTTCGTCGGTGCTGTAAACCATGTTGTCGCGCAGATAGTCGAAACCGAATTCGTTGTTGGTGCCGTAAGTTATATCCGAAGCGTAGGCGGCGTGTTTATCCTCGTGCGACATCTGCGTCAGATTCACGCCCACGGAAAGCCCGAGGAAGCGGTGCAGCCGCCCCATCCATTCCGCGTCGCGGCTGGCAAGGTAATCATTGACGGTGACGATGTGCACACCCTTGCCGGAAAGCGCGTTCAGGTAGGAAGGCAGGGTAGCCACCAGCGTCTTGCCTTCGCCGGTGCGCATTTCCGCGATCTTGCCGTAATGCAGCACCATGCCGCCAATCAATTGCACGTCGAAATGGCGCATTCCCAGTACCCGCTTGCTGGCTTCGCGCACCACGGCAAAGGCTTCCGGCAGCAGATCATCCAGGCTTTCGCCCTGAGTGTGGCGCTGGCGGAATTCCCCGGTCTTCGCTTGCAGGGCGTTGTCGGGAAGGGCGGCAATCTCCGCCTCCAGTGCATTGACGCGCCGCACCGTCTGGGAATACTGCTTGATCAACCGATCATTGCGACTGCCGAAAATCTTCTTGAGTAGGCCAGAAATCATCACTTGACGCGCAACCGCGCTCCTGAGCAGCAAAATGGCGATTCTAGCATCAGGGCGAACGCAAAGGGCAGACCGCGCGGCGGATTGTGCGACGCATGGCGTGATTCGTCACGCGGCGCGTTCAGCGCCGGGTCAACACGACCCGGTTGCGCCCCTGGCGTTTCGCTTGGTAGAGCGCGCTGTCGGCGGCTTCCAGCAGGATATTCAGGCTCTTTTTCATGGGCGCGCCTTCCGCGCAGACCGCCACGCCGACGCTGAAACTCGTCCTGAACGGACTGTTGTCGGCCCCATAGAAGACGATGCGGGAAAAATCGTTGCGGATGCGATCGAGAATTTCCTCGGCATCGTTGGCGCGCGCGCGCGCCAGACCCACCACGAATTCCTCGCCGCCGTAGCGGCCGATGATGTCGCTGCGCCGCAGACGCTGCTTCAACAGCCAAGCCAAGGAACGGATCACCTGATCGCCGACCGGATGCCCGTGCGTATCATTTACCCGTTTGAAGTGATCGATGTCGAGCATGGCCACCGCCATGCCTTCGCCGTCACGCAGTCTTTCCAGCGCCGCCGCCAGCGCCTGCTGGCTGCTGATGTGGTTCAGGAGATCGGTGAGGCTGTCGTTTTGCATGGAGTGGCGCAACGCCCGGTACCGATCGATTTTGCTCTTGACCACCGCATTGACCAGCACCGGATTGAACGGCTTGGTCAGGAACTGATCGCCGCCCAAGCGCAGGGCTTCCACTTGCAGGCCGATATTGGTCTCGCTGGAAAGATAGACAATGGGAATGCTCAGGAATTCATCGTACTGGCGAATCACCCGCGCCACTTCCACGCCCGTGCAACTGGGCATGTACATGTCCATGAGGATCAGATCGGGCTGGAATTGACGGATGACGGCAAGCGTTTGCAGCGGATCGTAGAGCACCTGGGTAAGCGTGCCGCGCTCTTCCAGCGCACGGTTGATGACATGCGCCGCCGTGCGCGAATCCTCGATGATCAGCACGCGATAGGATTCCTGCTCCTCGATTTCCCCATGCGCCAGCACCTGACTCAAAATCTGTTGCAGACTGGCGTTCTGCGCCATGCAGTGATCCGCGCCCGCCTGCAACACCTGATTGATGGCGACGAACTCATTCGGCATTCCCAGGCAAACGATGTGCGCCAACGGCACCCGCTCGCGCAACTGTTGCAGTATCGGGATCCAGCGCGTGGCGGGCTGTTCGCCAACATCCAGCAGATACACGCCGAGGCCGGAATGGTTGGGCGCGGGCAGTTCCCAGCCGTCCTCGCACACCGAAATGCCGAAATAGCCAAGCTGGGTTGCCAGATCATGTTGGCGCACACTGTGTTCGCCCATCAGAAAAACCTGTTGAGCGCTGTTCAATATCCGGACCGTCGAGGAGGCGGTATCGGGTTCCTGACGGGCGCGGCGTTCTTCCGTGACTTCGCCTTCGTTGGCGCAGTAGTGTCGCAGCAATCCGCTTAATCGCGCCACCTGCTCACCCAGTGTCCGCATGATGTCTTCGGCAATCGGATGGCTGTTTTCGTTGCCGAACAGAGTCAGCGCCTGTTGTTCCAATTGACGGCAGGCATGATGCAGACCGGTTTGCGACTGCTGGCTCAGGGTATCGGTGCAGTTGTTGATCGACAAGGAAAATTCAACGAAATGCTCGAAATTGGGATACGCCTGGTACCTGATCCAGGCCAGTTGCAGCGCCCGTTCCTTTTGCAGCAGGGAAGAGGTGGTCAACATGGCGGGTTACGTATCCTCATCCGCCAGCCGGTAACGCGCCGAACAGGCATGCGCGGGCAAGCCTTCGCCGTCGGCGAGGGTGGCGGCGATTTTCCCCAGGGTTTGCGCGCCGCTTTTGGAGACGCGAATCAGGCTGCTGCGTTTTTGAAAATCATGGACGCCCAGGGGAGAAGAGAAGCGGGCGCTGCCGGAAGTGGGGAGCACATGGTTGGGGCCGGCGCAATAATCACCCAGGCTTTCCGAAGTATAAGGGCCGATGAAAATCGCGCCGGCATTGCGGATTTGCTCGACCCAGTCGTCGGCGTCTCGCAGGGCAAGCTCCAGGTGTTCGGGGGCGACACGGTTGGCGATGTCAATGGCCTCCGCCAGATCGCGCGTCGCAATGAGCGCGCCCCGGTTTTCCAGCGCGGCAAGGATGACGGCGCGACGCGGCATGGCAGGCAACAGCTTTTTCATGCTGGCGTGTACGGCGTCGAGATAGGCGGCATCGGGACTGATGAGAATGCTCTGCGCAAGTTCGTCGTGTTCGGCCTGGCTGAACAGATCCATCGCCACCCAGTCGGGGTTGGCGCTGCCGTCCGCCACGACGAGAATTTCCGAAGGCCCGGCTACCATGTCGATGCCGACCATGCCGAATACCCGCCGTTTGGCGCAGGCGACATAGGCATTGCCGGGGCCGACGATTTTGTCGACCCGGGGCACGCTTTCCGTGCCAAAAGCGAGCGCGGCGATGGCCTGCGCGCCGCCGACGGCAAACACCCGATCGACGCCCGCCAGTGCGGCGGCGGCGAACACCAGCGGATTCCTTTCGCCGTCTGGCGTGGGTACGGTCATGATGAGTTCGGCCACCCCCGCCACCCTGGCGGGAATGGCGTTCATCAGCACCGAAGAGGGATAGGCGGCCTTGCCGCCGGGGACATACAACCCGACACGCTCAAGCGGCGTAATCCTTTGTCCCAGCAGGGTGCCGTCGGCTTCCGTGTATTGCCAGCCTGCCTGCATCTGCCTTGCGTGAAAGCGGCGGATGCGTTCCGCCGCCGCCCCCAGCGCCGCGCGGCGCTCCGGAGAAAGCGCGGTCAGGGCGGCGTCGAGTTCGGCGCGCGGGATTTCCAGCGCGGCCATGCCGGACGCTTTGTCAACGTCGAGACGGTCGAAACGCCGGGTATATTCCAGCACCGCCACATCGCCGCGCTGCCGGACATCGGCAAGAATGGCGGCGACCGTGTCTTCTATGTGCGCTTCCTGCGCGCCCTCGAAGGCCAGGAGCGCCTCCAGCGCCGCTGGAAAGCCGGGTTGTCCGCTGTCCAGTCGTTTGATGTTCGGCATTTCCACTTACGCTTTCACCGCGCCGGAGATGGCGTCGATAATCGGTTGCAGGGCGTCGCGCTTCAGTTTCAGCGCCGCCTGGTTGACGATGAGACGGCTGGAAATTTCCATGATTGGCTCCACCGCGAGAAGTTGATTGGCCTTCAGTGTCGCGCCGGAAGACACCAGGTCGACAATGGCGTCCGACAATCCCGCCAGCGGCGCCAACTCCATCGAGCCATAGAGCTTGATGAGATCGACATGCACGCCCTTGGCGGCGAAATGCTCGCGCGCCGTCCGGATATATTTGGTCGCCACCTTGAGACGCGCCCCTTGCCGCACGGCAGAAGCGTAATCGAAGCCTTCGGGTGCGGCCACCACCATGCGGCAACGGGCAATATTGAGGTCAAGCGGCTGATACAGGCCCGCGCCGCCATGCTCGATCAACACGTCCTTGCCCGCCACGCCCAGATCCGCCGCGCCATATTGCACATAGGTCGGCACATCGGAAGCGCGCACGATGACCAGCCGCACTCCCGGCCGGTTGCTGCCGATGACAAGCTTGCGAGAAGCCTCCGGACTTTCGTCCGGCACGATGCCCGCCGCCGCCAGCAAAGGCAGGGTTTCCTCGAAGATGCGGCCCTTGGACAGCGCAATGGTGATTCCGGTCACGAAGACCTCCAGACAAGGGAAAACGATGATTCTAGATCAGAAGACAAGGCGTCGCGCGGAATATCCAGGCGGCGCAGGGCAATCGCTTGAATGCCGTCATCGTATTTCCAGTTCGCGCCGCCGCCCGCTCCGGCGTTCATGTCGCGTCTGTCTCCTGGTTACGGATACTTGGCCGCAATCGGCATCCGCCGCCCGTTGCCGAACGCGCGTGGCCGCAATCGCAGGATCGGCGGTGCCTGGCGGCGTTTGTATTCGTTTTTCCAGATCATCCGCCGCACACGCGCGATCAGCGCCGCGCCGTCTTCCGTCTCGGTCAGCCGCGCGTAATCGGCCTTGACGGCGTCGCGTTCTTCGGCGGAGAGACGTTCGCCTTCGATCAGGATTTTCAGGATCGTGTCCAGCACCGGGTAGGGTGGCAGGCTGTCGGTGTCTTTCTGGCCGGGCGCAAGCTCGGCTGAAGGCGGTTTTTCGATGATGGCATTGGGGATCAGCTCGCGCTTGGCGGTTTCGTTGAGATGGCGGGAAAGGGCGAAGACTTCCGTTTTGTAGAGGTCGCCGATGAGTCCCAGGCCGCCGTTGGTATCGCCGTAGAGCGTACAGTAGCCGACGGATATCTCGCTTTTGTTGCCAGTGGCGAGGAGCAGGGCACCGAATTGGTTGGAGTATTCCATCAGTATGGTGCCGCGTACGCGGGCTTGCAGGTTTTCCTGCGCCACACCCTCGATCGGCTCGCCGAAGGCGGCTCCGAAGCCTTGCTCGTAACTGGCAACGATGTCGTGGATGGGGTGCTCGAAGAGTTTGATGCC
>JAIRLE010000158.1 GCA_031259605.1 Zoogloeaceae bacterium
CTTTCGCGCCATCGCCTCGAAGACGGCCGGGTTGTATTTTTCCCAGACGGCGGCCATTGTCGGCACGCCCTGGTCGGCGGCGTGGATCATCTCGCCCAGTTGCGCGGAAAGGGCGGTGACGCAATTCTGGGTGATGGCCGACAGCCCCTCCGCGAGGGCGAGACGGCCGGAAGCGTCCAGGCCGATGTCGCGCTTTTCCCCGGCACGGATGGAAATCATGCGACGCCTCCCGTGTTTCCTGGCCCGGGTTCGACGCCGGTATGGACGTGCTCCATGAAGCCCCTGCCCTCGACGCTCACATCCCCGGCTATCGTCACCACGGGCGCGGCAAGGGTGATGCTGGCCGCCGCCGCAAGGCCGATTTTTCCGCCCGCGTCGATGGCGACATCGCCCGACGTTTTGATGTCCACCGCGTTGGCGCGCACGACGATGCGGGTGTTGCCTTCGATCGTCTGGATCACCATGTCGTCGGCGTCCGAACTGTCGATGACGTAGCGGCGGAAGACGTCCGGGATGAAGCGCCCGTCGGAAAAGCTGTGCAGGCGGCAGGTGTTGGGCTTCGCCTCGGCAAGCGCCTGGACGAACAGGCTGATGTCACGGTCGGAGGCTTCAATCCAGCCCAGATCGCCCGGCTTCAGGGGAAAATTGACGACAAAGCCGCCGCCGCCCAGCGCCAGCACGGGAACGGCAAGCAGCAAGGATCGCCCCAGACTTTTGCCGTCCGTGCCCATGACCTGGATCAGCGGGCGCACCGTGGCGGTGTTGTTCTGGCGGTCGTAACGCACGACGGCGGCGGGCAGCATGCCGTCCACGCCCTGCATCTGCTTCTTGAAGACGGCGGAGAGGACGCCCGCCAGACTGCCCGCGTCGGCGGGGTCTTGCGAGGGGGTTTCGTTGTCAGACAAGGTAGCCTCCTCCGGGCTTGATGAACATCCTGTTCCGGTTGCGGCATTCGGCAATCCAGTAAAAGGGCGTGTCGCGTGAGGAAATGTCGAAATCGAGCTTATAGACCGTGTAATCGCCGTTGATGGCCGGGTAGAGATTGCTTTTCAATGTGAAATTGCTGCCCAGGCGGATGCCGGGAACCAAAAGCATCGTCGCCTTGACGCCGCGCTCGGTGAGTTCCGGGATGCCGATCATGCCGCTCTCCTCGGAAAGCGTGTGCGTGACGTTCCGCAAGGGCGCGGCCACATCCTTGACGACGAGGAGGTCGTCATCGACGAAGGCGTCGACCTCTCCGGCGCTGGCCAGATGTTCCACCTGCTTTCCCGCGCCGCCGGTGAAGGCATAGTTGCTGATCCGCTTTTCCTTCGCCTCGAAGACGAGTTTCAGCCCCAGGTCTCGCGCCACGCCCGCCGCGATGGTCTTGAGGCTGACGGTCGGGTGGGCGCGGGCGACGAGAGTGCCGTTCGAGAAAAACCCCGTCCTGGCCTTCAGCGTGAGCTTCACGTCCGGCGGCTGACTGACGGTCGCGCTGGTGATGTCTCCTGAATAGACCGGGAAGACGCCGACGCTTTCCCGCCCGGCTTCCAGCAGCAGACGCTTGCGCTTCCGGCGATGGTTGTAGGGACTGGTCTCCGAAAGGAGGCAGTCGCGCGTCTCCTTCTCCAGATTGAAAACCTCGACGACAGCCTCGTTTTGCAGCGCGTTGGCGTACTTCGTGCCGGAGGCGTTGATCGCCAGCCCCTCGTAACGCTTCAGCCTGCCGTCCACCTCGACGGAGAGGACGACGATGCGCGGATCGATTCGGCTCATGTTCAGGTTCCAGGGGTCAGGGATCAGGTGTCAGGGATCAGGTGTCAGGGATCAGGTGTCAGGGATCAGGGGTCAGGGGTCAGGGATCAGGGGTCAGGGGTCAGGGATCAGGGGTCAGGGATCAGGGGTCAGGGATCAGGGGTCAGGTATCAGGGGTCAGGTATCAGGGGTCAGGTGTCAGGGGTCAGGGATCAGGGGCTTGATTTTCCGGGGCGTCATGCTATGATCAGATCAAGGATGTCGAAAGCATCCCCGGAAGCGCCATTGTCCCGGGTCTTGAAATCTGGGGTAGCCTTGGCGCTTCTTCTTTGTTTGCGCGCGTATATTTCGTCCGGGTCTTGGGTCAGGTTGTAGAACTTGTTGCCTTCATGATCCTCGATCACGGTCACGCCGACGTATTTTTTCCCATCCGGCATTCCTACATTCGCCTCGAAGTAGTGATAGGCGCTGATATTCTTTTTCTTTTCGCTTGTCTTGTCGTCCGGGGTGGCTTTGCCAAGATACTCCCCCTTCTCGATGACCGGCTTCACGGCAGGCAACAGCTTCAACTGTTCCGGGTCTGATTGCGTGGTGCTTTCAAACTTGCTCCAGCCGCTGCCCTTGTAGAACTTCACTTCCCCAAAGCCTTCCCGGTTCGCGGGATGCTTCATCAAGTCGTTTTCGTAGTACCGGCGGGCGGCGTCCTTCAGGCTTTCGCCTTCCTTTTGTCCAAGTTCATCGCCTTTCAGACTGACCACGGGCGGCTTGTCGCGGGCAATGCCGCGCGGCTTCATGGATTCCTTGTTGCTTTCCCCGCCCGCGCCAAACTTCCCGTCCTTGTTTCTGGGGTGGTCTTCCTCGCGGAATGTTCCGGCGTCCATTGCGTCGAAGTACGCTTGCAGGCGCGCCAGAATCGCAAGAACGGCGTGGATGATCGCCAGCGCTCTTTGCCGCGTCCGATCATCCATTGCCGCGAATCCGGGCGAGTTCCTCGGCGCTGGCGTAAATCAGGCGCTGGCTTGTGCCGAACTGGTCATATTGCGGATAGTCGCCGCCCTCGGTCAGGAAGGCGAAATTCCCGGCGTCGCCCTCGGCGTGGCGGTAGGGAATCAGCGCCCGGTTGGGGCAGGCGCGCGCGCCCTCGATGACGGCTTGCCCGTCGCGCGCGATGCTGACCACGCACGCGCCGTTTTTCAGCGTCTTCAGGGTGATGTCGTGCCACGCCTCGTCCAGGAGCACGGAAAGCTTCTGGTTCGGAATGGCTTCCAGCGGGATTTCGTTCATGGTCAGGAAACAGACCTCCAAAAAAACCGCAAAAGCGCTTGATAAAATTAACGGATTCCGTTAATATGAACAGCATGGAAAAAAGAAAGGCCCATTACGCGCTGCAAGCCGTCAAGGATCGCGTGACGCATCTGGGTGCGGACGCCTTCACCATGACGGCATTGCGCGGTGTGGCGGCAATGGGGTTGTCGATTGCCGAAGGCGTCGAAGTAGTTCTCGGTCTTTCTGCCGCCATGCTGTACAAGAGCATGACGACGAACGCCGACCATCGCGTCTGGCAGGACGTGTATCACGCGCCTTGCCCCAACGGCAAAACGGCCTATGTCAAACTGACCCTGCGCGAGGACGGCGCGCTGGTCATTCAGTTCAAGGAGCGATAAAAATGAGCGTCAAATTCTGTTTGCAATGCGATGACGGCACGCGGCTGGAGCATCGCAAAAAGGACATGACGGAAACCATGGGCGGCATGTCCATGACCGTTCCCGCCGTTTCCGGCTGGCATTGTCCGGTGTGCGGCGAATGCGAACTCGACCCCGGCGAGGGGGCGCGGGTTGCCGCCGCGCTGGAAGAACTGCGGCGCGCCAGCATTGAAAACCGGGCGCGGGAACTGCGCGAGATTCGCAAGAAGCTCGGTCTCAAACAAGCGGACGCCGGGCGGATTTTCGGCGGCGGCGTCAATGCGTTTTCCGAGTACGAACGCGGCAAGACGCAACCGCACAAGTCCACCGTACTGTTGCTCAAGCTCCTCGACCATCACCCGGAACTGATGCGGGAAATTCAGGAAGCCGCCTGATTACGGCCATTGTGCCGTGGCCGCCTTGTCCGCCGTCTGCGCGAGCACGGATTTCGGTTTCTGTTCGCCCTTGTCGACCGTGGAGGCGTCGCGCTTCGACGACACCTTCGCGGGCGGCAGGCTCTGGAACTGCGCGGCGACGAGTTTTACCTCGCGGAACTTCAAGGCCATTTCCACGACATCGAAACTTTCCGCCGTCTCTTCATGCGGAATGGCTTCCAGCGCCATGTTTTCGTAGATGCCCGTCCGCATCTGCACGATGAACAATTCATGCCGGTTGAACGCCTGCTTGATACGCGGGTAGGTGTTGGCGTAGTCCGTCACCCAGACCATCATCTCGATTTCCGTGGGCTGGATGACCCGGTTGTCGACGATGGTTCCCCCGGATTCGACCGGATGCTCGGCCAGCTTCGAGTATTCATTGACGCTGGCCTTCGCCGGGCGCGCCAACTCGAAAAGCGGGCGGTATTCGCCGTCCATGACGGCCACCACGTCTTGCGCCGCAAGGCTCATTTTCTGAAGATTCCTTTCATTCAGGGATCAAGCCGCCACCCCGTCGTCGAACTGATTGAGCGCGCCGGACAACTGCTTTTCCAGACCCTGGTTGATGCCCTTCGAGATGCCTTCGGCGTCAGTGGCCTGCGTCTGGACATTGACCGCCTGGATATTGACGGTGTTCGTCTTGTTGATGGCCGTCCGGTTTTGCGCCGCCGTTGCCGCGACGCCTGGCGCGCGATGGACCAGGGGCGTTTTTCCGGCCTGGCTCACGATCTGGCGTCCCTTCAGGATGTTGTTCGCCAGGGCGGGATTCGTGGCTTTGGCGCGATTGACTGGCGCGGATTTGCCGCCCTCGAATACCTCCGATCCGCCGCCAATGCCCATAAGTCCGCCGACCGCCTTGCCGATCTCGATGGCGAAGCCGAAAATATTCTTGATCAACTCACAGAATTTTTCCCATTGCGCCATCAACAGACGGGTATTTCCTTTGAAGAGCGCAAAAAACGCATCGACGGAATCGAGCAGATTATGAAACCACGGCAGGACCACCTCGGCAAGGATCAGCCCCCAGCCTTCCAGCACCGTGCCCGCCATGCTGAGCGCCCCCATGAACAAACCGCCGATGAAATCGCCGATCCTCTTCAAGATCGGGAGCAGGGCGTCGATGACGTTCCGCAAGCCTTCCGCGAAGCGTTTCACCGCCGGGAATTTTTCCGCCCAGCGCCCCAGCATCGAATCGCCGCCCCGCATGTAGACCACGATGTCGTCGATGATGAGGGCGAGTGCCGCCGCTGCTGCCGCGATTTTCAGAAAGGGCAGAAGCCATAGGGAGGTCACGGCGATCGCCTTGATGACCGCGGGCAGAAAGAGCGCCGTAATGCCCGCCGCAATGCCGATGACGAACGCCTTGACGAAAGGCTGATGCTCGCGCAAAAAGCGGATGAACTGCTGAAAGCCCTGCGTCAGCCACTTCACGGCGGGCAGGACGGCAATCGTGACGCGGTTCTTCAAGTCCTGGAAGAGGCGGATGGCCACGCGCATTTCCTCATTGACCTTCTTGCTCGCCTCGATTTCCGCCGCCGTCACTACGCCAAGCTCACGCTCCTTCTTCAGGAGTTCCTCGATTTTCGCGCTGCCCTGGCTCATGAGGGCGATGGCTTCCGCGTCCAGCCCCAGCATTTTCCCGAAGCGGCGCTGCCCGTATTCGCCCATCTGTTTCATGCGGTCGGCAATGCGCATGATCCGGGCTTCCGGGTCGCGCGTCCGCTGTCCCATCCGGGCGAACAGTCCGTTGATGGTTTCCGCCGAAGAACCGGCGGAGGCAAACGCGCCATGCCAGGCCTGCAACGCCTCGACATTCACGCGCAACTGCGCCGCCTGTTTGCCGAGTTCGACGTTCTGCCGGATGGTCTCCAGCGTCGCCTCCCGGAAGGTCGCAATCGCCTTCGCGCCCAGATAGAGCCGGGCGAGGTTGGAAAGCGTGGATTTCAGGGTCTTGCCCATCTCCTGCGCTTTCTTGTCGACGCCGGAGATTTTCTCCTTCGTCTTTTCCGCGGTTCGTTCGGCGTCTTCCAGACCCTGTTCGAGCTTTCGGGCGTCGGCCTCGAAGAGAAAGTAAAAAGCGTCAAGGACGGCCATGTCGTTTTTCCGCCTGTTGCATGGCAAGCCACTCGTTATAGCGGTTGGTCATGATGATTTCCCACATGTCCAGCGCCTCTTCCAGCGTGTAGTATTCGCTCAGTTCCCGCCAGGAGGCGAGGCGTTCCCCGACGATGACTGCAAAAAATCCGTCAACATTGGGGTAATCTTCGCTATCGCCTTCTGGGCAATATCGCTCAAGAAACCGGAGAGCTTGCCGTTCTGAAAAAAACTGACGTTGTACTCCGCCATCGCCTTTTGCAGGCGCGCCAGCGCCTCCCAATCCGGCACGTGGTTG
>JAIRLE010000161.1 GCA_031259605.1 Zoogloeaceae bacterium
CGACGCTGATTTTCTGGCGGTGGGGCACGGACAGGCGTCCCGTTGGAAGAACTCGTCATTGCGAGGAGCGCATCGACGTGGCAATCCAGTTCCTTCCATCCGGCGCGCAGCGCCGCCGATAAAAGCGTCCCCTATTTTTCGCGCGCGATGTCCAGCGCGCGCTCGACGCGGTCGACGCCGTGGATGTCGATGCCGGGGATGGGGTGGCGCGGGAGGTTGGCGCGGGGGACGATGGCGGTCTTGAAGCCGAGTTTGGCGGCTTCTTTCAGGCGGTCCTGGCCGCGCGGCGCGGGGCGGATTTCTCCGGCGAGGCCGACTTCGCCGAATACGGCGAGGCCGGGCGGCAGGGGGCGGTCGCGCAGGGAGGAGGCGACGGCGAGCAGGATGGCGAGGTCGGCGGCGGGTTCGGTGATCTTGACGCCGCCGACGGCGTTGACGAAGACGTCCTGGTTGGAGCAGACGATGCCGGCATGGCGGTGCATGACGGCAAGCAGCATCGCCAGCCGGGCCGGTTCGAGTCCGACGGAGAGGCGGCGCGGATTGGGGCTTTGCGCGCTGTCGACGAGGGCCTGGATTTCGACGAGCAGCGGACGGGTGCCTTCCTGGGTGACGAGGACGCAACTGCCGGCGACGCCGGTGTCATGGCAGGAGAGAAAGAGGGCGGAGGGGTTGGAGACGCCCTTGAGGCCGCGTTCGGTCATGGCGAAGACGCCAAGTTCGTTGACGGCGCCGAAGCGGTTCTTGAAGGCGCGGATGAGGCGGAAGCTGGAATGGGTGTCGCCTTCAAAGTAGAGGACGGTGTCGACGATGTGTTCGAGGATGCGGGGGCCGGCGAGCGCGCCGTCCTTGGTGACGTGGCCGACGAGGATGAGCGTGCCGCCGCTTTGCTTGGCGTGGCGCGTGAGTTGCGCCGCGCATTCGCGCACTTGCCCCACCGAGCCGGGGGCCGATTGCAGGTTTTCCGAATAGAGGGTCTGGATGGAGTCGATGACGGCGACGCGCGGGGCGGCTTCGCGCAGGCGCTCGATGATGCGTTCGAGGTTGATTTCGGTGAGCAGTTGCAGGGCGCCGGGCGTCAGTTGCAGGCGCTGGGCGCGCAAGGCGATTTGTTCGCCGGATTCTTCGCCGCTGGTGTAGACCACCGGGTGTTCCGCGGCCAGGCGGCACAGGGCTTGCAGGAGCAGGGTCGATTTGCCGATGCCGGGGTCGCCGCCGATGAGTACGACGCCGCCGGCGACCAGCCCGCCGCCAAGGACGCGGTCGAATTCGTCGATACCGCTCGAAATGCGCGGTTCTTCGCGCGCTTCGAGGGCGGCCAGCGTTTGCATTTTTGCAACAGTGCCGGCCATGCCGACCCGGCGCGCCGGAACGCCGCCCGCGCCGCGTTCGAGGGCGGTTTCGACCAGAGTGTTCCAGGCCCGGCATTGCGGGCATTGTCCTTGCCAGCGCGGCGATTGTGCGCCGCACTCGGAGCAGACGTAGACGGATTTCGTTTTTGGCATGGATGACATCCGGGCTGGCGGGAAGATGGATGCGATTAAACCATGATCGCGCTTATTCCCGGCTTTTGCACATGTTCATTATGGGCGACGCCGCTCTTCATGATATAAGACCGTCCTTACAATGATTTTCACGGTTTCCAGGGCGATGCCTCTTGGCTTTTATATCATCATGGCGGCGCAGTTTTTTTCCGCGCTCGCCGACAATGCGGTGTTGTGGATTGCCATTTCCATGCTTCGTTCGCTGGAAGCGCCGGAGTTCCACGAGCCCCTGCTGAAATTGTATTTCGTTGTCTCTTATGTAGTGCTCGCCGCGCTCGTCGGCGCGTTCGCCGATTCGATGGCGAAATGGCGGGTGATGTTCATCAGCAATACGATCAAGATCGCGGGCTGCCTGCTGCTTTTCGCCGGGGTGCAGCCGCTTTTTTCCTATGCCATCATCGGCTTGGGGGCGGCGGCGTATTCGCCGGCCAAATACGGCATCCTTACCGAATATTTGCCCCACCGCCTGCTGGTGGTCGCCAACGCCTGGATCGAGGGGCTGACCGTGGGCGCGATCCTGCTGGGTACGGTCATCGGCGGTTTCCTGGTCCGCGAGGACGTGGCGGAGTGGATCATCAAGCTGAATCCGCCGGTCATCAATGACGCGGCCCAGGGCGGCATCGCGGTCATCGGCGTCTTTTATTTGCTGGCGGCGATCTTCAATCTTTTCATTCCCGATACGGGGGTGGATCACAAGCCGCTGAAGAACAACCTGATTTATCTTTTGCACGATTTTTCCCATTGCCTGAAGCTGTTGTGGCGCGACAAACTCGGGCAGATTTCGCTGGCGGTCACGACGCTTTTCTGGGGAGCGGGACAGACTCTGCAATTCGTCGTCATCAAATGGGCCGCGATCAATCTCGGTCTCGATCTGTCGGGGGCGACCATGTTGCAGGGCGCGGTCGCCATCGGCGTCGCCGTCGGCGCGGTGCTCGCGGCCCGCTTCATCAGCCTGCGCCAATCGACGAGCGTCATTCCGATCGGCATCATGATGGGGGCGGTCATCATGACCATGCCCCATGTCACCGATCCCATGATCGCCAAGGCGCTTCTCGTCATCATCGGCATGCTCGCCGGATTCTTCGTCGTGCCGATGAACGCCCTCCTCCAGCATCGCGGCCATATCCTGATGGGGGCGGGCCATTCGATCTCGGTGCAGAACTTCAACGAGAATCTTTCCATCCTGCTGATGCTGGCGGGCTACGCGCTGCTGGTCTGGCTCGATCTGTCGGTGAGCACGATCATCTACGTGTTCGGTATTTTCCTCGCCGCGTCCATGTTCCTGATAAAACGCTGGCACGAGGCCAATCAGCGCGTGGCCGACAATGTCGCCAAGCTCGAAGACGTGCGCTGACAGGCGCGCTCATGTACTCGTTCGCTCCCGCCCGGAAGATCCGGCTTCCGGGCGCGGACTCATGCCAGCGCGCGGTCGAGCGCGTGCGCGGCGGCTTGGGTGAGCGTGCGCAATTCGGGTTCGTTCATGACGTAGGACGGCATGAAGTACACCGTGTCGCCAATGGGCCGCAGGAGCGCCCCGGCATCGAGCGCGGCGGCGAAAAAGCGGCGGGAGAAATCTTCCGGCGCTTCTTCGATGTCGAAAGCGGCGATCATACCGCGCTGGCGCGGGTGGCGCACCGCGGCGTGGCCGGAGAAGGTTTCCGCGAGCAGCCGTCCCAGCAGCGCGGCGCGTTCGCGGTTGGCGGCGAGCACGTTGTCTTCGTCGAAAATAGCCAGCGTCGCCAGTGCGGCGCGGCAGGCGAGCGGATTGCCGGTGTAGGAGTGCGAATGCAGAAAGCCCCGGCGCACGTCGTCGTCGTAGAAAGCGCGGAAGATCTCGTCGCGGCACAGCACGACGGATAGCGGCAGGTAGCCGCCGGAGAGGCCCTTGGAGAGGCAGAGCAGGTCGGGGCGGATGCCCGCCTGTTCGTGCGCGAAGAAAGTGCCGGCGCGTCCGCAGCCGACGGCGATCTCGTCGCAGATCAGGTGTACTTGATGGCGGTCGCACAGGGCGCGGGCGAGCCGCAGATATTCCGGGTCGTACATCACCATGCCCGCCGCGCCTTGTACCAGCGGTTCGAGAATGAAGGCGGCGATGCGTTCCCCCTCGGCTTCGAGCAGGGCCGCCAGCGCCTCGATGGCGCGGCGGGCGCTATCGGCGGCGGATTCGCCCGGCGCGGCGCGGCGCGCGTCCGGCGAGGGCACGGTGTCGGCTTGGCGCAGGAGCGGCGCATAGGCTTCCTGGAACAGCGCCACGTCGGTGACGGCGAGCGCGCCGATGGTTTCGCCGTGGTAGCTGTCTTCCAGGCAGAGATAGCGGTTTTTTTGCGGCAGCCCCCGGTTGCGCCATGCGTGGAAACTCATCTTGAGCGCGATTTCGGTGGCCGAAGCGCCGTCCGAGGCGTAGAAGGCGTGCCCGAGCGCGCCATCCGTGAGCGCGGCCAGCCGTTCGGACAGTTCGACGACCGGGGAATGGGTGAAACCGGCGAGCATCGCATGTTCCAGCCGTTCGAGTTGGTCGTGCAGCGCGGCGTTGATGCGCGGATTGCAGTGGCCGAAAAGGTTGACCCACCATGAACTGATGCCATCGAGCAGCCGTTGGCCGTTTTCGGTGATGAGCCACGGCCCCTCGCCGCGGACGACCGGCACCGGCGGCAGGATTTCGTGGTGTTTCATTTGGGTGCATGGGTGCCAGACGGCGGCAAGCGAACGTTGCTGGAGCGAGGCGGACATCTTTTATGGGCGGGCTTTGGTGAATGGGGCCGGACAATGGTGGTGAATCGCGGCGAGAGTGTCAAACCCGATTACTTTTTGTAAAGAATGGCGCGATGCTTTGCCCGCCGGACAGGAAGCGGGAAATCCGCGCGTTTCCGGATTTGGCGAAAAGCCGGAAAATATTTTTCGGCCATGCCAAGCTCATGCCATTCCACGCTTGCCGCATGGCCTCTCCTTCGCAAATCCGGGTGTTGGGTTTTCCGGCCAGAAGATGCCGACATTGGCGTTCCCCAAAACTTCCGTGTTGCGGACCACATCGATCGACGCTACGATCTGGCCGCGTGCGTTGACGCAGGCCGATTTCCTGTTTTCCCTGACCGCCGCCAGATCACCGGGTATTGGTATGAAACCGCATTGCAGCGGACAACGCGCCGAAATCCAGAGCCGTATTGGTATTGTCAAACAACCCGGCTTCCGAATACGAGACGGCAATCCCGGGCGCCATGACGGCGAGGCGGCGCCACCGGGCTTTCCTCCTTTCGATACGTTCGAGCAAATCCATATTTCTTATGCTGAAGCCAATACCTATTTCGACGAATACCGGCAAAAAGCCGCCACGATATGGGAACTGGATCAACCCCTGGCGAGGAATAGGTCTGTCGCCGAGAATCTGTCTTGATCCAATATCGGCTCAGGATGGCCGCTGCTCGATTCGTCCATACACATCTTCAAGACGTTCGATGTCATCCTCACCCAAATAGCTGCCGGACTGCACCTCAATGATTTCGAGCGGAATCTTTCCGGGATTGGCCAAGCGGTGGACGGAGGCGATGGGGATATAGGTAGACTGGTTTTCCGTGAGCAAAAAAGTTTTGTCGCCGCAGGTCACCCGGGCGGTGCCGGAGACTACGATCCAGTGTTCGGCGCGGTGGTGATGCATCTGCAAGGATAATTGCGCACCGGGTTTGACAGTGATGCGCTTGACCTGGAAGCGCCCGCCCATGTCTACCGAGTCGTAATTGCCCCAGGGACGATACACCTTGCAATGGCTATCGGCTTCCGGGCGTCCTCGCTGCCTGAGATCGTCGACCAGTTTCTTGACGTCCTGGACGCGATCCTTGCGGACAATCATGACGGCATCCTTGGTATCCACCACCACGATATCTTCCAGGCCGATCAACGAAACCAACTTGCCGTGATCGCCGCCATATATCAAGCAATTGCGGACGTCCTGCAATGCCACATCGCCCTTGACCACATTGCCGTTTCGATCCTTGCCATGCACATCCCAGATCGACGACCAGTTTCCCACGTCATTCCATCCGGCATCCAGCGGCGCCACGCAAGCGCGCGAGGTCTTTTCCATGATTGCGTAATCAATGGAATTGTCCGGGCAGCGGGCGAAGGCGGCTTCGTCGATCTCGACGTTGCCGCCGTCATGGCGGCCGCATTCCAGCGCCAGCAGGCAAGCATCGTGGATATCCGCGTCGTGCTCCTTCAGCTCTTCGAGAAAACGGCTGGCGCGGAACAGGAAGATGCCGCTATTCCAGAAATAACCCCCGCTGGCAACGAATTCGGCGGCGCGCTGTTCGTCGGGTTTTTCGATGAAACGTTCGACGCGGGCCATACCTTCCGGCAAACCCCGGCCGTCGCCCGCCCTGATGTAGCCATACCCGGTTTCCGCCTTGCCCGCTCGAATGCCAAACAAGACAAGTTCGCCATGCTCGGCGGCAATGGCGGCTTGTCCCAAAGTACGCTGGAAGGCGCTGCCGGCATCCAGCACATGGTCGGCGGGAAGCACCAGCAGCAAATCGTCGCGGCCGTCGGCGAGCAGCTTCATCGCGGCAATCGCTACCGCCGGCGCGGTGTTGCGCCCGAAAGGTTCGAACAGGATGCCTTGTGCGGGCAGATTCAAAACGGCGAGTTGCTCCTGGACGATGAAGCGGTGATCTCGATTGCATACAATCAGCGGCGCTCGCATATCGCCGAAAGCCAGTCGTTCAAGAGTCTGCTGGAACAGGGAATGTTCGCCGGTCAATGCGAGGAATTGCTTGGGAAACTGCTTGCGCGACAGCGGCCACAGCCGGGAACCGCTACCGCCGGAAAGGATGACGGGAACCATGAAAGAGCCTCCTTGAAATTGTCCGAGTGTAGAGTGCCCGCGAGGATTCGACGCACGGCGGGCTTCGCGTCAGTCCGCTTTCGGCAAGCGTTTCACCCATACGGGCAAAAGCTTGCCGTTGCCGCCGGTGATGAAAAGGCAGACCGCTTCGCCGCGCTCCAGCGCCACCGGCTTGAGGTCGCTGATCTTGCGTTCGCCATCGAACAACGCGAGGCTGACTTTCACCGGGTTGACCTCGCGCTCGCCGCGCCCCTGTGGGGCAACGTTTTCCACGACCGGCGTCCTGCCGTCCGCGGTTTTCAGGCTGAGCGACACAGCGCTGAGGTTCTGCACGCGCAGCAGCGCTTTCTGCCGGTTCTTGAAAGGTGGTTCCTCGACCAGTACTGGCGCGCCATTCGGCAAATTGACCAGAGTGTAGTAATGATCCGCTTCGAGCCGCAGCGCAACGGCTTGCTCGCCGACCCTGGCATCGTAGTCGCCGGCGGGAAGGAAATTGAAATCGGTACTGTCCTGCGGGTCGACTTCACCGAAGCGGATGGCGCCGACATTGGCGTCCGCTTCCTGGGCCGCGGCGTTATAGAGCCGCACGAAAGCCGAACCCTTGGGCGCGGCGGGGCCATAAAGCGCGGCATCGCCAGCCTGGACCGCCCAGGAAAGCATTCCGGCGGACAACAGGACGGCAATGGCGGCAAATGTTTTTCGGTTAACGTTCATTTCACATCTCTCCATACGGTGAAACAGCGTTGATTGCGCAAATGGCGCGGTGTTCTCCCGCAGTGGCGGCAGCCCCGAGCCGTTCGAGCCATTGAGCGTCGAATTGGCTCGAATCGACAGGCGCGGGCAGGTAGCGCTCCGGAAATTCCCAGATCACCAGTTCCGGCGGCGCGTTCTTGAACTCATTGCTTTGCAGGAAGCGGAGCATCGGCAACAACGCCCCCTGCCCATCTTCGGCATGGCTGGCCAGATCGGCGCCGAGCGCCTGGCGCAGTGCACCGGCAAAGTTCCAATTGGGGTTGGCACTGTAACTGGTGCCAACCAGCGCGACCGGAAGCAGGACATCGGCAAACAAGGCTTCACCGCCGGAGACTTCATCGGCGGCGCGCGTGCTGCGCTTGTGCAATTCGTCCGGCGGCGGTAGCCATTCGGCAAATAGCGGATCGAGCGGCAGGAAACGGAGCAGGTCGCCACGGTAGCGTTCGGCGCCAACCGTGTCCGTGACAAAGCGTTGCTGCCCGGTATTCAACAGACCATACCGCCGCACGGTGTGGGCGATGCTTTCGGCGGCGATCTGCGCTCCGAAGGGCGTCCAGTGAGTATCGGTGCGCAGGAACAATGCGGCGTTATTCTTTTCCCGCGCCAAACTGGCAAGCAGATCGGGCGCGGCAATTCCATTAGCATTTGCGGCAAGATGGAAGCGCCGGTAAAGTCCCGCGCGCAGACGGACGGGTTTGCGTTCTTTCAGGTGTTCACGGTAAAGACGGAATTTGGATGGCACGATGGCCAGTATCAAGCGAATGCCGTACCCGGACAGAAACCGTTGCACCCCTCCGATCAGGCACAGATTATCGCCGATGTTTTTTTCCGCGCCGAGGAGCGGTTCGAACTCTTCGTCGCTGAACAGCCAGTCATCGCGGCCGATCACGACACCGGGACGTCCTTCCTCGAACAAAACGTAATCCACCGCCGCCCATAAATTGATGCCCAGGCGTTTCAGGGGGAAATCTTCGTCGTAGCGTGTTTCCACGGCCCTGACCCATTTACCGTCCATGAAAGTCGTTCCATGCGGCACGCTGAAGTCCAGGAAAGCGCGTTGCGACCAGATGCCCAATACGGCCAGCAGGACGAGGAACAGGCCCACGTAAATAATGCGCAAGGAAGAAAGCACGGTCATTGGAGGTCAGAATTGAAAATACAGAAAAGGCGAATAGCTTTGCGACAGAAGCTTGAGAACCGACAGGCAGAACATCGCCATGAGCGCGCCACGCAGCAAAAGGCGGCTCCAGACCAGACCCGCAACGCCGGGCATTCCACCAGCCGCGATGAGCGCCCCCCTGGAATTTGTCTCGCTGCTGGCGCCGGATGCGCGCGCACCCGGCGAACGGCGATAAAAATCATATAAACCACATACGGCGACAATGGCGTATGCAACCCATAAAGTCATGATCTGCAAACCGCCGATCCGGGCCAGGGCCAATTCGGAAAGGCGCCAACCGTCAAAACCAAGCATTGCCTGGTACATGCGTATTGCGACATCGAGATTTTCGGCGCGGAATACCACCCAGCCAAGCAGTACCAACAAAAAACAAATCGCCCATTTCAGCGGATTGAAACGGCGCGGCGCCGCACCGGCGCGCAGTGCGCGCTCGATGGCCAGCCACATGCCGTGCCAAGCGCCCCAAATAACGAAAGTGATGTTGGCGCCGTGCCATAAACCGCCGAGCAACATGGTCAGGAACAGGTTGCGGTAAGTCCCGAAAGTGCCATTGCGATTCCCGCCGAGGCTGATGTACAGGTAATCGCGCAGCCACGCGGACAGGCTGATGTGCCAGCGCCGCCAGAACTCGGTCATCGACTGGCTGATGTAAGGTTGCTTGAAGTTTTCCATGAAGCGGAAACCCATCATCAGGCCAAGGCCGATGGCCATATCGCTATAACCGGAAAAATCGAAATAAAGCTGTGCGGTGTAAGCCAGCGCGCCAAGCCAGGCATCGCCCGCACTGGGGGCTTCCAGGGCAAAACAATGATCGGCGAGCGGCGCGAGGGTATCGGCGATAAAGATTTTTTTGACGAAGCCCTGCATGAAGCGTGTACAGCCCTGGGAAATTTTTTCCAGCGTGTGCGTGCGATTGGAAAATTGCCCGGCCAAATCCCGGAAGCGCAATACGGGGCCTGCGATCAGGTGCGGGAAGATCGCCACAAAGGCGGCGAAATCGATCAGTTTCCGGGTTGCCGGGGTGTCGCCCCGGTAAACGTCGACAATGTAACTGATCGATTCGAAAATATAAAAGGAAATGCCAATCGGTAATAAAATCCTGCTGACGGCAAACGGTTGCAGGCCAAGAGACGTGATGATGGCATTCAGGCTCTCGACGCCGAAACCGGCATACTTGAAATAGCCAAGCACGCAAAGGTCGATCACGACGCCAAAGGTCAGCCATCGTCTGGCAGCCCGCGTGCGCACGCCGGATGCGCCGACCCTCAGGCCGATCCAGTAATTGAACAAAGTCACCGCGGCGAACAGCCCCAGGAAATCCACCCGCCACCAAGCATAGAAAACGTAGCTGGCCGTCAGCAAAAACAGATTGCGGAAACGGTTCCCGCTCAAATAATAGAGCGCGAGAAACGCCGGTAAAAAAAGAAACAGGAACACGCTGGACGAAAAAACCATGGATGCCTTCTTTTCCTATGGGTTCGTCCGAAATATCCGGGTCACATCACCACCGAGACGGGTAACCCGGAATGGCTGCATCCCCCGTTTCCACCCCTCTACCTTGGCCGTGCACGAATAGAGCGCGCAATAAGGCTCCAGCCAGGCGAAATCGGCGTGATCCTGGATATCGTTGGTTTCCTGCTTCTTGCCGGTCTCCCGGACAAATGCTTCATGATCCTTGATACCCGCCATGACCCGCTCGGCCAGCCGGCGCAGGGCGGCGTCATGGTCGCCGCGCAAATCGACGCCGTTGACCTTGGCAAAAGCGGCAATCATGGTCAAGGGCGGCAAGGAATAGTTGTGATAGGCCAGTGCGCGCTGCTTGCGCTTGAGTTCATTCGGCAGGAAACCACGCTCGTCTACTTGGCCGACGGCGACGCGGAAACGTTCCACCGACCAGTCGAACAGATCGCGGCGATCAAGCGCCACGGCGCTGGCCATGACCGCCCAGGCGGCCCAATAGGAATGATTGTTGACCCGTTCGAGCGGCAGGCCGCTCCAGTCCTTGACGGTCTGATCGGCAAGACGCGCGAACCACGATTCGATCCGCTGTGCTTGCCGGGGATAGGCCGCCAGCGGCTGAGACACACTGAATTTCAGGCTCAGCCACGCGGAAGCCAGGCTACCCAGCGACCATTTGCGCATCGACTTGCCAGTGTGGTTGAAATCGGTAGACATCAGCGCATCGGCGCGCGCCCAGGCGTCCAGCCATTGCACGGCGCAGTCCACCTCGTGCGAGCCGCCGTCGCGCATGGCGCGCATCACGTAGCGGACGACGCCACGTTCGAGATCGACAATGGCGCGGGTCTGCTCGTGGTAATCCTTCACCGCCCCGGGGTTGATGTCCGCCCGCGCGCTGTCCGATCCGTCGTATTTGCTGCGGAAGACGAGCGCCCCGACATGGGGCGGCGGCGGCGCAGGGCAAAGCGTTTCGCCGCTTTTCCCGTCCGGCGACGCATGTCCGGCAGGCGCGTAATAACCCGGCGGCGGCGCCAGCGCGCCGTAAGACGGGCAGGCGCAAAGAACAACTGCGGCAAAAACGGCAAAAGTGGCTTTCATCATTGTCTCCTTTTCCAAATCGACGTTTTACCGCCTCGCATCGACAGTTTTCCGCCGACACACCCGCAACTCGACTTCTTGCGGCCCGCTGCCCGCTTCGGGGCCTTCCAATTCCACGGACAACAAAGTCAGGCCCGCCCAATCGCCATCCTCGCGCAAGTCGAAGACAAAACGGCCATTCGTATCGCGCCAGGCTGGTTTTTCGAGTTCCAACGATTCATGTCTTCCATTCATATACAAAAAATTAGCACTGAGTTTTTTTACCGAGGTATCGGCAAAGCGGATCTCCATACGCGCCTCCCGATTGGTAAACATGTTGGCGGCGCTATTGAGCAGCACCTCCTGTTTGCCGGGACGCAGCAGGGCTTTACCAGAAAGCAGCATCACCTTGTTATCGCAGCCGCCGTCCAGCAAAGCAAACAATTGCCGGTAAACACTATCCATGTCAAGATCATGAATCCGCGGGAATTCCCAGACCAGGATTTTCGGCGGCATCCTGCGGAATTCGTCGCTCCCCAGGTATTCGACCATCGCCCCTTCCAAGCCGCCGCCGGGTACTGCGGTATTCAGAACATCCGCGCCAAGATACTCTTGAAGAAAACCGGCGAAGTTATAGGCTAGCCCGCTATAGCTGGTGCCGACCAGTACGATTTGCGGGATGGTACTGTCGCCGAACAAATCATCGCCACCACTCGCATACTTGGGTTCAGTAACGAAATAATCGGCATATTCCTGTGCATGGCTAGTACCGCATATCTGGTCGACGGCTTTTCGCATAGCAGGCCGTATACTCAAACCCATGCGCCCGGTTATTCTTGTGACGAATTCGCGGCGTCCAATACTGGAAAAAGCTGGCAAACGGTGGATAGCATCAGCCACGACTTTTGCCGTTCGCTGTGCGCCATAAGGCGTCCAATGCGTATCAGCATGAAAATAAAAGGGGGTTTGCTCTTCGTGTTCATCAACAAACAATGAAAGGTCGGGCACATGGAAACCGATCTTACTGAAACGCGCCAGCAACGCTTTATAATTGGCCAGAGCAAGGTTGAAGTCGAAGCCAGCCAGTTCCGGCGCGGCGACTTTACCACGGTGCACGAGCGCGCGAGTCGGCGGATGGACCAGCACCACTTCAATACCGTGATGCGCAAAAACACCATGCAATTGCTGGAGCCGCCGCTGGCCATACTTGCTGAGATCGAAAGCGGTACGGAAATCCTGGGAGCGAAACAACCAGTCGCCCTCGCCCGCCACCAGTACTGAAAACCCTTTCAAGAACTTTGTATCGTACCGGCTGGCATCCCGAACTTCTGGACACAATTCGCAGCAGCGCTCGGACTTGTAGACCGGCGCGGACACATCTGCGGCATGTGCCGATTTCGCGCCAACGCAAAAAACAAACGCTAACGCTAACCAGAGAGGTAATATCATTATTGCTCTTCTCCACCTTGCTTTCGTGGAACAACCAGCACAGCTTTCTGTTGACGCACCAGCAAGTCTAGAATTTTTCCCATAATATCGTCCACAGCATGCCCCCCTTTTTTGTTTGACATCCGCAGATCTATACGACCAAGCGTCAGCCTGAGCGGTGGCTTGATATTAAAGAATCCAGTATCGTTATAAGCAATCTGGCCACCGACAATAGTCATTGAAACTTCGGTTTTAAAAGGGTCCAGTACGATGTCACGGTCGGTATTGGATAAATCTTTTACATGCCCGAAAACGCCATGCATTTTGTTGCCGACGATGAAATTCTCATAGATACGTATATTTTCGCTATTGCGCACGCGAATCCCGTGACGAAGGTTATTGACGACACGGTTTCCCCACAAAAGGTTGTTGTCGCTCTCGTAAATGGTGATACCATCAGCATGGTTATCCCGGACTTCATTCCACGCTACTTGGTTATTCGAACTGCTGCGGTCGAGGACAATACCGGAGAGCTTGTTATCGTAACTGACGTTCCTGAAAATGAAGCTATCATTGACCTCGCGCGAAATGATGATGCCGTGCCTTTTTTTTGTTCCATGCGCCGTATTGCCCGCGATGATAAGGCCATGCGAGCGGTCGTGCGGGTCGATGCCATAGACGATGTTGTCGCGGTAGGCGCTGCCCTTGATGACGAAATCGCGGGTTTCGTAGCAGTAAAAGCCGTACCACATGTCGATGAACTCGGAATCGATGATCCAGCCTGTAGGCTCTCCACGTTTCATGAGCCGGGTTTGGCTCGGTGGATATTGCGAAATACTGACGCCGTAGGACTTGGCCTTATCGTAGCCCAAACCCGTGATGACGCTATCGGCGATATAGGTTTCCGTGCCGCCCCAAGCGATCAGGAATGGGCGGAACTCCGCCGACTTGCGGAAATACGCCGGGCCATCATCGGCCTCGCGCCAGGCCGTCACCTTGCTGCCGACGATGAAGAGCTTGCCGTCATTGACCAAGAAGGCGCCGCCTTCCTGGGACAGGCGCAATTCCCGGGTGCGTCCGTCGATATGCAGGGTCGCGCCCTGGGCCACCACGATGGGCAAGCGCGCAAGGTGAATGCCGGATTCCACTTCGCGCCAATGGGCGGCGGGCAGCTTCCTTGGCAGATCGGCCAGATTGATGTAGCCGCCCTCGATGAAAATCGCCTGGGGCATGCCATGCTGGCGGCGCACCCATTCGCCCAGGTTGTTGCCGCTGCCGATGAACTGCTGCATGACGGGCTGCCCGGGTATCTTTCGCACGGTCACCGTGGCGCGCCGACTGGCATCTATCTTCGCTTCGATGGCCTCGCGGGTATAGCCGGAAATGTCGGGCAAGCGCGGCTCGGCCAGATGCAGTGATTCCGCTGGTATGCTGGCGACGATGTAGGGCTGCTGATCGGCGGCAGGCGCGGCAACCGCACCGCCGCATGACAGGAAGATCAGCCATAGCCAGCAAAGATGTTTATTCATGGCAGCGTTCATGGCAAGAGTTTCATGGACTTCAAAAACGCCAGAGCACATCGACGGAAACCCGGTACATCGCCGCGTCGGCCTGGCGGCCATAGGCATTGCCAGGCCAGAATATGCCGGCGCGAAAGCGCAGCGACGCCGATGGTTCGTCGATGATCTGGCCGAGCGCGTCGGGCAGCAGGCCATTTTTGAAATACATGGTGGCGATCAAGTCGATTTCCTCCCCGACGTCCTTGCTATCGTTCGGCATGGCGGCGCTGATGCCGCTGTCGCCGACCGGCTGGCTGCCGCTGGCGCGCCAGAATCGGTGAACGACGACGCTGGCATCGTAGCCGCCGCGAGCCTGCCAAGAAGCAAATATCGACGCGCTCCGGAGATTGGCGAGTTCGCCGCGAAACGCCTCGCCGAAGCGATGCACCTGGGTCGCAACGCCGGTGAATCTGGAACGATTGCTCTCCAGTCCGGTTTGCTGGAAGTCATGCCGGCCCTGGCTGCCGCCGCCGCCGCCATGCGCGTAGGCAAGACCAGCCTGCCAATCCTGCGCGAAACGCCAGCGCAGGCCGAGATCCACACCCCAGGCGCGGGCATCATCGCTCTGTTCGCTTATAGCGATGCGCTGGCCGTTGACCGTGGCGCTCACCAGACGCTTGCGCTGGCCGCCCAGCCAGATGGCGCTCGCCCAATAATTGAACGGTTGTTCGTTGCGCGAGGCAAAGGCATCGCTGCCCGCCCGCAAGCCCAACCAGGTGAGCGTACCGGCGCGGGTCTTGTCCAGATCGTCGACCACTTCGCCCGGGCGCTTGAAGTGACCGCGGTCCCGGCTGTGGTGGAAATCGAAACCGACCCAGTGCCCGTGCCTCCATTGCCGGGCGACGCCGCCGAACACATGCAGGCGATCCCTGTCTTCCGGCGCCAGTTCGTGGATATCGCTGCGGTATTCGCTGAAACGTTCGGCGACGCCCAGGGAAGCGCGCAGCAGGGTCGTATCCAGGCTCCAGGAGAGAGATTCGACAGTCGTATCG
This sequence comes from Zoogloeaceae bacterium, assembly GCA_031259605.1. GTDB lineage: Bacteria > Pseudomonadota > Gammaproteobacteria > Burkholderiales > Rhodocyclaceae > Azovibrio. The sequence goes on from JAIRLE010000161.1 coordinate 14,823, forward strand.
CGCCACAGGCCGTCCTCATGGCGCAGGCGCTGGCGGCCAAAGCGCAATTCTTCTCCGGGATAGGCGGTGAGACCGCTGTAGCCAATCCAGAACTCGCGCAACGCCAAATAGTTGTTGTCGGCCTCGCGGGAATCGTCGCGGCGGGTCTCGTCGTGGAAATCCGTGGACGGCAGGGTGGAATTGCTGGCGCTCACGATCTGGGCCATGGTGAAAGCGCTCCAGGCGCCACGCCCGAAATATCCCCAGGGACGCAAGTCCAGGCTCAGTCCATGGATATCGCCGCCTTCGCGGCTGCCCAGATCGCGGTCATCCTCGGCGCGGGCGATAATCCTGGCGTCGATCCCCAGATTATCGCCCTCTGGCGGTGCGGCCCACGCCGGAAACGCGCCCAGCAGGGACAGGATGAAACCATGGCAATAGTATTTGATGAGTTTGTCGGCGGGCATGATCTATGACTTCAATGCGATTGCAGGGTCATTGCGCGCATCTCGGCAATGGACGTGGCGTTGCGATAATCGCGTTCGGCGCGCAACATGTTTTCGGCCTGGGCGCGTTGTTCCGGAGAAAGCTGCTGGCCGAGGCGCGCGGCGAACTCGATGTCTTCGGGGCGGCCGCTTTGCGCGGCCAGTTGCCCGAATACGAAGGCATTGCCCGGGTCGGGAAGGATGCCGCGCCCTTGGCTGAACATCTGCGCCAGGGCAAGATCGGCCTTGGCGTTGCCGCCTCGGGCGGAAGCCAGCAAGTAGCGAAGCGCTTTTTCGGGATAGACCTGGCCGAGAAAGCCGCGCAGGTAAATCCGGCCAATGGGAAAATCGGCGCTGGATTCGCCAGCGGCGGAGGCCGCGAGCAGATGCTGTTCCGCCTTGAATGGATCGCGCATGACCCGTTTGCCCGCGAGATAAAGCCTGCCGAGCATCAGGTCGGCGCGCGGCAACCCGGCGGCGCGGCCTTTGTCCAGATAGGTCAGCAAGCGCCGGTCGCGCTCCTCATCTTGCCCGGGGGCATCGAGGAGCAGCCGGGCAAGCGTGATCCAGGCCGCGGGATGGAGCGGCGCGATTTGTTCGAGCAGGCGAATGGCCTCGGCGTCGACAGGCGGGCCGAAGGCCGGATCCAGCAGGACGGCGGCGACCGTTTCGATCCGCCGGGGCGGGAGCGCGCCGGCGCGCACGGCGTTTTCCAGGCGTTCGAGCAGCGCCCGCTGTTTATCCTCCTGCTTGCCGTGGCGATAGACGATGAGTAAATCGACATAGCATGTGTCGTCGATCGCCAGCGCCGCCGTGCAGATTCGTTCGATCTCATCGCCGTGTTGGAGGTGGCTGCCCTGGGCGCGGTACAGGACGATCTGCGCCCTGTCCGCCTGGGGTTCGCCTTTGGCGCGCCATTGGGCAACGCGCCGTTCGATGTCGTTTTCGGGAAAAAGCTGGGGATGTCCGACATGAAGTCGGGCCAGAGGCAACAACGCGCCGATTTCGCCGCTGGCCTCGGCGCGTTCGAGCAACGCTGCCGCTTCTCGCCAATCGGCCTCGCTGGCATCGGGCCTGCTCGCCAGTAGACGGCCAAGGCGCGCCGCAGCCCGCGGGGATTGGCCGACAAGCCGCCGGTAAAGGGCTTCGGCCTCGCGTATCTGCCCGGAATCGCCGCTTTCCAACTTCAGATCGGCCAGGACAAGCTGCGCCTCAATGTAGCCAGAGTCGGCGAGCTGCTGGAGGTTGCTTTCTGCGGTCGCTTTGTCCCCACGGCCAAGCGCCTCCCGCGCCAGGCGCAGATCGGGCAGGCCGGTGCAGGCCGCCAGAGCCATGACCAAGGCAGGCAAAATCGGCAACGTTCGCGGGCCGAAGCTCACAGGCATGTTTTCCTCACAACCACTTGCGCCACAGCCACAGGCGGACATCCACCGCCCGCCCGGCGAGATCGCTCTCCAGGGGAACGTCGGGCTGGATTTGCACGCGCAGATCGCTGGAAAGAGCGCCGCCATCCAGCAAGGTACTGCTGACGATACGGCCGCCGCGGACTTTCGCCTCGCCGGAAATCCGGATGTCGACCCGGCTGCCCGCTTGCGCGTCGGCGAGTTTGCTGTAGGGAAAACGCGCGTCGATCACCACCCGGCCATCGCGCGGGAGTAACTCGAAAATCACGGCATCCTTGCTGGCGTATTGATCGTCGGCGATCAGTTGCCGTATCAGGACACAATCGCACGGACTGACCAGGACGTTTGTCAGCCGCGTGTTGTATAGCTGCTCGATCTTTTCCGGTTTCAGGTCGCCGCCCTGTTCCCCCCCTTTGAGCACATCCAGGGCCGACATACTGAAGGACGCGATCGCCGCCCCCTTGGCCACGGCGCCATCTTCGCCGATCAGGCTCCGCACCCAGCCATCGCGCGGCATGGACAACTGCATGGAGGGCGAAACGACCACCGCCGCCGATACGGCGCGAGTCACCAGCAACAACTGGCCAAAATGGTAGACCCCAAAAGCGAAGGTGGGCAAGGCCAATATCGTGATGACGGCCGTCCCCAACCAGGCGCGCAAGCGAGCCCCTTTCCCCATGCCGCCATCCTCGCGCGGACGGGTAAGATCCTTACTATACCAAGCACGGAGCATCCCACTGAGGCTGACCAACTGACCGGACAAGTACGCGTTGCTCAGTTCGCGCAATGCGGCAATCTGCCGCCGGCCAAGGTCATGGAACTGGCAGGCGATCCGCTTGCCGCCCTCTCTCGATGCGTGCGTGCCGATCACCTCGAATCGAATATCGACACCCATCCGGAAGCCATCCATATCGAATATCAATTCACCATCGAAACGGCTGCCGGCCTGTAACGATAGGGTTTCTGAATCGAACGCGAAACCGCTGGCGGAGAGATTCTGCAACGGGCGCATGACGGGCTGTCCATCCGGCCCGTTGAAACGAATCTGTCCCGGCATCGGATGCCGGGCATGACGACGGCCTTCCGGTGGTTCATGTGTAACGTTTGTATTCACTTCAATGTACTCAGACGATCAACAACAGGATGGAAAGAAACGCGCTGGCGGCGGCGAAGGTCATGGCGCGGGATGACCACGTATTGAACCAGCGCTGGAGGCCGGCCAGATCGCGCGTCAGCTTGGTGGGCTGGCGCGTCCAGGACTGGCGGTCGAGACGAAAGAAGACGTAGATCTTCATCATCGCGCCGACGATCTGGTTGTAATAGAGGATCAATGGATAGGCCGGCCCGACCGGGTGGCCGGTGGCGCCCAGCAGCAGGCTCAGCGCCAGCCGGGTCGCGCCGATCCACAGGAAATAGGCCAGCAGGTAGGCCACGTTGTATTTGAGGCTGGCGATGAGCGCCGCGGTCAGGCCAAACAGGCAAGTCCACATCGAGACCCGCTGGTCGGCCAGCACCAGCCAGGCGAACAATCCGAGATGCGGGCCAAGGCGGCGGGCGCGTTTGTTCTGCCGGAGGCTGTTGCCATACCAGCGGAACATCAGCTTGCGGCTGGCCTTGAAAAAGCTTTTGTCCGGGGGATGTTCGATCGTCCTGATCGCCGCATCCGGCACATAGAAAGTGTCGTGCCCCATTCGCATCAGACTATACCATGTGGATTTGTCGTCGCCGGTGAGAAAGCGGAAACGTCCCAGACGCCAATGGTCGAGATAGTCGTTTTCCACATCGGCGATGAATTCGGGATTGGTCACGATACTGGCGCGGAATGCCGACATGCGCCCGGTCATGGTCAGTACCCGCTTGGAAAGCGCCATCGAGCACATGTTCAGGTGACGCTGGGCGAAACGCAGCCTGTGCCATTCGCGCATGACATAAGAACCGCGAACTTCGCAAAACTCATTGGTGGTCAGCCCGCCGACCTTGGGAAAAAAATCGAACCATGGAGCAATGCGCCTGACCGCGCCGGGCTCCAACACGCTGTCGCCATCGATGACCACGACTACGGCGCGCTCGTCCGGCAATTTCCGCGAAATGGCGCGAAAACCACTGGCCAAGCCGTCACGCTTGCCCGTTCCGGCAATGCGCACGAAGCAGAGGGAAACCCGCTCGGGCGGTGCATATTTTTCCCACAGGTTTTTTATCAGCAATTCGTCGGCAAGCTCGACGATCGAGCACACCACAGTGGCCGGATAGCCGCAGGCAATGGCTTCCTCGATTACCGAGCGATAAACCATCGCCGTCGCCACCGCATCAATGCGGAAACTGGTGACCATCAGGAAAAGATGGGACGGCGCCGCCGCATCCTGCCTGCGCAATTTGCGTCGGTAATAGGGAAAAACAACGTAAAGGAATACAAGGCCACGCAGGAAATGTATTGCGCCCATCGAATAGCGCCATATACCGACCACCCCTATCACCAGCAGGAAATCCTTCGACTCGTGATCGAATATAGTGTGCGGCAATGCCAAGGCGATCAGCATCAGCAAGCAGAGATAAAACAGCCAGCCATTGGCTTTCGCAATTTTTTTCGGCGACAAAATCATTCCCATACCGTCCATTTCCTCCGTATTTCAATCAAATGGCGCGCGCGCCGATGAACGGGGAAGAGTTACCAGCAAATGCCTTCACAACCATCGCCGCTGACATGCGGCATGAAGCCGACCAGATCGACGACATGTTTGCCAGGCGGTGGCGCGTCAACCAGTTTACGGAAACGCTCGTCGCCATTGCCGATGATGATGACTTCGGAATGCGCCACAACCCGATCGAAATCATTGTCGAGCAGCGACGAGACATGGGGGATTTTCGACTCGATATATTCCTTGTTGGCGCCAAAGACCCGCGCGTATTCCACGTTGCGATCATAGATGGAAAGCGCATACCCCTTGCCGATGAGCATTTCCGCCAATTCCACCAGGGGACTTTCGCGCAGATCGTCCGTGCCGGCCTTGAACGACAGGCCGAACAGGCCAACCTTGCGTTTTTCGTAATTGGCGATAATGTCTAAAGCATGGCGCACCTGTGCCTCGTTACTGCGCATCAACGAACCGATCAAAGGCACGGGAACGTCCAGGCTGGACGCGCGATAATTGAGTGCTCGCACGTCCTTGGGCAGACAGGAACCGCCAAAGGCAAAACCGGGGCGCATGTAATAAGGCGACAGATTGAGCCTGGAATCCTTGCAGACGACATCCATCACTTCACGGCCATCCACGCCGAGCGCCTTGGAAATGTTGCCAATCTCGTTGGCGAACGTCACCTTGGCGGCGTGCCACACATTGCAGGTGTATTTGATCATTTCCGCCACTTCGATGCTTTTCCGCACGATGTGGTGAGCGTCGAGTTCTTCGTAAAGCGCCTGCAACAGATCGCCGGAGCGCTGATCGAGTTCGCCGATGACAGTGATCGCCGGGTGATCGTAATCGTTGATCGCCTTCCCCTCACGGAGAAACTCGGGATTGACCGCCACGCCGAAATCCGTTCCGGCGCGTTTACCGGAGGATTTTTCCAGAATTGGAATAACGATGTTCTTTACCGTGCCCGGCAACACCGTACTGCGCACCACCACAGTGTGATAGCCCGCCTTGTTGCGCAGGGCGGAGCCGATCTCGTTGCAGACCGACTCAATGTAATCCACGCTCAGACTGCCGTTTTTCTTGCTTGGCGTACCGACGCAAATGAAGGATATCTCGCTGTCGGCCACCGCATCGACAGCATCGACCGTACCGCGCAAACGGCCCGCGCACAAACCCTCGCGCAGCAATTCTTCCAGGCCCGGCTCGACAATCGGCGATTTGCCCCGATTGATCAGGTCTACTTTGGCCGCGGAAACATCGACGCCAATAACCCGATGCCCACGGACGGAAAGGCACCCGGCGCATACCGCGCCAACGTAACCTAATCCAAATATGCTAATATGACGTCCTGCTGTCCTGCTGTCCTGCTGTCCTGCTGTCCTGCTGTCCTGCTGTCCTGCTGTCCTGCTGTCCTGCTGTCCTGCTGTCCTGCTGTCCTGCTGTCCTGCTGTCCTGCT
>JAIRLE010000008.1 GCA_031259605.1 Zoogloeaceae bacterium
GCTCGGTAATGTACAGGATGGCATTGAGCAGTTGAAGGTTCGATAGACGGACGTTGCCCCGCTGCCGTGGCAGACAGTCCTCAATCTGGTGGTATTGCGCTTCAGTGAGTTCCATCTGCAAAGTATACCTTCTTGAACAGTAGTGTGAACACGCCCTGGTTTTACGATGAGTGCCGTCACCGTATTTCCAGTCCGCGCCGCCGCCTGCCGTCCGCTCTCCCGCTTCGCAGGAGAGCTTGCGCCCTGCAAAGGGCTGCGCTTCACCTATCCATGCAGACGCCTGTTCAGGAGAAAATCCTCGGCGTGCCTCGGTGTTCCGGGTGGCTTGCCGCGTCGCTTTACTCCGGAGAATGACGGAGGGGAACGAAGCGATGTCGCGTGTCCTCCGTTTTCCATTGTGTCCGCGCAAGGATCGAAAATTGCCATCCGCCATGACTTGCAGTAACCTTGCCGGCTTCCTTGCGTCAAGGCAAGGGCTTTACGTGTGAGGATCAGCATGAAGAAGGATTTGCGCGAAGCCGCGCTGGAGTATCACCGTCATCCAACACCCGGCAAGATTTCCATTTTCCCCACCAAGGGGCTGACCAATCAGCGCGATCTGGCGCTGGCCTATTCGCCAGGCGTGGCCGCGCCGTGTGACGCCATTATCGAAAATCCGACGGCGGCGGCGGAATACACTTCGCGAGCGAACCTGGTGGGCGTCGTCACCAACGGCACCGCCGTGCTGGGTCTGGGCAACATCGGCCCGCTCGCCGCCAAGCCGGTGATGGAAGGCAAGGCTTGCCTCTTCAAGAAATTCGCCAACATCGACGTGTTCGACATCGAACTTGCCGAAAACGACCCGGACAAGCTGATCGACATCATCGCCTCGCTCGAACCCACGCTGGGCGGCGTCAATCTTGAAGACATCAAGGCACCGGAGTGTTTCTACATTGAAAACAAACTGAAGGAACGGATGCAGATTCCAGTCTTTCACGATGACCAGCACGGCACCGCCATCATCTCCGCCGCCGCCATGCTGAACGGCCTCAAGGTCGTCGGCAAGAAAATCGAAGCGATCCGCGTCGTCTGTTCCGGAGCGGGCGCGGCAGCGATTTCCTGTCTGGATCTATGGTGTCGCCTGGGCGTAAACAAGGAGAACATCACCGTCTGCGATTCCAAGGGCGTGATTTGGGTGGGACGCGACGAAAAACTCGATGCCTCCAAGGCGCGTTATGCGCAAAAAACCGATGCTCGCACCCTGGGTGACGCCATTGTCGGCGCGGATGTATTTCTCGGTCTTTCCACAGCTGGCGTGCTGAAGCCGGAAATGCTGTCCAACATGGCGGTGAATCCGCTGGTTTTCGCGCTCGCCAATCCTACGCCGGAAATCATGCCGGAGGAAGCCAAGGCAGTGCGACCGGACGCCATCATCGCCACCGGGCGTTCCGACTATCCCAACCAGGTCAATAACGTGCTCTGCTTCCCCTTTATTTTCCGGGGGGCGCTGGATGTGAGCGCGACGCGCATTACCGAGGAAATGAAGCTCGCCTGCGTACACGCGATTGCCGCCATGGCCGAGGCGGAAATTTCCGATGAGGTAGCGGTGGCCTATCCCGGTCATCGGCTGGAATTTGGCCGCGAATATCTGATCCCCAAACCCTTTGATCCGCGCCTGATTGTGCGCATCGCGCCAGCGGTGGCGCGGGCGGCGATGGATTCCGGCGTTGCCGCCCGTCCCATTACGGATTGGGACGCCTATCGTCAACGTCTGACCGAATACGTCTATCAGACCGGCGCGGGAATGCGCGCCATCTTCCAGGCGGCACGGCAAATGCCCAACCGGCGCGTACTCTATGCCGAAGGCGAGGATGTGCGCGTATTGCGCGCCGTGCAGATCGTGCGCGAGGAAAGGCTGGCGCATCCCATTCTGATTGGGCGTCCCCAGATCATCAATCGGAATCTGCAAAAAACCAATCTGAAAATCCTTCCCGGCGTGGACTTCGACATCATCGACCCGGACGGCAACACGCATTACCAGGAATGTTGGCAAGCCTATCACCAGTTGATGAAGCGTCAGGGCGTCACGGTGGATATGGCCAAGTTGCGCGTGCGCTCCGATTACACGATGCTGGGCGCGTTGCTGGTGCGCCTGGGACATGCCGACGGCCTGATCTGCGGGCTTTCCGGACATTTTGACCTGCATTTGCGCGAAGTCGATGAAATCATCGGCAAAGCGCCGGGACACAGCACCCTGGCGGCAATGAACCACCTGCTGCTGCCGGGGCGCTCGCTGTTCATCTGCGATACGCATGTCAACGAAAACCCGGACGCGCAGCAATTGGCCGACATTACCCTGATGGCGGCCGAAACCGTTCGTCGTTTCGGCTTTACCCCGAAAATCGCGCTGTTGTCGCACTCCAACTTTGGCTCCGCGCAATCGCCTTCCGCCCTCAAGATGCGCAAGGTACTGGCGATTGTGCGCGAAAAAGCGCCGGGGCTGGAAATCGACGGTGAAATGCACGGCGACACCGCGCTTTCCGAACATGTGCGTCAGTTTTCCGACCCGGATTCGCCGCTGAAAGGCGAGGCCAACGTGCTGATCATGCCCAACCTCGATGCCGCCAACATTTCCTACAATCTGTTGAAGATGACCGGCGGCGATGGCGTTACCATCGGCCCCATCCTGATGGGCGCGGCCAAGCCGGTGCATGTGCTCACGCCCGCCGCTTCGGTGCGGCGCGTAGTCAATCTCACGGCGCTGGTCGCCACGGAAAAAAACAACGGATAGATCGTGCGCCTGTGTCCAAAATCAGTCTTTGTGTTTTAATGGATCGTCTTGATCCCGCCCCGGAGAATCCCCATGAATCATGAAAAATTCCGTCTGGTAACCCGCAGCGACTTCGATGGTTTGGTCTGCGCCGTTCTCTTGAATGAACTTGGTTTGATCGACGACATCAAGTTCGTGCATCCCAAGGACATGCAGGACGGCAAAATCAACATCAATTCCCGTGACATCACCACCAACCTGCCCTACGTGCCGGAAGCGCGTCTTTCCTTTGATCATCACCTCTCGGAAACCCTGAGGAACACCAGTGGGCGCGAGAACCACATCATCGACGCCAATGCCCCTTCCGCCGCGCGCGTGGTCTATGACTACTACGGCGGCAAATCCGCATTTCCGGCGGTTTCCGAAGAAATGATGGCGGCGGTGGACAAGGCCGACAGCGCCCAGTTCACGCGCGAGGAAATTCTCGATCCGAAAGACTGGGTGCTGCTCAACTACCTGATGGACGCGCGCACCGGCCTGGGACGCTTCCGCGAATTCCGCATCAGCAATTACGCGCTGATGATGGATTTGATCAAGTATTGCAAGAACCATACGATCGGCGAAATCCTCAACCTGCCCGATGTGCGCGAACGCATGGATATTTATTTCGAACACGCCGAAAAAGCCGAGGAACAGATCAAACGCTGCGCCAGGGTCTACAAGAATCTGGTGGTGCTCGACCTGCGCGCCGAAGAAACCATTTATGCCACGAACCGTTTCATGGTGTACGCCCTGTTCCCGCAGATCAACATCTCCATTCACTGCATGTGGGGACTGCAAAAACAGAATACCGTATTCGCCGTCGGCAAATCCATCCTGGATCGCAGCAGCAAGACCAATGTGGGCGAACGGATGCTCGCCTACGGCGGCGGCGGCCACGCCGCCGCCGGCACCTGCCAGATCGCCAATGAAGAGGCCGATGCCGTATTGCAGAAACTCATCGCCCAAATCAACGCGGACGGGTGAACGGAAGACATTGGGCGGATGATTGAACCTGTCCCGTAGAAACGAACGTATCCAATACCCAGGTAGAGACGCAGGACGTACGTATCCCGGAAGGCGGCAAGGTTTTCGGTCATGTCACCGTCACCGCTGGCGGCAACATCAGGCTATCCAAGTTTATCGGCGGCTTCGCCGCCGCAAATAGTCAGTCCTCGGTCCTCTGTCTTCTGGCCGCCTGTGGCGGTCGTTGGCCGATTTTGACGGTGACCTCGATGATGTTCTGGGCGCGGCGCAGGCGGAAGACGGTTTCTTCGCCGGGTTTCAGCGCGGCGATGACGTCGAGCATTTCCCGCGGATCGCGGATGTCGCTGGCGTCAACGGCAAGCAGCACGTCGCCGGGCTGGATGCGCGCCTGATCCGCCGGGCTGCCGCGCACAACGCCCGCAATCAACGCGCCGCCGACATCCGGCAAGCCGAAGGATTCCGCCAGTTCCTGGGTGATTTCCTGCGCCTCCACGCCAATCCAGCCGCGGACGACTTCGCCGTTCTGGATAATCTGCTCCATGATTAGACGCGCGGAAGATACTGGAATGGCGAAGCCAATGCCCAAAGAACCGCCGGTACGTGAATAGATGGCGGTATTGATGCCAACGAGCGTGCCGCTTGCATCGACCAGCGCGCCGCCGGAATTGCCGGGATTGATGGCGGCGTCGGTCTGGATGAAATTCTCGAAGGTGTTGATGCCCAGATGTGTGCGCCCCAAAGCGGAGACGATGCCCATCGTCACCGTCTGCCCCACGCCGAACGGATTGCCGATGGCCAGCACCATGTCGCCGACGCTGACGTTGTTCATGTGCCCGAAGGTGATGGCGGGCAGGTTGTCGGTTTTCACCCGGATGACGGCGAGATCGGATTCCGGGTCGGAACCGACGACCTTCGCTTTCAGCTTGCGTCCGTCGGCAAGCGCGACTTCAATCTGGTCGGCGGCGTCGATGACATGGAAATTGGTGAGAATGTAACCGTCTGAACTGACGATGACGCCGGATCCCAGACCGGACGCCTGACGCGGCGCGCTCTCGAAACCTTCGCCAAAAAAGCGGCGAAATACGGGATCGTCTATCAGAGGATGTTGTTGCGTCCGTACCTTCTGGCTGGTAAAAATATGCACCACGGCAGGCAGGGCGCGCCTGGCCGCTTCCCGGAAACCATAGGCGGCGGCAGCGCCGCTGGCGGCGTCGCCACGCGCGTCCTCCTGCAAGGTAATCACCGTGGGCGATGACCGCCGCGAAGGCGGCAGCCATTCCGGTTTCAGGGTCATGATCACAAACAGCAAGGCCAGCGCGACCGTCGTTGTTTGTGCAAAAATCAGCCATAATCTACGCATGGGAGCACTCATGAAACATCGAGAACTGGAAAGTCTTCTGAACGCGCTGTTGGAAAGCGCGCGTTTTGCGGATTATTCCCCAAATGGCCTGCAAGTGGAAGGCCGCGCGGAAATCCGGCGGGTGGTCGTCGGCGTGAGCGCCAGCCAGGCGATGATTGACGCCGCGGCAAAACGGGGCGCAGACGCCCTCATCGTGCATCACGGTTTTTTCTGGAAGGGCGAAAATCCCTGCATCGTTGGCTATCGCCGCCAACGCCTCGCTACGCTCATCGTCCATGATCTCAATCTTTTCGCCTACCACCTGCCGCTGGACGCGCATCCCGAACTGGGCAACAACGCCCAATGGGCAAAAGCGATGGGCTGGCGCGTCTGCGGACGCTTTGGACAGCAGGACATGGGATTTTGGGGCGAACTGCCAGAACCCTGCCGCCTTGCGGAACTGGCGGCGCGGCTGACGGCGACGCTTGGGCGTCCGCCACTCTCCATCGGCGCGGAAGATCGCCGCATCCAGCATATCGCCTGGTGCTCCGGCGGCGCGCAAGGCTACATTGAGGATGTCTTGGCGCTAACTGCAACGACGGACATCGACGCCTATCTTTCCGGTGAAATTTCCGAACAGACGCCGCACATCGCGCAAGAAAATCGCATCGCCTACCTGGCCTGCGGCCACCATGCCAGCGAACGCTTCGGCCCGCAGGCGCTCGCCCTCTGGCTGCAAGCCAACACCGACCTGGACTGCGAATTCATCGACTGTCCCAACCCGGCGTAAGAACCTGTTCATCGTATTTTCAGTCCGCGCCACCCTTTGCAGGGCACGGGGCGTTTCTCCGTGAAGCGGGCGAGGGGGAAAACGGGCATTCATGCGATTGCCCTGGCGTCGGCAATTCGCGGATAATGCAGAAGTACGGATATCGATTTCCTGCAAAATGCAGCAACTGCCATGAAAGGAGAACGACATGTTCAAACACATTCTGTTGCCCACCGACGGGACAGAGCTTTCCAACAAGACGGTGCGGCATGCGGTGTGCTTTGCGCGCGAGACGGGCGCGCGGATTACGGCCTTTTTCGCCAAGCCGGAATACCCCGTCACCTACTTTGGCGAAGGCGCGCTGATTGACCCGACCTCGCCGGAAAAATTCGCGGAGATGGCCGACCAGCAGGCGAAGGAAGTGTTCGCCTTCGTACTTCGGGAATGCCGGGAAGCGGGCGTCGAATGCCATACGGCCAGCGCGAACAGCGACATTCCCTATGAGGCGATCATCAATGCCGCCAACCAGAACGGCTGCGACCTGATTTTCATGGCCTCACACGGACGCCGGGGCATCAGCGGCCTTTTGCTGGGCAGTGAAACCAACAAGGTGCTGACCCATTCGCAGATTCCCGTGTTGGTTTACCGGTAGCCGGGGTTCATGGAGAGCGCCCCGCGCGCGGGAACCAGTCCTCCCGCGGGCAATGTTCAGCCGACGATATGGTAGCCCGCGTCCACGTGGATGGTGCCGCCCGTCAGTCCCTTGGCGATGTCGCTGGCGAGATAGGCACACAGCGCGCCGATGTCGTCGATGGACACCAGGGTATGCAGCGGGGCGCGCTCGGTGGCTTTTTTCATGAGCTTGTCGAACTCCTTGATGCCGGAAGCGGCTCGCGTTTGCAAGGGTCCGGGCGAGACCGCGTGTACTCGGATGCCCTTGATGCCGAGTTCGGCGGCCAGGTAGCGCGAGACCGATTGCAGCGCCGCCTTCACCGGCCCCATGATGCCGTAGTTTTCGATGACTTCGTCGGCACCCATGTAGCTCATGGTGAGCAGGCAGCCGCCATTCTTCATCAGCGGCTCGGCAAGTTTCGCCATGCGCACGAAAGAATGGCAGGAAACGTCCATGGCGCGCAAGAAGCCGTCGCGGCTGCAGTCGGCCACGCGCCCGTGCAGGTCGTCCTTGGGCGCGAAGGCGATGGAATGCAGCACAAAATCCAGCCGCCCCCATTTTTCTTCGATGCGCTGGAAAACCGCTTCGAGTTCACCGGGCTGTTCCACGTCCAGCGGCTCGATGATCTGCGCGCCCAGGATTTCCGCCAGAGGCCGCACATGCGGCTCGGCCTTGGCGTTCAGATAGGTGATGGCAAGTTCCGCGCCGCAAAGCCCAAACGCCTTGGCGCAGCCGTAGGCGATGCTCTGATTGTTGGCGACGCCAACGACAAGCCCTCTTTTTCCATGTAAGTTCAGCATTTGGGGGTTGCTCCTTTTGAAAAAAAGGCGACAGTATAAACCGAAGTCAGGATTTCAATCTGTCATTTCATGGGGCTGGATCAGGGCTGGAGCATCGAATCGTGCGCAATTGAAGCACGGACGCGGGTTGCCGCCCGATTTTTTCTCTCCCGGCGCTAACGCGCCACACTCTCCCGCGAGCGGGCGAGGGAAACCCCTGGAGACCATGGACAGGTTCTGAAACGAAAATGCGCGCATCAAGGCGACGGCGTTGCGGGAACGGACGGTTCGGGTATTCCGGGCGGCGCGGCGGTTTGCGTGGCGGGCAGTGGCCACAGCAGTGCGGCGCGCTGGCGGGCGGCATCCAGCAACTGGGTAATCCACTTGCCGTAAGCCGGGGAAATGACCTCGCGACCATCCGCATCTCTCTTGTAGCCCATGTGGATGCTGCTGACGTATTCCACATCCACCATGTCGATATTGATGAGGATATTGACAACTACCGCGTACTGGTTGCGCACGATAATCTCCAGGCGCAGCCGCTTGGGCGTGTCCTGCGCGACCTTCCAGCCCCGGCTGTTCGCCGCCTCGACGATGACGTCATGCACCCGCTGTTCGGCGTCCGCGCCGGGCGCGGGCAGGATAATCTCGTTGGCAAAGTACGGCATTTCCGCCGCGTGAGCCGGCAGGGCAAGGCAGAGCGCGGCAAGCGCGAAGGCGCGGAGAAAAAACAAGCGTGGCATGGGTTTCCTTTCCTGACGCATGAAGGGATTCAGCCGGGTTTTCGCGGGCGGACGACGGCGGCGAAAATCCGGCGCGTTACGTCCCTCAGAGAGACTTCGCCGATTTACGGGCGACCTTCAAGAGCTTCTGTATCCACTTGTGGTAGTTCGGATGGATGCGTTCGTTGCCCTTGTCGTCTTTTTCGTAGTTCAAGTTGACGCTGCTCACGTAATCGACATCTACGCCGCCGCCCTTGATTTTGATGTCGATGACCGCGCGGTGTCGGCGAACGTCGAGTTGCAGGCGCAGACCGGCGGGCTTGTCCTCGATGACTTTCCACTTGAGCCTTTGCGCGCTGTCGATGATGGCCGCGCGCGTCTTCCTTTCGGCATCCTGGGGTTTTCCGGCGACGATGACCTCGTCACGAAATGGCCTCAGGCGCGTATTCCGGGCCAGGGAACGTTCCTCGGAAGCGCAATTGGTATAAATGTCGTCGGTGCAGACGCTCTCTCCCTTGACGGCGGCGGCGTGAAGCGCGGGAAACGCCAGCGCGCCGGCAAGACAAAGGACAAGACGGAAAAAACGGGGACGCATGATTGCTCCTTTCAGATAAAAAACGTTATGGCAGGCACCGGAATATCAGCGACGTGTTGATGCCGCCGAAGGCGAAATTATTGCTCATGATGTATTCACATTCCAGATTCCGTCCCGCGCCGGTAATGTAATCAAGTTCCGCGCAGCGCGGGTCGACATGTTCGAGATTCACAGTGGGCGCAAACCAGCCCAGCCGCTGCATGGCGATGGAAAACCAGGCTTCCAGCGCGCCGGAAGCGCCCAGAGTATGTCCCATATAGCTTTTCAGCGAACCGATGGGCATTCGGGAACCGAAAACTTCGCAGGTGGCGTGGCTTTCGGCGATATCCCCCAGGTCGGTCGCCGTGCCATGCGCGTTCACGTAGGCAATGGCCTCCGGCGGCAGATTGGCGGAATCCAGCGCCAGCCGCATGGCGGTCGCCATGGTGTCGGCGCGCGGCTGCGTCACATGCGCGCCGTCGCAGTTGGTGCCATAGCCAATGACTTCCGCATATGCGCGCGCGCCGCGCGCTTTTGCGTGTTCGTACTCTTCCAGAACCAGCGTTCCCGCGCCTTCGCCAATCACCAGTCCGTCGCGGTCGCGATCGAAAGGACGCGGCGTGAGCCGCGGCGCGTCATTTCTGGTGCTGGCGGCATAGAGGGTATCGAACACCGCCGCGTAGCTGGCCGCCAAATCTTCCGCCCCGCCCGCGATCATGATGTCGGCGTGATTGTGCAGAATGCTTTCATAGGCGTACCCGATGCCTTGGGATCCTGACGTGCAGGCGCTGGAGGTGGTATGCACCCGACCTTGCAGACCGAAGAACACGGCGATGTTGACAGGCGTGGTATGCCCCATCATGCGGATATAGCTGTTGGCGCTCAAGCCATCGACCACGCGGGTGTCCATCATGCGGCCAAAATCGGCGATGGCGTCCATCGCTCCCGCCGAAGAACCATAGGAGACGCCTGCCCGTCCGGAACGCAACAAGCCCTGTTCATGCAGCAGTCCCGCGTCGGCAAGCGCGAATTCCGTCGCGCGGCAGGCCAGGATCGCCACTCGTCCCATGCTGCGCGTGGCCTTGCGCGTGTAGCGTTCCGGCGGCGCCTCGAAATCCGCCGCCGGCGCTCCCAAGCAGGTATTCAGCCCCTGGATGCCCTGCCAATCCGCTATGGCGCGCACGGCGTTCCTGCGGGAACGCAAATGTCGTTCGATGTCCGGCCAGTCGATGCCCAGAGGCGTAATGCCGCCCATGCCGGTAATGACGACCCGCCTCATGACATGCCTCCATTGATCGCGATGACCTGCCGCGTAATGTAGGCGGCGTCGTCGGAAAGCAGGAAACCCACCACGGCGGCGACTTCTTCCGGCCTGCCCGCGCGCTGCGCGGGAATCAGGGGCAGGATGCGCGCCATGGCTTCCGGCGTGACCATCGCCGTCTCGATCAGGCCGGGCGCGACGCAATTGACCGTGATGCGTCGCTTGGCAAGCTCCAGCGCCAGCGCCTTGGTCGCGCCGATGATGCCCGCCTTGGCGGCGCTGTAATTGACCTGCCCGCGATTGCCTGCCTGCCCGGAAAGCGAGGAAAGCGTCACGATGCGCCCAGGCCGCCGCGCCTGTACCATCGGCATGACAATAGGCTTCAATACGTTGTAAAAGCCGTCCAGATTGACGGCAAGCACGCTGTCCCATTCCGCGTCCGTCATGGCGGGAAAGGCGTTGTCGGCGCTGACGCCCGCGTTGCATGCCACGCCGTAATAAACGCCATGCGCTTCGATATCGGCCTCCAATGTCGCGCGCGTCGTCTCGCGCGCGGCAATGTCGAATTGCAGGACGCGCGGACGTCCGTGGGCGCCGGTCAATTCATCGGCCAGTGTTTCGGCAAGGTCACGCCGTCGCGCGCAGTGCAATACCGGCAAGAAGCCATCCGCCGCCACGCGCCGGGCAATGGCCGCGCCGATGCCTTGCGACGCGCCGGTGATCAATACGCTGCGGGGAGAAGAAGGGTCGTCGATCATGTTGTCGTCACGTAGGCTTGCAGGTTCCTGGGCTGAAAGACCATCAAGGTTGCTTCGGCGGCGATGTCGTCGGCGGGATGATAAATCACGCAGTCCATGACGCCGAGACCCTCGGCGTCACGCCAGTTTTCCCGCGCTTCCACCTGCAAGCGCGCGCCCACGGGATATGCCGCCACCTGGCTTGTGAATTTGCGCGCGGAAACCAGAAAGCCAGTCCTGACGGGTTCGCCCACGCGCCGCGACTGCCAGCCAATCAGCGCGCCAATGGCCTGCGCCATGTATTCGACGCCCACGTAGGCGGGCACATTGTCATTGCGGCAAAAAGGACTGTCCGGGCGAATGGTTGCGACACAGCGAATGCGTCCGGCTTCCGCCGCCAGCACGGCGTCCAGCAGCACCATGCGCCCCCGGTGCGGCAGGTATTCCTGTATCGGCAGATAACGCGTCGCGCCCGCGCCTGCCGGGCTGGCGGGATGACTGGCGCGACCAGGACGAAGGCCAGGGGACAAGGCTTTCATATCGGATTTTCTTCTCAAAGCGGCGAAACGTCTGCCATGGTAACGCCTTTCCGCCTGTATCCCGCAGTCTTCACGCGCCATCCAGGGCAATCGCATGAATGCCTTCCCTCTTTCGCCAAGCGGGCGAGGGTGGCGCTTTAGCGCCGGGAGAGGGACGGCGGCTCATCCCTGAACCGTGTTTTCCGGGGTGAATCGCCCCTCATCCGCAGATGACCGTGGGGTGCCATTGTGGCCGCCCGCCATTGCCGCGGGGAGGGAAGGGTTGCCCCGACCGCAACATTTCCCGGGGCGGCCACGGAGGTGCCTCTGCGGGAACCGCCAAAAATTAACGGCAGCCCTTCAGGTCTGCCGGTCTAACGTCATTGGGAAGGGATTTCTCTCCCCTTGAGAATGGCTACGGTCGAAACCCCGGTCGTAAGAATGGGGTCCCGACCTTCGCGCCTTTCTTACGGGCGGGGTTTCAAACCGGAGTTGGTTTTACGATGAACAGGTTCTGAAGGGCTGTCGCTAATTTCTGCTTGTGCCGCACGGCTCTGGTGCGCGCCGGTTTGTGTATCATGACGGCGGCGGCGATGGCTTTGCCGCCTTGTCGTGTGGTCTCTTGCAACGAAATTCAAGGAGGATGTCATGATGAAAAAGTTCTTTTCCCTTTCCGCTCTCTTCTTTTTCCTGAGCACGGCGGCGTTTGCCCAAGGCGGGTTCGTCGGCCCCTCGGCGACGTCGGAGGCGAAGACCATCGTGGAAGCCAAGGATCTTCCCGATGACGCGCGCGTAACGTTGCAAGGCAACATCGTGCGCGCCCTGGGCGACGAAAAATACCTGTTCCGCGACAAGACCGGGGAAATCGTCGTCGAGATCGACGACGAAATCTGGCGCGGCCAAACGGTCGAACCCCGGGACGCCGTGGAGATTCGCGGCGAAATCGACCGGGATTGGGGATTTTCCGTTGAGATCGAGGCCGATACGCTCAAGAAGCTGTGAGTTTATTCGCCTTGCCGCCGTCTTGCCCCGCCTTTCCTGCCCGCTGCCGCCCGACACTCAAAAGTCATCTGGCCTTCCTGGGCGCGGGGGGACTGGCGCTGCTTTTCTTGTTTGGCTTCCTGCGGCTCTCCCTGTTGCTTTATAACCGGGAACTGATTGGGGATACGCCTGCCCGCGTTTTTCTCGAAGCCTTCTGGAACGGGTTGCGCTTCGACCTGAAACTTGTCGCCTTCCTGCTTTTCCCTTTGCTGTTTACCCTTGCCAGTCCCCGGCTCATGGCGGCGCGTGGGGCGATCCGCGTGTATTTCGCGTTGCTGGCCCCCGTGGCGCTTTTCTTGGGCGTCGTCGAGCTGGAATTTTACCGGGAATTCCACCAGCGCCTGAACGGCCTCGTCTTCCAGTATCTCGCGGAAGACCCCGGTACCGTGTTGAGTATGATCTGGCACGGCTTTCCGGTCATGCGCCTCCTGCTTTTCTGTGTATTTGCCATCTGGATATTTTCAAGCCTCTTCGACTTCGTCGAACGCCGTACCCGGTTTCTTCTCCGCGCCCCCCAAAACGCGGGAACTTTCCGTCTCCAGCGCGGCGTTGCCTTCCTGTTGTGTTGCTTTCTCCTCGTCCTGGCCGCGCGCGGCACCTTGCGGCAGGGGCCGCCGCTGCGCTGGGGGGACGCCTTCACCACCGATTCCATGTTCGCCAACCAGTTGGGCTTGAACGGCGTCCTCACCTTGGTCGACGCGGCGCGCGCCCGCTTTTCCGCGCACCGGGACAACGCCTGGCAATCCGTCATGCCGCCCGAAGAAGCCCGGCAAATCACCCGCAACCTGTTGCTTGCCGCCCGCGATACCCTCGTGGATGCGGATACGGCGGCAGTCCGCCGGGACTTTTTCCCTTCGCCGGAAAAAACCCTGCCGGTCAGGAATGTGGTGGTCATCCTGCTGGAGAGTTTCGCGGGCCGTTACGTCGGGGCGCTGGGCGCATCCGGCGACATCACGCCGCGGTTCGACGCGCTCGCCCGCGAGGGCCTTCTCTTCACCCGTTTTTTCAGTAACGGCACGCACACGCACCAGGGCATGTTCGCCACCATGGCCTGTTTTCCCAACCTGCCAGGGTTCGAGTACCTGATGCAGACCCCGGAAGGCGGGCACGCCTTTTCCGGCCTGCCGCAATTGCTTTCCGCGCGCGGCTACCGGGATGTGTACGTCTATAACGGCGACTTCGCCTGGGACAATCAATCCGGCTTCTTCGCCAACCAGGGCATGACCACCTTCATCGGACGCAACGACTACGCAAACCCGGTCTTCTCCGACCCCACCTGGGGCGTCTCCGATGAGGACATGTTTTTACGCGCCAACGAGGAACTGGAAAAACTCGCCGTGGCCGAAAAGCCCTTCTACGCCCTGCTGCAAACGCTTTCCAACCACGCGCCCTACGCCCTGCCGGAAAAGCTGCCCGTCCCCCGCGTCTCCGGCCACGGTTCGCTGGATGCGCGCCTCACTGCCATGCGCTATTCCGACTGGGCGCTGGGAGCGTTTTTCACACGGGCGAAAATGTCGCCTTATTATCGGGAAACGCTGTTCGTCGTCCTGGGCGATCATGGATTCGGCAGCCCTGAGCAGATCACCGAAATGGATCTGCATCGCTTCAATGTGCCCCTGCTCTTGATCGCGCCGGGCATCCGGGAAAAATTCGGCGCGATGCAGGAGACCGTCGGCTCGCAGGTGGATGTCGTCCCCACGATCATGGGACGCCTGGGCGGCAGGACGCGCCATCAATGCTGGGGGCGCGACCTTCTGGATCTGCCGGAAAATGACGCGGGTTTTGCCGTGATCAAACCTTCGGGCGGCGACCAGGCCGTCGCCTTCCTCCTCGGCGAAAATATCCTGGTGCAACCGAAGAACGGCAAGCCGCGCCTCCACGTCTGGCGACTGGGCGCAACTTCCAGGGCAACGCCCGCCACGGACGCGGCACTCGCTGCCGATCTGCAAAAAAAGCTGGACGCCTATCTTTTCACCGCGACCCGCAGTCTCCTGGAAGATACGGCGGGCAGTGAGGGCGGGAGGTGATTTCCGGTCCGCTCAAAAATGCCCCGATGCCTTCGGCGATTCATCGTAAAACCAACTCCGGTTTGAAACC